>JBILRW010000018.1:0-25273 GCA_044372405.1 Alphaproteobacteria bacterium
GCATCTTCCCAAGAGTTGATCGAATCCATCCGTCAAAACCTTGGGGTTGCAGCCCAGGCCCGCACCTCGGTCATTGAAACCAGCGAAGCGGCCAAAGAAGGGGAACGCATTGTTTCCGAAGCGGCCGTTGCCATGAAGCGGATTCATGAATCCTCAACCAAAATTAAGGATATCGTGACTGTGATTGACGAAATTGCGTTTCAAACCAACTTGCTGGCTCTGAATGCCGCTGTCGAGGCCGCCCGTGTCGGGGAAGCCGGTAAAGGCTTTGCCGTGGTGGCCAGCGAAGTTCGTAACCTGGCGCAGCGCAGCGCCCAGTCCTCAGCGGAAATCAAAACCCTGATTGAGGATAGCACCCACCGCGTTGACGAAGGGGTTGAAATCGTGACGCAATCCGCCAAACGCCTGGAAGAAATCGTTCATAAAGTCCAATCGGTTGAGGGCATGATCAGCACGATTAGCTCCACCAGTGAACAACAAGCCGCCGGTGTGGAAGAAGTCGGCTCTGCCATCAACAGCATCGACCGATCCACCCAGCAAAACGCAGCGTTGGTAGAGGAAGTGACCTCATCCGTCCGCTCACTTTCGGATCAGGCAGCCGCCTTGCAAGAGATGCTGTCCCAATTCAACATTGCCGAGACGCCCAAAAAGAAGAAACGGGGGTAACCTCGACACCCTATCCAAAAGTTTGTGTTAAGGCAGGGGGTCCCCTTATGGGGGCCCTTTTTTTATTTCCCGGGAGGCGTTAGATGACAACAGAGACGAACGTCCGGTCATTGGCTTTTTTGGTGAACACAACGGTGCCCGCGACTTTGGCAAACAGCGTGTGATCTTTGCCCATGCCGACGTTCACGCCGGGATGAACAGTGGTGCCGCGCTGACGAACAATAATATTGCCGGAAATCACGGACTCACCGCCGTAATGTTTAATGCCTAAACGACGACCGATGGAATCACGACCGTTGCGGGAACTTCCGCCTGCTTTCTTATGGGCCATAACTTAATTCTCCTTATGCAACGGTAATATCAGTGACTTTAACAACAGTGTGCCACTGGCGGTGGCCCTGTTTCCGTCGGTAATTGTGGCGGCGTTTTTTCTTAAACACAATAATTTTATTGCCCTTGGCATGGGAGACAACCTCAGCGGTTATCGAAGCCCCCTGCAGAAAAGGCGCCCCCACAGAAATAACATCATTATTCTGAAACAAAACCACGTTATCCAGGGTAAGGGAGGATCCAACTTCAGCATCAATTTTATCAAGAGACAAGCGATCCCCCACCGATGCGCGGTGCTGGGATCCTGAATGGGCAAAAACGGCGTACATGATAGGGATTATCCAAAAACAAACATAAAAAGAGTTAAGACAGAGAAAGTGTGCCTTTTTTCACCTTTTGTCAAGGGAAAATTGACAGGGAAAATTGACAGTATCAAGTTGCTCTTTCATATTTTGTTAAGTTCTTGACAGCGTGCGCCAGTCCTATACAAAGAATTCTTTCGTTTGTTTTGGGAATACGTCATGGTTTCTGCTGCTGAACAGCTTTCTGCCAGTTTGACACTGAGTAATTTTAGCCGCGCGACAGAGCTGAAAGCCCGCATTTGGTTTACCCTGGGCGCCCTGATCATTTATCGTTTGGGGACCTATATCCCTGTGCCGGGTTTGGATGCCACGGTGCTTAAGGGGGTTTTTGAAAGCTATTCCGGAAGTATTTTGGGGGTTTTTGATGCCTTTGCTGGGGGGGCCCTGGGCCGGATGTCTATTTTTGCCCTGAATATTTTTCCCTATATCTCAGCGTCCATTATTATTCAGCTGATGACGGCGGTGTCTCCGCAGTTGGGGCAGCTGAAAAAAGACGGCGATTATGGTCGCACCAAACTGATTCAGTACACCCGATATCTGACCGTATTGCTGACGGCGGTTCAGGGGTATGCCATTGCTGTTGGCCTTGAGGGGATGGGCGGCTCGGCTGTTCATAATCCAGGTTTGTTTTTCAGGCTGACCACGGTCATTACCCTGGTGGGTGGAACCGTTTACCTAATGTGGCTGGGGGAACAAATCACCATACGGGGTATTGGTAACGGGATTTCATTGATTATTTTTGCGGGAATTGTGGCCCATTTGCCGGTGGCCCTCAGTTCCCTGTTGACCCTGGGATGGACCGGACAAATGTCCTCCTTGTCTGTCCTGATGTTTGTTTTCTTGGCTGTTGCGGTCATTGTGGTGGTGGTGTACATGGAACGCGCCCAGCGCCGCATTACCATACAATATCCCAAACGCCAAGTGGGCCAACAGGTTTATGGGGCCCAGAGCTCTCACCTGCCGCTGAAGCTCAACACCGCCGGTGTGATTCCCCCCATTTTCGCCAACGCGCTGCTGGTGATTCCGGCGTCTATCCTTCAATTTTCAGGCGGACAAAGTTCCATGTCCTGGGTTAATGATGCTGTGGCGATGCTGGGACATGGCCAGCCGCTGTATATGCTGGTTTATGCCTCGCTCATTGTTTTCTTTTGTTTTTTCTATACGTCTATCGTCTTTAATCCGGTGGAGGTTGCGGATAATCTGAAGAAAAATACGGCCTTTATTCCGGGGATTCGTCCGGGAAAGGCCACGGCATCGTATATTGACAGCCTTTTAACCCGTTTGACCGTTTTTGGGGCTCTTTACTTGGTGGTTGTTTGTTTATTGCCGGAACTTTTGATGGCGGAATACAATATTCCTTTCTATTTTGGGGGGACCAGTCTCCTTATTGTTGTTACTGTGGTGATGGATACCATTAATCACATCAATTCCCACCTGCTGGTGCATCAATATGACGGACTGATGAAAAAAAGTAAGCTGGTGAAGGGGAAAGCATGACGCGTATTGTTTTGTTTGGTCCCCCGGGGGCTGGTAAGGGCACTCAAGCCGATGCCCTCTCAGCGCACTATGGCATCCCTAAGTTGGCCACCGGTGACATGCTCAGGGCGGCGGTTAAGGCGGGAACCAAGGTGGGGCTGGAGGCCAAAGCCCTGATGGAGCAAGGGGCCCTGATTCCTGATGACACTATGGTTAATCTGGTGGCGGAACGCCTGGAGGCACCCGACTGTCAAAAAGGTTTTATTCTCGATGGTTTTCCCCGAACCCTTTCCCAGGCAGAGTCTCTCCACGCCATGTTACAAAAAAAACACACGCCCCTAACGGCCGTGATTGTTTTTGAGGTTGATGAAGACGCCTTGGTCGAAAGAATTGAGGGTCGATTCAGTTGTGCCACGTGCGGAGCAGGCTATCACCAATCGTTTCATCCCCCGAAAACTGAGGATGTTTGTGATGTTTGTGAGGGGAAAGCCTTTACCAGGCGATCTGATGATCGCGCCGAGGTGGTTATTTCCCGCTTGCGCCTCTATCACGATCAGACGTTGCCCATTTTGCCGTTTTACAAAAGCCTGGGATTGCTGAAGGTTGTGGATGGTATGGCGCCCATAGATGTGGTCCGACATGCTATTTTTGAAAAACTTGAAGAAAGAGCGTTGACAACGGCGGCAAAGTAACTAAGATGCTCCTTCTTTTGGGTTGCATGATGATTGTTTTAATTAAGGAGTTTTAAGCCTGTGGCGCGTATTTCCGGTGTTAACATTCCTACAGCAAAGCGTCTGGTGGTTGCTTTGACCTATATTCACGGTATTGGCCCCTCGGTGGCCCGATCCATTTGTGCCGCGGTGGGCGTAGACCCTTCCACGCGGGTTCATCAACTCAGCGATGCCGATGTTTTAAAAATCCGCTCTTATATTGATGAGAGCGTTACCGTTGAGGGGGACCTTCGTCGTGAGGTTTCCATGAACATTAAGCGTCTCACGGATTTGGCCTGCTATCGGGGCCTTCGTCACAGAAAGCGCCTCCCCGTTCGGGGTCAGCGCACCTCTAGCAATGCCCGCACCCGTAAGGGGAAAGCCGTGGCCATTGCCGGTAAGAAGAAAACATCATAGTGGATTACAGTTATGGCGAAAGCAAAACAGCAAACAGCGCGTCTTAAGCGTTCGGAGCGTAAAAATATTTCGGTGGGTGTTGTTCATGTCAACTCGACGTTTAACAATACTATTATTACCATTACCGACCAGCAGGGGAACACCATTGCCTGGTCCACATCAGGCGCCAATGGCTTTAAGGGTGCCCGTAAGTCCACCCCCTATGCGGCTCAGGTGGCGGCAGAAAAGGCTGCCCGTGATGCCATGGAGCATGGTATGAAAACGGTGGATGTTCAGGTGAATGGTCCTGGTTCTGGACGTGAATCGGCTTTGCGCGCGCTTCAAACCGCAGGGTTTATTGTTTCTTCCATTCGTGACGTGACCCCCATTCCCCACAACGGATGCCGTCCCCCGAAACGGCGTCGTGTTTAATTTTTTAGGGCTAAGGTGAAAAAGTATGCTGCAAGAAAACTGGCAAGCGTTGATTAAGCCCACGTCGATGAAAATCGCAAGGGATGGCGCGAATAGAAACTCTGCGACGATTGTGGTGGAGCCTTTGGAGCGTGGCTTTGGCGTGACTTTGGGCAATGCCCTGCGTCGTGTTTTGCTTTCCTCCTTACAAGGGGCCGCCATTACCAATGTGACATTTAAAAACGTGTTGCACGAATTTTCCTCGATTAATGGTGTGCGTGAGGACGTGACGGATATTATCCTCAACCTGAAAACAATCGCTGTGTCTGTTTTAAGTGACGGCCGCAAAAAAGTTGCGCTGAAAGCCAAGGGCCCTTGTGTCGTGACCGCGGGGATGATTTCCTTGCCCCACGATGTTCAGATTAAAAACCCTGAGACTGTCATTTGTACCTTGGACAAAGACGCGGAACTGGATGCAGAGTTGATCATTGAAACAGGCAAAGGTTATGTGCCCGCCAATGAAAATTTGCCCAAAGAAGCGCCTTTGGGATTGATTCCCATCGACGCGATTTACTCCCCTGTGCAGCGTGTGGCCTTCAAAGTTGAGGGTGCCCGTGTGGGTCAGGTGACGGATTATGATAAACTGTTGCTGACCGTTGAAACTGATGGGACCTTGTCCCCTGAGGATGCTGTGGGTTTGGCCAGCCGCATTATTCAGGATCAATTACAGCCCTTTATTGCCTTTGAAGAGCCCCTGCGTGGCCACGCCCGCGCCGAAGATCATCCCGATCTGCCCTTTAACAAAAATCTTCTCCGCAAGGTTGAGGATCTTGAACTTTCCGTTCGTGCTGCCAACTGTTTGCGAAACGATAATATCGTTTACATTGGGGATTTGGTTCTGAAAACCGAATACGAAATGTTGCGCACGCCTAACTTTGGTCGGAAATCCCTGAACGAAATTAAGGATGAGCTGGATAAGCTGGGATTGAATTTGGGTATGGAAATTCCCGACTGGCCCCCAGAAAATATTGAAGATTTATCAAAACGCATTGAAGAGCCCTTTTAGGTTCCCCCATCATAAGGATTGTGTGTCATGAGACATGGTATTAAAGGTCGTAAACTGAATCGTACGTCGTCGCACCGCTCTGCGATGCTGGCCAATATGGCCTGCGCGTTGGTGAAGCATGAGCAAATCAAAACGACGCTGCCCAAAGCCCGTGAACTACGTCCCTATATTGAAAAAATCGTTACCCGCGCCCGGGGGGGAAGCCTACACGACCGCCGGGTTTTATTTTCTATCCTTCGTGATGATGCCGTGGTGGAAAAACTGATCAATATTTTGGGATCCCGTTACCAGGACCGTCCCGGGGGCTATACCCGTATCCTCAAGGCCGGTTTTCGTTACGGCGATGCAGCCCCCTTGGCGTATATCGAATTTGTGGATCGTAATGTCGATGCCAAAGGCCAATTCTCCGGTCCGGATCAAAATGCCCACCAAGACGATCTGAATCCTATCAATGAGGCTTTGTAGTCGGGACGTTTTGGCGGTTTAATGAATAGCCAAGTCTAAAAACTTCCAGATTTGAACGGATGGATATCGCCCCCTGATGATGACATTCCCTGTGGTGGTGTAACCAAAACCCAGAAGAAACAGATATGCGCCATATCCTCGCTTTTTTTCGTTTGCTTGGTATTATTCTTCTGACGGGTTTTGCCATGGGCATGCTTCTTTTGGCCATTATCTTGCGGATGAATACCCACAAAATTCCCCTGTATTGGCACAAAGCTACCTTGGCTGTTTCGGGTATTCGGGTGAATGTCATCGGTACGCCCAGTCCCGTAGCCCCCACTCTGTTTGCCAGCAATCACAGTTCTTACTGGGATATTATTGTTCTGGGATCATTGATTGAGGGATCTTTCATTGCGAAAAAAGAAATTGCCAGCTGGCCCGTTGTCAGTTTTTTAGCCAAGATTCAAAAAACCTATTTTGTGGATCGCAAGCCCAGGCATGCTCAAGAACAGCTGGATGATCTCGCCAATTTTTTAGAAGGCGATCGCAATTTAATTTTGTTTCCCGAGGGGACCAGCAACGATGGCAACCGTGTCTATCCTTTTAAACCAACCCTCTTTCGTATGGCGGAAAACAGCGCATTGACGATTCAACCTGTGACCGTTGTTTATCCCTTGCTGGATGGTATGCCCATGCATCGGGGCATCAGGCCCTTAACGGCTTGGTATGGGGATATGGATTTATTTTCCCATTTATGGACGGTTTTGGGCATGGGAACGTTACAGGCGGATGTGGTCTTTCATGAACCCATGAAGGCTTCGGCTTTTGCGTCCCGTAAAGACCTCGCCAAAGCCGCCCACGTTTTCATAGAACAAGGCCTTGAACAACGCTATCGCGCGGCCTTTATGGATCATGAACCTAAACCCCTGCGTCGCCGTCATGCTTGAATCAGCCCCCCGGAAACTTTTTTTAAAAACCTACGGCTGCCAGATGAATGTCTATGACAGTCAGCGGATGGCGGCCCTCCTCAAGCCCCTGCATTTTGAAGAAACAAACGACATGAACCAGGCCGATCTGGTGCTGCTGAACACCTGTCACATTCGGGAAAAAGCTGCTGAAAAAGTTTATTCTGAACTCGGCCGCATCAAAACCATTCGCAATCGTCGTCGCAAGGAAGGGTCCGATATGCTGATTGCCGTGGCTGGGTGTGTGGCCCAGGCTGAGGGGGAAGAAATGTCCCGCCGGGCGCCCTTTGTCGATATGATTGTGGGGCCGCAGTCGTATCATCACTTGCCCGAGATGATTGCCCGGGTCATGCGCCAAAAAGGCACAGCACTGATGACGGATTTTCCTGAAATCACCAAGTTTGACGCCGCTATGCCCGATGTGGTCCATGGGCGCGCCAGTGCCTTTGTGACGGTGCAAGAAGGATGCGACAAATTTTGCTCCTTTTGTGTTGTTCCCTATACCCGTGGATTCGAGTACTCACGTCCCGTCATCGCCATTATAGACGAAGTCAAAAAAGCCCTGGATCAAGGTGTCCTAGAAATTACACTGCTGGGACAAAACGTCAATGCCTATCACGGAGAGGGCCCTGACGGAACAATATGGGGATTGGGCAAGTTATTGTTTGCGTTAGCCGAATTGCCAAAACTTCTGCGTATTCGCTATACAACATCTCATCCTCGCGATATGGACGATGATTTAATGGCGGCGCACAGGGATTTGCGGGTTCTCATGCCCTTTTTGCATTTGCCGGTGCAATCGGGGTCCGATAAGATCCTCCGTGCTATGAATCGTAAGCACACCACGGCGGAGTATTTGGCCATTGTGGATTGTTTGCGGAAAAATCGTCCGGATATCGGGTTTTCGTCTGATTTTATTGTGGGTTTTCCAGGGGAAACCGAGGCACATTTTGAGGATACCCTCACGCTGGTAAAGACCGTGGGCTACGCCCAGGCCTATTCCTTTGCCTATAGCCCCCGCCCCGGTACGCCGGCAGCACTTGAGCCTCTACAAGTGCCTGAAGATACCAAACGCGACCGCCTATATCGGTTACAAGCTGTTATTGGGGAGGGTCAACAGGCATTCAATCAATCGACCATCGGCCAGACCGTGTCTGTTTTGCTGGAATCTAGGGGCAAAAAAACTGGTCAACTCACAGGCCGCAGTCCCCATATGCAATCGGTTTTGGTGGACGCGCCAGAGGATTTGGTCAATACGCTGCAATCCGTCCGCATTACAGGGGGGTATGCGAACAGTTTGGTGGGGCTTTTGGACCATAATTTTTCCCATGATTTTCTCCTGTCCAGGGTCATTCAATAACAAAATACACCGCCTTGAATTCCCTGAATCAGATGTTATGATGGGGCGTTTTTCCATAGAGACTCGCCCCCATGACCATCCTTATTACGATTCATGCCCTTGTCACCGTGGCCTTGATTGCTGTTGTGCTGATGCAAAAACGCAGTACGGGGGCCTTGGGCGGACTGGCCGGACAAAGCAACCCTTCGCGCATGGCGACTCCCCGGGCCAGCAGCAATCCCTTGGCTAAGCTAACCACCTGGCTGGCTACTGTATTTATTGGGCTCAGTTTATTACTGGCTTATTTATCCAAAAGTGAGCACACAGATCCAACGGAGGCTTTATCTCGGGCTGTCAGCGCAACCTCTGTTCCCGTAGAAACAACCCCTGTTTTGCCACGTCCTGGGTCCACCACACCTGGTTCCGCTGCGCCTTCGTCTACATCTGCCCCGATTTCCCCACTGAAACCCGATGTGGAAACACCGCAGGCCCCTTCGTCCTCGCCCGCTTCTCAGGAAAAAACCGCGCCTAATGCAGAGTCTAAACCCTCGTCCCCTCAACCCACAGCCCCGTAAATGCGACAGAAATTCCTTTTTATTACGGGGGGCGTGGTCTCATCCCTGGGTAAGGGCATTGTGTCCGCGTCGTTGGGGGCTTTGCTCCAGGCCCGGGGTTATACGGTGCGCCTGCGTAAGTTGGACCCCTACTTAAATGTTGATCCCGGCACCATGAGCCCCTATCAGCACGGCGAGGTTTTCGTCACCGACGATGGCGCCGAAACCGATTTGGATTTGGGCCACTATGAACGCTTTACGGGCGTGACGGCCAAACGGGGGGACAACATCACCACGGGGAAAATTTACTCCGAAGTCATTGCCCGCGAACGTCGCGGCGATTACCTGGGCGCCACTATCCAGGTCATTCCCCATGTCACCGATGCCATCAAAGAATTCATCATCAGCAATACCGATGATTGTGATTTTGTGTTGTGTGAAATTGGCGGCACCGTGGGGGATATTGAGGGCCTACCCTTCCTGGAAGCCATCCGTCAGCTGCGCAACGATTATGGCCTGTCCCATACGGCCTTTGTCCATTTGACGTTGTTGCCCTATATCACCAGCGCCGGCGAATTAAAAACCAAACCCACCCAGCACTCGGTGAAGGAAATGCTCAGCGTCGGTATTCAACCGGATTTTCTGGTGTGTCGCTGCGAACAGCCCATTCCCCCGGACGCGCGGGCCAAAATTGCCAGATTTTGTAACATGCGCCCCTCCCATGTGATTCCAGGCTATGATGTTCCCTCTATTTATGAAGTTCCCGCTGCCCTTCATGCGGAGAGTCTGGACGATCGTATTTTGGAATTTTTTCACCTGACTCCCAAAAAAGACACGGATCTTTCGTCCTGGAACCGCTTGCATGCTCTGCGTCACCAGCAGCACGGGCAGATCACGGTGGGGATTGTGGGGAAATATACTTCGTTGCACGATTCCTATAAATCCCTAATTGAGGCCATTGATCATGCGGGGCTGCACTGCGGCGTTCAAACCAACATCGCCTGGCTGTCGGCGGATCAAGTGCGGGAGGGTGTGGCGGATCTCTCCCCCTGCGATGCCATTTTGGTTCCGGGGGGCTTCGGTGAGCGCGGCACCCGCGGGAAAATGGCGGCCATTCGGTACGCCCGGGAAAACAATATCCCCTTTTTGGGAATTTGCTTTGGTATGCAAATGGCGGCCATTGAATTTGCCCGGAATGTGTGCGGCCTCACGGGGGCCAACTCAACGGAATTTGGCGATTGTCAGGATCCCATCATCGGCCTGATGACCGGCTGGCAACACGGAGAAACAAGGGAGCATCGCCACCAAGGTGATCAAAAAGGCGGCACCATGCGCCTGGGGGCCTATCCCTGTCGTCTGCAGCCTGGAACCCTGGCCGCCCGTATTTACGGCCAAACCCTGATTAACGAGCGCCACCGTCACCGCTATGAAATGAATCGTTCTTACGAAAACATCCTGGCTGAAAACGGAATGATCATTTCTGGTGATTCCCCCGATGGAACCCTGCCTGAAATCATCGAGATCAAAGACCACCCCTGGTTTGTGGGCGTGCAATTTCACCCTGAATTAAAATCCACCCCCCACCGTCCCCATCCGCTGTTTGTGTCGTTTGTGCGGGCGGCGCTGGAAAGAGGGGGAGCGAGTTAGGGCTGTCAATTTTCACATGATTTTCTCCTGATTTTCTCCTTTCAAAACCCTGAAAAACCTGTCATAGTCTTTCTCTTTGAAAAATAGTTGAAAGCATATTCCATGACGACACCTCCCTTAAAAGATTTTATTGCCCAAACTCTCAAAGATGTCTGTGATGCCATCGAGGCTGTCCGTCGGGATCGCGCTGCCCAACCCAACAAAACACCGTTGTTTGGCAGCAAAGATGCCCTGCCCGCCATTGATTTTGATCTGGCTGTGGCGATAGACCCCACAGATGAAAAAACGAAAATTATTGTTTTGGGTTCCATGTCGTCGGACAATCCCTCTGTCCCTTTGGTGGCCGCGCCTGGCCCCAGCCGGATTAAATTTCGCGTCAGCTTAACGCCAGAGGGCGAAACCAAACGCGACTTCCCCCCCCGCGGTGATCGTCGTGATGATGATCGCCCCCGTCGTGAACCCCGCTTTGGTGGCGGTGGTGATGGCGGTGATCGTGACCGTGGAGATCGTCCCCGGGGTCCACGTCCTGATCGTGATTTTGCCCCCCGTAAGCGTCCCTTTGGTGACGAAGGACGCCCCAGTCGTCGTTTCGAGTAACCTGCCCACATTGTGTGTGAACGGTGAAAGCCACCCTTTGGTTTTTCTTGTTTTTTTTCTGTGTCCCCGTGGTTGGAGCCGCAGAAACTTTGCCCGTGAGTTTGGGGGAAACGTGCAGTTTGGTCTATCAGACAAACCCCCAGCTAAAAGCCGCCCGCTTGGGGGTTGAGGCCCTGGATGAGGCGTATAACAAGGCTCTTTCTGGTTTTCGTCCCAAGATCGAGGCGTTTGGTGATGCCGGATATGTAGATGGAACCGTGGATAAGCGGTTTGATCAGGAGCAAGATAGGGCGGATACGCGAAATCCTTACGCGTTGGGTGTATCCTATGAACAGCCCCTTTATCGCGGGGGAAAAACCACGGCGGAAAAAGAGCTGGCGGTGGCTCAAATTGCCCTGGGACGGGCAGAACTGCGGCGTCAAACCCAGGAGATTCTGTTAAAAACCATCCAAGCCTATGCGGATGTTGTGGCGGCCGAGGGGGTTTTGGTCTTTCAACGTCACTATCAGAAAACGCTGGAGGAAAACGTCACCATCACCCAGGCCCGTTTTGACGCGGGGGATCTGACCATCACCGATGTTTACCAGTCAAAAGCCCGATGGGCGCGTGCCCGCACGGAGCTGCGACAAGCGGAAAAAAACCTAACCGCGCGGCGGGCTGATTTTATGGCGGTGGTTGGTGTGTTGCCAGGACCGTTGCAGGGGTTTTCTCCGTCCCCTAAATTGCCAAAAACCTTGGCGGCGGCAACGGATCAGGCGCTGAAAAAAAATCCTCTTTTGCGCGGTGCAAATTATAAAATAGAGGCTAAAGACGCGGAAGTGGATCGTATAACCGCAGGCTATCGTCCTGAACTTTTGGTAGAATCCCAAATATCACGGGAAGAAGACCCCTCTTTTGATGATCGTCGTCGACAAGGAGCAGAAACCAAATTGGTGTTAAAAATCCCGCTCTATGATGGGGGCATGGTGTCATCATGGGTTCGTCAGGCCAAAAAAGAACGCCAACAAGCCCGTTATGAAAAAGAAGACGTTTATCGTCGTGTGATTCAAGACGTCACCTTGGCCTGGAATGACCTTCAGGCGGCGGAATCGGATCTTGAAAGCACAACCCTGGAAGTTGAGTCGTCCCTGGAGGCCGTCATAGGCGTCCGCGAAGAATCCGATGTGGGGTTTCGCAGTACGCTGGATGTTTTGAATGCCGAGCAAGAGGCCCTGTTTGCCCAGCGCCGTCTGATGACCACAAAACGGAATCGCATGGTGGCTGAATTCAGTTTATTGGCCGCCATGGGGGAGCTGGACATTCACAAATTATCCAAAAAAACAAAAAAATACGACCCCAACGAACACTTTGAACGGGTTAAAAATTTAACCTATGGGTGGTGGCAGGAGTAGGCAGAGGCCATATCTTTTTTGGTGACGAGAGCTATTTTTGAGATGGCTGACCATTGTAAATTTGCCATGCACAAACCAAATCGACTCTCTCTTGGACAGCTTTAATTGTCGCCTGATCCCCAGACGAAGGATTTAAAGTAAAATTTTTAAGTGCCCCTTCTAAAGTATCTAGCTTTTCTATATTTACTGGATTTACTGGAAGCTGCGTTAAGAAAGAGTCCATTGATTTCAATGTTTCTGTAGGAGTGAGTGCTGCGGTCAATTGTTCAATAGTTTGCTTAGTGATTGTGCCTTGTGTAGCGCAAGCTTCCCAACTTATTTTTGTATTGGATAGATCAACCAAAGGTACGCCAAGTAGCCGATTAAGCCCTGGAACACCAAAAGATGTCCTCGTATGATCTGCTCCTGTTAGCGCTATTCCGCGAGTTTCTGGGTTTTTTTGTTGTTCCTTGATGGCCGCCGTCCACTGTGTATTCGTTCTTTTAAGACGTGCTTCCATAGATGCTGCGTCATGAACACCGTCTGAAGTCTGACTTGGTTTTTCAAGCGGAATAATCGTTATGTTACCCTCTTTTGCGGCTATGATAAGCCGGGTATAGCTTTGAATCCATCCTTTGTCTTTCGCACCAAGATCCTCAAATTTTTCTGAGTTTCCATACCCTAATCCCTGCATCACCATTGATCTTATGTCTTCTTTTGTGATATCTGGTTGATTGATTTTTTCTTGAAACTCTGTTGACAAGGCCTCGAGGTACAATGTGTTAACGTTCAAGGAACATAGGTTTCTTGTTATAAAATCTCGAGGTTTTGGATCTGTATGGTTTTCTCCAATAAGGGATATTCCGTGTTGATCAAGAGACTGTTTAACTTGTGAAAACTCTTCGGTCGTTTCTGGTTGGCAAGATGTGTTTTGTGTTTTTTTTTCGTTTGAAATTGAGCAACTTACGCACAGCAATGCGACGCCTATCATCAAAAGAGGAGGAATCTTCTTCATTAAACAACCTCGTTTTTGTTCGGCGGGAAATCCCGCGGCAAAGTGAATAATTAATTATGTATTTTTTTATAAAAAATACAATAAAAAAAATCTACCTTTTGTCACGCCCCATCCCCTGTGATACACTGTCTTTTTTGAGGTCCTCACCCCCCTGCCCCACCACTTTTCTTGCCACTAACCTCCCGCAAACTCTGCGGCGCAGGCTTCTTGGGGAGTTGGTCACTGGACGGGGGCTTACTGCCGTTTCTGCTGTTTAAACTCAAACAACGCTCAAGTCCGCCGATCCTAGCCTTAAGCTCGACGTTCTCTTTTTCCAATGCTGCGATCTTTTTTGTCACGTTCGTCCATACACCCTGTTTAAACACTCCCCCCCACTTTTTCAATGGGGTTATTTAGGGCTGTATAAGTCCACCAACATCTGAGACAAATGAGACTGAACGCGGTTAGATTTTTTGGTGTTAAAGGGGGCGGGCGGGGCGTGTCATCCTTGGTTCAAAAGCCCCTTTTTCCCTATTTTGGACTGCCGATTCCGCCAAGGTGAGGAGACCATACCACCAGTATGCCCCCTTCACCTTGGCGGCTTTTCGTCTCAAAAGCCGAAAAAATCCATCTTTCTCGCTTAAATAATGACACGCCCTAAATAATCCCGCCGGCCAAAATCATCTCTTGGGGTATAGGGCCCTTACTTTACGGATGCCAAAATCGGCAACTTCGCCTGTTTCCCCTGACGGCGGTACCAGCGCACGATCATCAGGCGGGTGAGAATCACCCCCGTAAACAGAGACGTTACTAACCCAAAAATCAACGTGGTGGCAAAGCCCTTAATGGGACCCGTGCCGAACATCAGCAGCACGGCGGAGGAAATAAACGTCGTCATGTTGGCATCAATAATCGTGGTCAGGGCTTGCTGATACCCTTGAGACAGGGATTGTCCCAAAGAGAGTCCCCCCAGGCATTCCTCGCGGATCCGCTCAAAAATCAAAATGTTGGTATCCACGGCCATCCCCAACGTCAGGATAATCCCGGCAATCCCGGGCAGGGTCAACGTCGCCTGCGCCATGACCAACGCCGCCACCAGCAGCACCATGTTCATCAGCAAGGCCAACGCCACATAAAACCCAAACAGTCCGTACAAAACAATCATAATGGTCATGACGGCAATTAAGCCAAACAAGCTGGCTTGCTGGCCCAAACGAATGGCATCGGCGCCCAGACTAGCGCCCACGGTGCGTTCCTCAACAATTTTCAGTGTCACGGGTAAAGATCCCGAACGCAAGAGCAACGCCAAATCCCCGGCACTTTCCGCCGTAAATCCACCAGAAATGACCGCATTCCCGCCCGGAATGGCATCCCGGATCACCGGGGCGCTGATAATGTCTTTATCAAGCACAATGGCAAAACGACGGTTGATGTTTTCCGCCGTGGCCTGGCCAAATTTTTTGGCCCCCAGGGTGTTAAAGCGGATACTCACCACGGGCAGGCCATCTTGAAAACTGGTGGCGGCTGACGACAACATTTCCCCTGTCACCATAGCGCGGCGCTCCAAAACCAGCACCATGGGCAGCTCATCGCCATCACGTTTCATAGGAAGGGCCATTTTGGAGGCCGGCAAGCGCACGGATTGGTTATACGTTTGGCTGAGTTCCTCATCCACCATATGAAACGAAAGTTTAGCCGTACGGCCCAAAATTTCTTTAATCCGGGCGGGATCATCGACGCCGGGAAACTGAACGTTGATCAAATCCTTGCCCTGCTGCTGGACCGAGGGTTCTTTGAGGCCCGTTTCATTCAGCCGAACCCGCAATGTATCCAGGGCCTTTTGCATAATTTGCTTTTCAAAGGCCGTTTCGCCCGTTTCGCTGAGCGTCACCCGAATCACACCCTGATCCGCCTTAATGGCATAATCGCTGCCCACAACATCGCGAATGGTTTCAACAATTTTTGCCGTATCCGCTTTGGCATCAAAGGTTAGTGTCAGACCTTTACCGCCACCCACCACAGAAAGGGGCAACGTGCCGGCCTCGCGCAGGGCCGCGGCGATACCAGAACGGTTGTCTTGCCATAGGGATTGTTTGGCTTCATCCATATTGGCCTGGAGCAAAACATACACCCCGCCCTGCAAATCCAGTCCAAAATTTACAATCTGAGACGGAAACCATGACGGCAGAGACTGCCGCTGCGCGGGACTCAGGGCACTGGGGAGGGCCACGAGAATCCCCGCAAGGACAATCAAAAAGCACAAAAAATAGGTGGATTTCTTAGGATATAACATTACTTAGTTAACCACTTTCAGCGTTGCTTTGTCCTCGCCTGTCGTTTTCTGTTCCACTTTTTCTTCGGAAGAGTCTTTTGTTGCTTCTTTTTTTTCTTCTTTCACTTCTTTTTTCTTTTTGGATTTGGACGATTTTTTTTCGGGAGGCGTGCCGTTTTCATTCACGGGCTCGGGCTTACTGAGCAACGCCGCCACACTTTGACGGGCCACACGAACGGTAATCCCATCGGCGATTTTTACCATCAATTCGCCCTCATCCACCACGCGATCAATCTTTCCGATAATGCCCCCAGTCGTGACGATTTCATCGCCGCGCTTCAGGTTTTGGATCATCAGTTTTTGATCCTTCATGCGCTTGCTTTGGGGGCGAATGACCAAAAACCAAAACACCACAAAAATAATCAGCAGGGGTGCGAATCCTGCCAATCCTTCTTGAGTGCCCATGGCGGGCGCGGGTGTGGGGGCCAACGTTTGTGCAAAAGCGGATGTCATGAGGGAAGCTCCTTAACCAATGGTTTCTAAATAATCGTTCACGTTATACACCAAATCATCCAAGCGGTTGGTGAAATAATGATCCACGCCGGTGATTAAACGGTAATCAACCTTGATGCCCTTTTGACGGGATAGTTTTGTGGCCAACTGGCGGACACTGGATTCCGTCACAACATCATCCTGATCCCCCAGCATCATCATCCCGGAAGACGGGCAAGGGGCCAAAAACGTAAAGTCATATTTATTGGCCGGCGGCGCCACGGCAATAAAGCGGTAAATTTCAGGGCGGCGCATGAGTAACTGCATGGCAATCCAGGACCCAAAGGAAAACCCGGCCACCACGGCATATTTTGCCTCTACATTTTGTGACTGGAGCCAATCCATGGCGGCGGCGGCATCGGCCAGCTCCCCCTCGCCCTTATCATATGTGCCTTGGGACTTCCCCACGCCGCGAAAATTAAATCGCAACGTGGCATAACCGGCCTTGGCCAAAGTGTGAAACAAAGCGTAGGTGACTTTATTATTCATGGTACCCCGATGGGCCATGTCCCCCTCAGGGTTTGGATGGGGATGCAGGATAAGGGCCATGGGGGCGGCCGCCACTCTCGGGGGGTGATAACGGGCCTCTAAGCGGCCCGCAGGACCACTGATCATGATTTCGGGCATAATTGTTGACTGTTTTACTAAGGTACTGTAGAGTGAAAAAAGATTCCCCAACCCTTTATCACATCCACAGGTTTTAAGGCAATGAAATTAAACACCCAGGGTCGTTATGCGGTAATGTCATGCGTCGATTTGGCCCAATGCGGCCAGGATCCCGTGGCGTTGCGGGACATTGCGGAACGCCAAGATATTTCCCTGGCCTATCTGGAACAACTGTTTGCCAAACTTCGTCGCGCTGGCATTGTGGAAAGCACTCGGGGGCCCGGGGGCGGCTATCGTCTGCGTCAATCCCCTGAAAACACCATCATTGCCGATATTATCACTGCCGTTGACGAACCCATCACCATCACCCGATGCCAAGGGGAACACGGCTGCATGAAGGAAAACGCCAAATGCCTGACCCATGATTTGTGGGAGGCCCTGGGCGCCAACATCTACACTTTTCTGTCCACAGTAAGCCTGCTGGATGTGTGCGACAAACGCCTGATCCAAGGCCCAAACCAAAAACAGGTGAGGGTTATATGACGCGGGTTTACCTGGACTATAACGCCACATCGCCTCTTTACCCGGCTGTGAAAGAGGCTATGCTTGGGGCTATGGATACCTTTGGCAATCCCTCATCGGTGCATCGCGACGGCGCCACCGCCAAACGTGTTGTCAATGGAGCCCGTGACGTCCTGGCCAAGGCCCTGAGCGTTAAGACAGGACAGATTGTTTTTACCAGCGGCGGCAGCGAAGCTAACGCCACGGTTTTAAATACATTCAAGGGAAAAACAATTATCTGCGCGGCGACGGAGCATGCCTCGGTTCTGCACAACCCCAACATCACAGCCACAATTCCTGTGACCTCAAACGGTATCGTTGATTTAGCGGCCCTTGAGCGCATGGTTCATGCTCAAAAACCCGGCCTGATTTCGGTCATGGCGGCCAATAACGAAACGGGCGTGATTCAACCCATGGCAGAGATTGCCAACATCGCCTATAATGCCGGTGCCAGCGTGCATTGTGATATGGTTCAGGCGTTTGGGAAAATACCCCTGGAGGCCATTTTCCCCTATTGTGATTTTGCCACCCTGGCCTTTCATAAGGTCGGCGGACCCAAGGGCCTGGGGGCCGTTATTTCACGGTGCGCCGAATGTCTTGAGCCACTGATTTTTGGTGGCAGCCAGGAATATCGACGCCGCGCCGGCACGGAAAATACCGTGGTTCTGGCGGGACTGACGGCTCTTTGTGAAGCATTATCAATCTCTTATCAAAACAATTTAAGGGATTTTCACCAAGTTATGGAGGGCACCCTGACCCAAAACGGCGGCGTTATCGTGGGGCAAGGCAGCCATCGACTGCCCAACACAACATGCGTTATCATGCCGGAAGTTCCGGCTGAAACTCAGGTCATTCACTGTGATTTGGCCGGTATTTCTGTGTCTTCAGGATCGGCCTGTTCTTCCGGTAAAATCACGCCATCCCCTGTGTTAAAGGCCATGGGCTTTTCCGAAAGGGACGCTGCGTGCGCCCTGCGTATCAGCAGTGGTCATGCCACCACGGCCAAAGATATAGAGCGATTCACACAGTCTTGGTTATCCCTGAATCAAAAATACAATCATCATCAAAAGGTTGCTTAATAATTTTTATGAACAACATTTACCCTTTACCTGCTGCCCCAACCCGCCAAAGACCCATCTATCTGGACTATCAGGCCACAACCCCCTGTGACCCCAGGGTTTTAGACGTCATGATCCCCTGGTTTACCGAAAAATTTGGCAACCCCCATTCCCGCAATCATGAATATGGGTGGGAGGCCGAAGAGGCTACCCTGATCGCCCGCGAACACATCGCGTCCTTGATCGGGGCGGATGCCAAAGATATTATTTTCACCTCCGGCGCCACGGAATCCAACAACTTGGCTCTAAAAGGGGTGGCCCATTTTTATAAGGGCAAAAAAAATCATATTATTACGGCCGTGACCGAACACAAATGCGTTCTGGATGCGTGTCGTCATTTGGAGGAAGAGGGATTTGACGTCACGTACCTTCCCGTTCAGCCCAACGGATTGATTGATCTGGAATCCTTAAAAAAATCCATCACGGACCAAACCGCCATTGTTTCCATCATGGCGGTGAATAATGAAATCGGGGTGATTCAGCCCCTGGCCGAGATCGGAAAATTATGTCGGGATCGCGGCGTTTTCTTTCATACCGATGCGGCCCAAGCGGTGGGGAAAATCCCCCTGGATGTGGAGGCCATGAACATTGATTTGCTCAGTATTTCTGGTCACAAAATTTACGGCCCCAAAGGCATTGGTGCCCTGTATGTTCGTCGTCGCAATCCCCGTGTTCGTTTATCGGCCATGATTCACGGCGGGGGCCAAGAACGTGGTATGCGATCGGGGACCCTGCCGACGCCCTTGTGTGTGGGCCTGGGCGAAGCGTGCCGTTTGGCCAAAACCGAAATGACTGAAGAAAATACCCGCCTCACGTCTTACCGTGATCTTTTTCTAAGCCTTTTAAGCGATGCATTAACAGACCTTCATATCAATGGTGACAAACAACACCGTATACCAAGCAACCTCAACATCAGCTTTGCCTTTGTTGAGGGGGAATCCCTCATGATGTCCATTAAAGATTTGGCCGTTTCTTCAGGTTCGGCTTGCACTTCGGCATCGCTGGAGCCCTCGTACGTTCTCCGCGCCCTGGGGGTGGAGGACGAACTGGCCCACACCAGTTTGCGCATTGGGTTTGGTCGTTTTACGACGGAAGATGAGGTGCGTCAGGCGGCCGATTCCCTGATTCAGGCCGTCACAAAGTTAAGAAAAATGTCCCCCCTTTGGGAAATGGTCAAAGAGGAGGGTATTGATCTGCGGACGATTCAATGGACAGGACATTGATGGTGAGTAGGGAGTGGTGAGTGGGGAGTAGAGGAATGATTAGTAACTTTAAAGAATTACGGGTTTGGCAGGATGCTATGGCTTTGGCTAAAATGATTTATCAGCTTACGGTGTCTTTTCCCCAAGAAGAAAAGTATGGGTTAACATCTCAGATGCGCCGTGCAGCCGTGTCTATTCCCTCTAACATAGCGGAAGGCCATACAAGGCATAGTACAGCGGATTTTATAAACTTTATCAGTATTTCCATAGGATCGCTTGATGAACTTGAGACCCAACTCATTTTATCAGAAGAGCTGAATTTTATTGATAAACAAAAAACAAGACCCGTAAAATCTCTTATCGATTCTCTTCATAAAAGCCTTCGATCCTTGCGCACCTCCCTAAAAAATAAACCCTAACTCTACTCACCACTCCCTACTCACCATTAACCACTCACCAAAAAACGGAGTTTTTCCCATGGCTTACAGTAACCAACTTCTCGATCACTACAACAATCCCCGCAATGTGGGATCCCTGGATAAATCAGACACCCATGTTGGGACCGGTCTGGTGGGGGCGCCGGCGTGCGGTGATGTGATGAAACTGCAAATTCGTGTCAACGATCATGGTGTCATTGAAGAGGCCAAATTTAAAACCTTTGGCTGCGGTTCCGCCATTGCATCCAGCAGCTTGGCCACCGAATGGCTGATGGGAAAAAACTTAAGTGAAGCTGAGACCCTGAAAAATACGGATATTGCCAACCATCTGGCCCTTCCGCCCGTTAAAATTCATTGCTCTATTTTGGCAGAGGATGCCATTAAGGCTGCCATTGCCGATTACAAACAAAAACAATCGGACAAAGCCACCCCTTTAGAAGCGCCGGTTGCTTAATATGCGATCCCCCATTACCTTAACAGAAAGTGCTAAACATCAGGTTCTGAGCCTGATGCAGGCAAAGGGCGGCGACACCCCCCTGGGCCTGCGCATCGGTTTGGAAACCAAGGGTTGTTCGGGACTTCGGTATAAACTGTCGTATGCTTATGACGCGCAACCTTTTGAAGAGAAAGTGGTCATGGATGATTTGACGCTGCTGATTGATCCCAAAGCGCTGATGTACGTCCTGGGAACCGAGATGGATTTTGAGGAAACCGATACAGCCTCGGGCTTTATTTTCCGCAACCCCAACGAAAAGGGGAAATGCGGCTGCGGGGAATCGTTTCACGTTTAAAGAGGCAGGGGGCAATTTGACGGTTGCGGCGCGGCTGTCTTTTTCTTATAGTCCGATAGAGACAACAGACGCCAACGTGTTCCCATGCATTCTTATCCTCACGAATCCCGTCCCTTGCGCACATCAGAGTTAATTCTGAATGTTTTGGATCGTGATCACCACCAAACCATCACCATCCAGACCTTTTTGAATAATTTGGGGGATCGGGTTTATGGCCTGGGGATCTTGCTGTGGGTTTTGCCCAACTGTATCCCCATGGTGCCCGGCGTGGCTGGGGTTACGGGCATGATGATCATGATTATGGCTTTGCAAATGGCCCTTGGTCGCACCACGCCCTGGCTGCCTAAATTCATTCAAAATCGCCCCTTGCCACGGATGAAGTTGTTGGAAATTTCACAAAGAGCAGCCCCCAGGCTGCGCAAGCTAGAAAAATTTATTCGCCCGCGCTACCACTTTCTGAATAACCGTGCCATGCGGATTTTTACGGCGTTGGTTATTGTCGTCATGGCCTTTATTTTGCTGTTGCCCATTCCCATTATCGGCAACATGCCCCCCGCCTGGGGTATTGCCTTGCTGGCCATGAGTCTGATTGAAAGAGACGGCATGGTCATGATCTTGGGTATGATCGTTTCTGTGGCGGCAACCTATTTCATGTATGTGGCTTCAGAAGCAGCCATTCATGCCCTGTTCCGTTAATCAACAATTCATGTTGCATTTATTAAAAAAGATATTATTATAGAGTCGTGGTCTTTGAAAATGGCCACTGCGGTGTTGTTTATGAGGTTTTTAAGATATACGGTAGGAGGTTGATATGCGCGGTTTCCTTTGTTTTTTTCTTTTTTGCGCGTTATCCTCTCTGGCAAATGCTGGGGACTTGTCCGTTCAATCTTTTGAAAATACTCAAAAACCGTCAAAAAGTCCTGCCGCCCCAGCCACATTGGGGGGTGATTATCAAAAAAAACAACGGGCTGCCGCTCAACGTCCGGCTTATCAGGATCAGGCTTTGGCTGCGCCCCAAGAATATCGCGGTTATAACGGCCGTAATCTGGAGCAATCTTTTTACCGTTGCAAGTTTGAATCTTTTCGGACCGCCCCTCCGGGGGATCAAAACCGTGGGGTTTTGGAAAAAATGCGCATTCGCATGTACATTATGGATACGTGCATGAATTCTGAGGGCTTTTTTCGTCAAAAAAACAGCTTTGGTCTGGACTTTAATTACGTGACGTCAGCGGATTTTATTATTCCTACGCCGAAAAATTAAATCCGAGGGTCCCCTCTGTTTTGGGCCGAGAAAACAAACATGATTTTAAAATTTTGACGGCCGAAACACCATAACGTCGCTGACGGTACAAATGGCCTGATGTTTATCCAAAAAAGGCGGGAGAATTGTTTCTAAAATCGCCAGCTTTGAGGCATCTAAAATCGAGAGAATGACAACCATTTGTCCCACATCGGCAATCAAGCCTTCACCGCGCCATGCGCCTTCGGGGCCTTCGCCGGAAAGGGCGGGTAAAATGGTGTATCCTTTTACGCCGTGGGTGCTGAGGAGTTTTAAAACCTTATCCTGAAGGGCGCTGTCTACGATGATTTCCAGGCGTTTTTTTGGGGTCATAGGGAACCTCCTGTTATGGCTGTGGCCAAGGCAATCCACAGGGGAATGCCGATCACCAGATTAAAGGGAAATGTGATGCCCATGGCCAGGGTCAGGGAAAGAGCGGGTTTTGCCTGGGGTAACGCCAGCCGCATAGCCGCAGGCGCGGCAATATAGGACGCACTGGCCGCGCACACCATCAAAAGAGCGGCGTTGCCAGGGCTCATAGAAAACGCAGCCGCCATGACGCCGGCCATCAGCGCCCCCAACGTGGGCATATAAAGTCCAAAAGCGAGAAGATTCCCCCGCAAAATGTGACGGCTTTCCAGCAGTCCCCGCCCTGCCACCAGACCCATATCCAGGAGAAAGAGGCAAAGGACCCCCTTAAACGGGGACACGATGAAGGATTCCAAGGTTTCCATCCCCGCCGGACCGGTGATCATGCCGATGAGAAACGATCCCGCCAACAACACCACCGATCCGTTGGCCAGAATGTGATGCCAGGGGGTCGCTTCGGTGTCGGGATCATAGCGGGACGCCAGGCGTAGCGCCGAAAAAATCGCGGGGGCCTCCATCAGGGCCGCCACGGCAATCATGTAGCCTTCAAAGGGAATCCCCGCCGTTTTCAGGGCTTGGGTGGCGGCGATGAAGGTGACAATACTAATGGATCCATAATGACCGGCGATGGAGGCAGAATCCGCCACGGGTAAAGCTGTGGTTTTCCGCAGGGCAAAAAACGCGATGAAGGGCATAAAAAAACTAAGGGCAATACCCGCCAGTCCCGCCGAGAAAAGATCGATCCCGCCGCCGGCTGTGGAGACCTGAACACCCCCCTTAAACCCAATGGCCAACATCAGATAGAGAGACATGCCTTTGGCAATAGCAGAAGGCACAGAAAGATCGGATTTGATAAACGCGGCGCCCAGCCCCAAAATAAAAAACAAAATCATGGGCGAGAGCAGCGTTTGAACAGCCAAATCCATCATGGGTTCACGGGCCGATTGTGCGTAAAATTAGCGGCGTAGGATTTGGGTCGCACCGTGCGTTTATGATCCGGCAAAGCGGTATAGGTCCACCCCTGTTGCTGGGCATAGTGGATGGCGTCTTCTCTGGTATCAAAAAACAGCTCGATTTGCTCTGTGGTATCGGCGGTGCTGGTCCAGCCCATCAAGGTATTGGGGCTTTTTGGGGCTTGATTATGGGGATGAAGACACCAGGCCCCCTGACCTGCGCGGCCGGATTGCATGGCGTTTTTGGCGGGTTTGAAAATACGAACGTGCATAGGAACTCCTGGTTTATACGGCGTTCATCATTTCCTCTAATTTCAGGGCGGCCAGATCTTCATCAATGTTTTCAACGGCGGCCAATTCACGGGCCAGACGATCCAGCGCCGTGCGGTAAATTTGACGCTCGCTATAGGATTGATCGGGCTGTTGAGAATTTTTATACAAATCCCGCACCACCTCAGCAATGGCCGCAGGGTCACCGGAATTGATTTTCATTTCGTATTCCTGGGCGCGGCGGGACCACATGGTTTTTTTAACGCGAGAGCGACCTTTTAGTTTTTTCAGGGCCAGGTTCATTTTATCTTCGCTACACACAGGGCGCAGGCCGGAACTTTCCAATCGGTGCATGGGTAAACGCAGCACCATGCGATCGTGGGTGAAGTGAATCACAATTAAATCCACGCTTGTTCCCGCGACCTGTTGCTTTTCAACGCCTTTAACTTGACCTACGCCGTGGGTTGGGTAAACAACGTAATCACCGGTTTTGTAATTTGCCTGAGCCATAGTCGATCCTTTGGTTTGTTCTTATGATTTTAAACGAAGAAAAAAACGTTGTCTGTGAGATATGTCATATCTTAAAAGACAAAAGTGTGCTTTATCGTCAGGACCCCTCCCCTGCCCCTTCGTCAAAGTGGTCTTGAAATTTGTTGGCAACCCCTTTCCAGTCGTCAGCGTCGCTGGGATGTTCCCCCTTTTTCGTAATGGTGGGCCATTGGGTGGCATAGGTTCGGTTCATTTCTAACCAGGCCTCGGCAGAATCGTCTGTATCGGGGACAATGGCCTCCGCGGGGCATTCGGGTTCGCACACGCCGCAGTCAATGCATTCGTCGGGGTCAATGACCAGCATGTTGATGCCTTCGTGAAAACAATCCACGGGGCAGACCTCTACACAGTCCATATATTTGCAGCGAATGCAGTCTTCAGTCACAACAAAGGTCATTGGTCTTGCCTCTCTTCAAACACTCACTTGACTTTATAATGGGTTTCCTAGTGGATTTCCCAATGGATTTTCTAGGGCATTCATCGCCTGGACTTTTTGCCGAATTTCAGCAGAGCGTTTGTCGGAAACATACAGCAGTCCCGCAATTTTCCGCATCACGGCGGATTCGTGATCATCAATTCTGTTGTTGACGCACACCAACTGCCATAACATTTCCATAACCCCTTCGCGGCCTCTTTCATCCAGGTTATCCTTAAGGACCTTGATGAATTTATAAAAATGATCCCGACCATCCAGGCGCTCTTCCGCCTGTTGAATCAGCAGGTGGGCCTCGGCCAAGCTGCATCCAAATTTACCCGATAAAAGCTCCACAATGGTTTTCATCTCCACGGGATCCAGACCCTCGTCCGTCATGGACAGTTCCAACAAAACCACCGCCGTGGCCAGGGGGATATCCGTGGGATCCACGGCCTGGGAAGAGGCCGAAAACAATCCCTTTAATCGATCAAAAACAGACATTCTTTCCAAGGGACCCTATACGCTAAAACGGACACCACGTTAACACATTTTTCATGGTGGGGATAGGGGGT
>JBILRW010000050.1:0-8287 GCA_044372405.1 Alphaproteobacteria bacterium
CCAAACCCCGCCCGTTTTCCATGATCTTGGGTAAAAACCGTCACCATCACGCCGCGCTCGCCATGGCGACGTTTGTTCAGCAAAACAGCGTTATCGGTGAGGGTGATCATATCCTAAAGCCCTGATCTTTCCCGCGCTTCCCCAATCAGGGACAGCAGTTTTGTTTGCAGGGTCTTCATGGCCGCCCGGCGCAGCGGCCCCAAATACAGCTGCTTAAGACGGGAAACACCCTGGTCCTGCAAAACTTTAAAATACACCGCGTCCAGGCGTTTCATCACATCCGACACCAGAGTCTCGGTAGAAGCGGTGATGCGTGGCCAGGGGGGCAGGATATTTTCGGCCGCCACACCCGGCACCACGGGAATAATGGGCAGTTGTTCTGGAAATTCATTGTTTTCGCGGATCATTTGATAATGATCCACCATCTGTGGCGACCAATGGCTAAACAGGGGATGATCCCGGGGCAGGGTTAGATGCTTTTTTAAAAACCGCTGGGCATTGCGCCGCCCCAGCATATAATCATGCAAACGGAGCGAGCGATCCAAAAATCCCCCGAATCCGGATAACATTGAGGATGCCAGATGCATCCCGTGGCTGCTTTCCGTTTCATTCCGGCTGGGGGAGATCAAAAACCGACTGTAAACGTTTTCCGCCCGGGCCAGGCCGATGTCTTCGGGATGAAAGCGCACCTGGTTTTTCCAGGCCGTGATCAAACTGCCCAGGGTTTGGCTGACGGAAAGGGCTTCGGGGGCGATGGGCGATAAATCCATTTCAGGAAACGGATCCACCAAAATCGTGGCCCGCAGGGCCTGCATCCCCCCCCGGGGACTGGATCCGAACATGCCGGAGAGATGCTGCCGCGCCAGTTCCAGGGGTTCGTTATCCATGGCCCCCCCGTCCACGGCCCAAAAGGTATAATCGTCCTCTTTTCCGTCCAAAAAGGGCGGTATCACCGCGCACAAGGCACGGTTTACATCATACTGAACCGCCGCGCGATAATCATAATCCCCGTGGGGGCGGCTTAACCGGCGGGCCCGAAAGGCCCCCGGAAACGCGCTGCACGCCATGGCCGTTTCGGCCAAAATGGACCAGGGTTCGGGGTTTTCAGACAGGGGAAACGGCAAAGCGGTGTCATCCTGATAATGGTCATCTTTCCCCTGATGAGAGGCCACAAAACGCCGATAATCCCGGTGCATTTGCATACCATACCCGCCGTTACGGTTGCCCGTCATGCCCGACCAATAGGGAATACCGCGCAAATTGGTCAGGGTCAGATAAATGGCCAGGGATTCATCCATAAAGGGACGTTGGCGGGGGGGTGAGGCCTCGGGCAGGCGCAGGGCAGCGTAGGCAATATCATCCAGGGCGGCGCTGTTGAGCAGCGAGCCCAGGGGTTTGGCCCCCAAATCCTCCAGCGATAAAAAAGACGATAGATCAATGGCATTGACCCAGGCATAAAAAAACGGATTGCCTGTGGCGGGGGCCTTATCCTGATCCCCCCAGCGTACGGGGGGGAAGGCATAGGGCAGCGCCGCCGCCCACAACGCCGCATTAATCCCGCCTGCCGAGGCCCCCGTAATCACCCGCAACGTCACGGGATGGGGGGGCGTTGTTTTGGGGGAATCCTTTTTGGCCTGGTGCCAGGCATCCAGGGCCTCGATTAAAAAATCACATACGCCCGCGGTATAGGCCCCGGCCGAAACCGCGCCGGCCATGACCAGGCCCAGCTCAAACGGCACATCCGGCCCCGGGGGGGGATTATCCCGCACAGGGGGATCAAGGGGCGCACTGGGATACGAGGTTTGGGGCATGAATTGAGATGGTTTCCATCAAAGATCCCCCAACCGTAGGTTACTTCCTGTGGGAAATCAATGGGGGGGGCGGAAGACGGAAGACGGAGGACGGAAGACGGAGGACGGAAGACGGATCTCCACTTTTCTCTGTCCTCTGTCCTCTGTCCTCTGTCCTCTGTCCTCTGTCCTCTGTCTTCCGTCCTCCGTCCTCCGTCTTCCGTCCAAAATCACCCTATCGACATTTTTCCCCAAATGGGCCATAAGGGGACGATACCTTCACAGCGGTCCGTCACCATGCAGGAAAAGAAAACCACCACCCTTAATTTTGGCCCCCAGCACCCGGCAGCCCACGGGGTTTTGCGGTTGGTTCTGGAAATGGATGGGGAAGTCATCGAGCGCGCCGATCCCCACATTGGGTTATTGCATCGGGGCACGGAAAAACTGATTGAATACAAAACCTATTTGCAGGCGGTTCCCTATTTTGACCGGCTGGATTATGTCTCCCCCATGTGTCAGGAACATACCTTTGCCCTGGCGGTGGAGCGTTTACTCGGCATCACACCGCCGCCGCGCGGGCAGTACATTCGGGTGCTGTATGCGGAATTGACCCGCATCATGAATCATTTGCTGAACATCGCCACCTTTGCCCTGGACGTGGGGGCCATGACGCCCTTTTTGTGGGCGTTTGAGGAACGCGAAAAACTCATGGGCTTTTACGAACGGGTCTGCGGCGCCCGTTTGCACGCGGCCTATTTCCGGCCCGGCGGCGTCCATCGGGATTTGCCGGCGGGACTGCTGGAGGACATTAAAATTTTCATCGATGCCCTGCCCAAAACCATTCAGGATATGGAGGGCTTGCTCACCGAAAACCGTATTTTCAAACAACGCACCGTGGATATTGGCATTTTCAGCCGCGAAGATGCCCTGGCCTGGGGCATGACGGGGCCGGTATTGCGGGCCAGTGGCGTGCCGTGGGACCTGCGGAAATCTCAGCCCTATGATGTGTACGATCAAATGGATTTTGATGTGCCCATTGGCAAGAACGGCGATTGCTATGACCGTTACCTGATTCGGATTCAGGAAATGTATCAGTCGCTGCGGATTATTGATCAGTGTCTGGAAAAAATGCCGGACGGTCCCGTGCATTTTGAAAACCACAAAATCAGTCCCCCGCCCCGCGCCCTGATGAAGGAATCCATGGAGGCCCTGATTCATCACTTTAAGCTGTATACCGAGGGCTATCACGTTCCCGCCGGCGAAACCTATACAGCAACCGAGGCCCCCAAGGGCGAATTCGGCGTCTACCTGATTGCCGATGGCAGCAACAAACCGTATCGCTGTAAAATCCGCGCCCCGGGATTTGCCTTTCTTCAGGCCCTGGATTTCCTCAGCCGTGGCCACATGCTGGCGGATGTGGTGGCCATTATCGGATCTTTGGATATTGTCTTTGGTGAGATTGACCGTTAAAATCCCCCAGAGATCCTTGAAAACACAATAAAGGAAACCTAATGACCCATGAAGACCCTTCTTTGTCTGCCCAGGACGTGACCCCTGAAAACCAAAACGTGCCGGATGAGGGCGTAGAGGAAATCACCGCCCTGAGAGCCCGTCTGGAAACCGCCGAGGCCGATCGCCTGCGCGCCCTGGCGGACCGCGAAAACACCATCAAACGGATGGATCGGGAAAAGGCCGAGGCCCTAAAATTCGCTGTTGCGGGTTTTGTGAAGGATCTCCTCACCGTGGCCGATACCTTTGATCAGGCCCTATCCCACGTTCCGACATCCGAGGCCGGATCCCCCGTGGAAACCTTTGTCACCGGCATTACCATGACAGCCAAACAAATGCTTTCCACCCTGGAAAAACATGGCATCGTTAAATACAATCCGGCCGGCGAAGCCTTTGATCATAACCTGCATCAGGCGATGCTTGAGGAGCCCAGTGACGCCATTCCCCCCGGCCACATTGTGCGGGTCATTCAGGCGGGGTATCGCATGCACGACCGCGTTTTGCGTCCGGCCCTGGTGACGGTGTCGGCTCAGGGGTGATATCCAATTAAAAAAAGCCCCGCTCTTTTTTAGGGGGCGGGGCAAGTTGGGCTCCATCATCTGAGCCTTATCCCTGCAACATCTGCAGGAATAATTCGGGAATCCTGTTGGCCTGCGCGGACATGGACGCCGCGGCCTGGGACAAGGTTTGTTTCGAGGTAAAGATCGTCACTTCCGCCCCAAAATCCACATCGGTAAAGGTGGCCCGGGACGCTTTCGTATTTTCCAGGGTAATCTGCGCGTTTTGAATCACAAAACCCATCCGGGACTGAATGGCCCCCAGTTCGGCCTGGGCCCGACCCACACGATCAATGGCCGTATCAATTTTGGCCGAGGCAATTTTCCCCTTTTCCGCCGTTTCAACATTCAGATCCTTAATGCTTAAACTTTCTGTGTTCATGGCCACAAAGGTGACGGTGATAAGATCATCGGCCTCAATCCCCACCTGAAAATCCATGCTGGTGACGGTTCCGGGATCAATGGTAAAGACCAAAGCATCAAAATCCTGGCCCGGGTGGGGCAAAGAGCCTGGCAATCCATCAGGATCCACACCATTTTGCAAACGCGCCACGGCTTCCTTGTTCATGTTTAAAACCAGGCCGTTTGAGAAATTGATGTTGTATTCATCCTTGGTATCAGACCAAACCTTATCCAAATCCGTCAAATCACGGGTGTAAACCGTACCATCTTCGTGTTCCAGATACAGCGTGGCTTTGTTATTGGTGCTGTCGTAACGCGAGGTCAGGGTATAGGTCCCCACCTCTGCCGAACCCGTGGCCTCAATCACATCATTGATGGACGTGGCCGTGGCGCCTGTGTTCAAGCGGTCCACAAGGGTGTCTTCACTGACCCGTTTGGCGGTAAAGTTCACGGGTGGGTTGGTGGCTCCTGCCGTTAAGTTAAAAACCGTATCCAAATCCCCCTGCAAGGCCGCGGCCGTCACGGGCGGAAAGTTGGCATTGGTTGTAAGCTGAAAACTGTTTTGCGGATTTGTGGTGCTGGTCAGCAAAATCACAGACCCGGAAGAGGCATTGTTGGCCACAATCCCTTGAAACGTCTGATTCCCCACGTCAACAGCAACCTGAAGAAGACCCGTGGATCCAATAGCCTGCACCCTAACGTCGGAAACAGTGCCTTCAACACGGCCCCGGGTTAAACTGTTGGTGATGGGGGTGGCCGAAAAATACGTTCCTGCTGTTGCCGTGGAATACGCTGCCGGAACACTACTGGCATCAAAGGAAACATTCGTCCCTGATCCCACACCAAAAATCGCCCGCAATTGCGTTTGTACGGTTCCACTTTGGTCGGTGCTGATATCAATAATCGGGTCTGCTGCAGAGCCATCAATGGTAAGTTGAACCTGATTGGCAGCATCGGTGGTGCTGACCAATGTGATAGTGCTGGGTCCGTTTAAGTCTGTTGTGATGTTGGCGGTAAAGGTCTGGGATCCAATATCCACCGCAATAACCATGGTATCCGGGCTTGCCGTCCAGGTCGAACGCACATCATGCACCGAGCCATCCACAAAACCAGAAACCGTTGGGGCAATGTTGGTGTTGTTGAAAATCGTTCCCGCTAAGGTATTTAAGGTTGTTGTGCTGGGATTGGAATCCGACGCAAACGGGTTTTTTGGTGAAACGCCCCGGTCCCCACCATCAAACAGGTTAATCCCGTTCCAGTTGGTTTGTTTGACGGTGGAATCAATCTGTTCCACCAGCTGGCTGAATTCCTGTTGAACAATTTGACGCTCGTTAATACTCAGCGTTCCGTTGACCACCTGGGTGGCGAGAACTTTAAGCCGCAGCAAAATCTGGCTGATCTGATCCAGCGCCCCACTGGCCACCTGAAGGGTCGAGGCCCCCTGGGATGCGTTACGAATGGCCTGATCCAGCGCCCCTTCATCAGCACGAAGTTTATTAGAAATCGCCAAACCGGCGGCATCATCCGACGCCTGGACAATCCGCAGGCCCGATGACAATCGGGAAATGGATTGTGATGTATCACTGACGTTCTTATTCAAATAACGGTTCGCCGTTAATGAGGCGACGTTTGTCGAAACTGTCATCTGGACCATAGCATAGTTCCTTTGTTCTTTGGGTCTTCCTTAGATATTTTGCCTTTTCTTTCATGAAAAGGATTGCTAAGGGCCATGCAAAGGCTATGCCAAACAGGTGACAGCACCTCTATAACCGTCATGCGAGCGCAGCGAAGCAATCCAGAAATGCCAGCCCCAGAAAGACTGGATTGCCACGCCTCCTGCGGAGGCTCGCAAAGACGTTCTGCGTAAGTCCTGACTTTTTCCAAGAATCCTATGAAACCCCCAGCGAGTTTATTCGTGATCTGATTCGTCGTCATATGGAAAAAACCGTGGATGACGAACAGAACGTCCTTCACACACTGTTGCGGCAATCGTTGGCGGAAAATCATTATACACCCTTAACGTCTCAAGATGCCCTAACGATTCGGCAAGGCTTGCAGTAAGCGACCATGTATACTGTTCACAAAAGCGCCTTATTCATGCGCCAGTGGCAGGCTTATGCACAGAATTATAAAGACAGGGCAGGAATACAGAGTGCAGAACGGTTTATTGCCGCCGTCGAGGGGTTTTTCTTTCGGTTGGAAGAGACCCAAATTTTTGTTGACCTGATCTATGCCCAGCGCATGGATATTGCGCATCGTTTCATCGTGGATACATTTGATCCTTAGCGTTAATCGTACAAAGGAAACAACACCATGACCCCCCCCCAACAAAATCATCATCTTTGAAACCGCCAGCATCCGCCCTACGTTGCATCATGGCGAGTGATATTTTTCGTTTGAAGATAGTGTGCAAGCCCTGACCGATAGCACCGATACCAAGAGCAATACATCAAAAAAATGCGTACACGTGATGATGCATTAAACAGCAACTGGGGTACACTTTGTACCCCCCTTCCCATGACTGCGGCCGATGGCAAACAAAGAAAAGTGCAAGCAGCAACAGCGGAGGGCATCTTCCGCATCATCCAATCCATCCCTTCCCCCAAAGCCGAGCCCTTTAAGCGTTGGCTTGCCAAGGTGGGCTATGAACGGGTGCAGGAGATTGAGGACCCCGAGCTGGCCACCCAGCGCACCCGCGCCCTATAATAAATAGGTGTTGGGTTGCCGTTGAATTTACAATTAAAAAGGCTTTTATTGTTTGGCATAATTCACCCCAACCCCCGTATCCGATCCCGCAATTCCAACCGAAAACCACCACTCGCCGTTATACAACGTACGGCGGATGCTGGCGGTTTCAAAGATGATGATTTTGTTGGGGGTCATGGTGTTGTTTCCTTTGTACGATTAACCCTTACCCCAAGAATCGCCTCAGCACAAGATTGTGGGGCTAAACCGTTTAACGCAGCTCCCCCAGCCCAACAATTTCCTTGGGGGTATCGCCTGGGAATTCGGCGATGAGTTTTAGGTTGCCACCCAGGGCCTCTACCAGCTCACGCACCTTGGATACAGGAAGATCCTCTTGGCGTTCCCATTTGGAAACCTGGAATTGCTGTACACCCATCAGGGTTGCCAGATCAATTTGGGTTTTGTTGAGAGATTTTCTAAGTTTTTGCAGGGTGTATTCCTCTGCAATCAACGTTTTGGCCCGCTGAGCAACGCGGGTTTGTTGTTCGGGGGAGAGGTTTGTGATGATGTCGTTGAGGGTTGGGGTCATATAAGTTGTGTCGGCCCTTATTTGTCAGAAATATATAATAATAGGAATATATTGAAAATGGAATAATTTATCCCCTACAGGATGGGGCAAATTTTTTTGTGATGCCCTGCTAAATGTGACATTTGTCACAGACAGTTTTTCGGCGGTAGGGTATAAACAAGTGTATTTTTAATGTTTTAAAGGAGTTTTTCAATGAGTAATACAAAAAGCCCTTTAGGGTCAGAAAATAATGTCCCTAATCGCGATGAAAGAACATCCCTATCTGGGCCTGGATCAAATATACCTCTGCCAGGTGGTTTCTCAGGTTCTTTGGCTTCGGATGTATCGCGGCATACTGGTCCTGTATATCCCAGCGCTACCCGATCTGTTATTGGACGTGTGCAAGAACAAGGTCCGGATTTTTACGAAATGGCCCAAGATATCCTTTCCCCATCTATTATTCCAGGCATGCAACGTCCAGAAGATCCTGACTTTAGCAAAATGGCAGAGGATATTCTTGAAACGGCAGGCCTTCAACATCGTATTGCCTATCTAAACCATAGGGGTGGCAACTCTTTATAGGAACACCCCCCCATCACCGTTTATGATAGGGGGGGGCTCCCCTCACCCCAACCCCCGTATCCGATCCCTCAGCCCTGCCGCAGCTTCAAAATCCAGATTCTCCGCCGCCAGACGCATTTGTTTTTCCAGATCAATTTTCAGGGCGATGCGTTCCTGATCGCTCAGGATCAGGGATGGGGCGGCTTTGCCTTTGG
>JBILRW010000051.1:0-8274 GCA_044372405.1 Alphaproteobacteria bacterium
CGGGGCGGTTGTTTTCAAAGGTCATAACGGATCAAAAACTCTTTTTTAAGGGAAAGGAGGGGGACATTATCAGAGTTTTTGGGGGGGGGCAAGGGGGTGAGTAGGGAGTGGGGAGTGGTGAGTGGAATTTAGGGGGTTGTTTATTCAGGGGTATTTTTTATGGTGGGTGCTGGTCTCCCCCGCGATGGGGGGAGGTGGGTGTGAATGGGGTATTAGTGGCTCTTTCCTTTCGAAAAATCTTGGATCAGAGGCGTTGTTTCTAGTGGCTTAGGATCCCTGTTTGTTGGGAGATGAACCAGAAGAGCGGCAATAGTGCTTAAACATGTCTTTAAAAAATTAGACCCTGGTTTTTGAGAGAATGAATGCTCCGGGGTAATGGGCTTTCCGTCTATCCCTTCCGCAGCTTGAGGTAAAGTTTGGGGTTCAGGAACTGCTTCGCCATTAACCGTAAACCCCATGCCTTCAAAATCGCCAGCACGGTCACGAATATTGCGCAAAAACTGATTCAAATCTTCCTGGGGGAAAGGACGATTGGGAGAACAGTTGATTTTCACGATGTGTCTTTGATTTCCAATTTCGTCGACATAGAGTGCTTCTTTAATACGACCTTCTGGAGCGCAATCCTTTAAAAGGGTATAAAATTCAATTTTATCAACAGGAAGATCGATTTCTTTACATTGGTCATTATAATGTAAAAAAACTGCCTTATCTTGATTTTGAGCGGGGCAGTCTATTGGACAACCCAAAAGAGTTTCTAACTGCTGTAATTGCTCTGCCAACGTTACTTGTGTCTGTGCCATTGTCTGTGACCTGTATCATGAGTGAAGGATTATTGGTTCACTCTATCCGTTATTTTCCCGCCTGGATGTGACATGTGTCACATTTTGTGGATTTTTTTTAGGGGTGGGGTCTGAGAGACTGTTCGCAATCTCATGAGTCCCCTCTCCCACGTGTGGGAGAGGGTTAGGGAGAGGGTCTTTTGTTTTATTTTTCAGCATATTCGTCGTGGTCAGGCCCCTCTCCCCTGCCCTCTCCCCGACGGGGAGAGGGAGAAGCAAAGAGTGCCCTCTCCGGGGAGAGGGGGACGATTGGGTCAGATTATAAACCCCTACTCCCTACTCACCACTCACTACTCCCTACTCACTACTCCCCACTCACTACTCACCACTCCCTACTCACCATTTTTTTTCAACCTCATCAAAGGAACCTATACCATGTCATTTTTTAAAACTCTTTTTTCCCCCGTCCCTTCCAAGAAAGCCAGCAGCGTTGGGGGGCTGGTGGCGCAATTTCAGTTGGGCAAGCCTGCCTGGACGCCCAAGAATTACGAATGTTTGATCCGGGAGGGCTATGCCCGCAACGGCATTGCGTACCGCTGTATGCGCGATATTGCGGTGAATGTGGCCAATGTGCCGTTTTTGCTGTATCAAAACGGACAGGAAATCCTGGACCACCCTGCCCTTTCGTTGTTGCGGCACCCGAATCCGGCGGAGTCTCAGGGGCTGTTTTGGGAGGGGGTTGTGACGTCGCTATTGGCGACAGGCAATGCGTATTTGGAAATGATTGGGCAGGCGGACCGGCCCAGTGAGCTCTGGCTGCTGCGCGCGGACCGTATGAAGGTCATTGTGGGCGAACACGGCGTTCCATCAGGGTACGAATACAGTGTCGGCAGCAAAAAGAAACGTTGGGCCACCGATCCCACCACCGGGGCCGGACCCATTGTGCACATCAAATTGCCCAGCCCCGTCAACGATTGGTACGGCATGGGCCCGCTGGAGGTCGCCCGGGATGCCATTGACCAATACAATACGGCGTGTTCGTGGAACCAGGCTTTGTTGCAAAATGGCTGTCGTCCCAGCGGGATTTTAACGGTGGATCCCGATAAAAACGCCAGCGGTTCCTTAAGCGAAGAGCAGTTCGAGCGCCTGAAGGATCAGTTTGAGGACAGCTATACCGGCGCGGCGGCGGCCGGTCGGCCGTTGCTGCTGGAGGGGGGCCTGCGCTGGACGGATATGATGATTTCGCCCCGGGATATGGATTTTCTGAACATGAAACACAGCGCGGCGCGGGAAATTGCCTTGGCGTTCGGCTATCCCCCCATGCTGCTGGGGATTCCGGGCGATAACACCTATAGCAATCAGAAAGAGGCCCGTTTGGCGTTGTGGGAGCAGACGATTTTGCCCCTACTCCTCAACCTGCTGGCCAGTGTGGAGCAAAACATTGTGCATCTGTTTGATCCCACGTTGGTGTTGTCCTATGACGAAGACAAGATCTCGGCCCTGTCCCCCCGCCGCGAGGACCTGTGGTCCCGCATCACGGCGGCGGATTTCCTGAGTGACAGCGAAAAACGCCAGGCGGTGGGGTATGGGGGGGACAGGTGACAGGTGACGGGTGAGGGGGGCGCAGAATGGGACTGTGACCCCCTATACATTCGTTATGGGCTATGATAAAAAATGCGTCCACGGCACCTCTATTAGCCGTCATTGCGAGCGCAGCGAAGCAATCCAGAAATGCCGACAGCGGAAAAATGGATTGCCACGCCTCCTGCGGAGGCTCGCAATGACGAGAAATTAGGGTTTTTAGCGGTGCCCTCCACGGAAAGGACCCTGAGCATGACCGATACCTTAAAAACCATTGACCAGATGGTGCGCGACAATCCCGTTGTGTTGTTTATGAAGGGCACCTCGGATTTCCCCATGTGCGGGTTTTCTTCCCGGGTGGTGCAGATTTTACAGAGCCTGGATACCCCCTTTTTGGATGTGAACGTCATGGCCGATCCTGATTTGCGTCAGGGGATTAAGGATTACACCAACTGGCCCACCATTCCCCAATTGTACGTGAAGGGCGAATTTATCGGCGGCTGTGATATTATCAGCGATTTATACAAAACCGGCGAGCTGAAAGAGATTCTGGGGTCGGCGGGGGTGGGGCTTTAAGGCCTGTTCACAATCCTGTGAATTCCCTCTCCCGCTTGCGGGGGAGGGTTAGGGTGGGGGTGTCGCCACCATTGGGATGTTTCATTGTCCGTCATCCCGGACAAATGAGATGTAGCGAGTGTTGATCCGGGATGACGATACACACCCCCCCCGCATACCATCATAACCACCTGAAAAAAATCACAAAAATAATTGCCTTTCACGTTATCTTAACAGATACACCTTAAGGTTGTTTTATCTTGCAGAAAATCTTTGGGTTGTATTATGCAGTTATCCGTGGATATGGGATTGTTTCAGGCGCGGGAGTTATTGACATGGCTTCAGCAGGCCCTGACCGATACAGCGGCGCGGCAGACGTGCACGCTGGATGCCAGCCAGGTGGGAAAAATCACCACGCCGGCGATTCAGGTGTTGATTGCCAGTGCCCTTAGTTTTCAAAAACAGAGCAAGATTTTGCGTTTAGCCAATCCCTCCCCCGTGGTGGCACGGGCGTTTTCGGACCTGGGGTGCCAGAGTCTCTATCACCAAATGACGGAGTAGTTAGTTATGTCCAAAGCCGTTTTAGCCGTTGATGATTCCAAAACCATGCGGGACATGGTGGCCTTTGCCTTGACCGAGGCCGGGTTTACCGTCACCACCGCCGACGATGGGGCCCATGGCCTGCAGGTCGCCCAGGGCGGGAAATTTGATGTGATCATCACCGATATCAACATGCCCAATATGGATGGGATTACCCTGATTGGTCATTTGCGGGCCTTGGCCCAGTACCAAAGCATACCGATTCTGGTGCTGACCACCGAATCTGAACAGGGTAAGCGGGATCAGGGAAAAAATGCGGGGGCGACGGGCTGGATCGTGAAGCCCTTTAACCCTGAAAAGCTGATTCAAGTTGTCAATAAGGTTGCGGCGTAGAGGACAAAACATTATGGACATGCAATCCTTTCGCAATACCTATTTTGAGGAATGTAACGAACGGTTACAGGAAATCGAAACATTGCTTCTTTCCCTGGAATCCGGAGATTATCATGATGAGCATCTGCACGCCATTTTCCGCGCGGTGCATTCCATTAAGGGGGGCGCGGGGGCCTTTGGCTGTGATCACATCGTCTCCTTTGCCCATATTTTTGAAACGGTTTTGGACCGTGTGCGGGATCACCGGTTGGTGCTGGATCCCAAACTGATGGAGATTCTGGTGACCTCGGCCGATGTTTTGGCGGCCATTGTGGTGGCCACAGAAAAAAACAATACCCTGGCCAATGATTTTGACGCGAAGGCCCGGACGGCCCTTTGCCAGTATGTTGAGGATTCTGATACGACGGCAAAGTCCGCTACTGCCCATGCGGCGGAGACGAAAAAAGGGGCCGAGCGCACCTATACCCTTGTTTTTAAACCCCACACCCGTTTGTATGAAAAGGCCAACGAGCCGCTATTGCTGTTGCGCGAGCTGGGCAGCCTGGGGGAGATGAGTTTATCGGTAAATGTGGATGCTATGCCGGATCTCTCCGTCATGGATGCCGCCGGTGGGTATTTGTGTTGGACCATCACCCTGCAGACCACCCATGAAAAGGATGCCCTAACCGAAGTTTTCGAATTTGTTTTGGATGATTGTGACTTAAGCATCACCGAAACAGCCAAGACGGTCGCCGGAGAGGTGAAGCCCAAAACCCCCTCTGAGGTCTCTCCGGCTGCCGCGTCTGCGGGGGACGGGACCGAGTCCAAGGCTTCCTCCATCCGTGTGGATGTTGATAAAATTGATCGTTTGGTCAATATGGTGGGCGAGCTGGTCATTACCCACGCCATGCTGTCGCAACAGGCCGAAAAACTGACGCGCGATGGGTATCCGCATTTGGCGCGGGGGATTGAGGAACTTTCCACCAACACCCGAGAATTACAAGATCACGTCATGGCCATTCGGGCCCAACCGGTGAAAATTGCCTTTGCCCGGATTCCCCGCCTGGTGCGGGATGTCTCAAAGGATGTAAACAAACAAATTAAATTGGTCATGACCGGTGAAGAAACCGAGGTGGATAAAACCGTCATTGAAAACCTGGCGGACCCCCTGACCCATTTGATTCGTAACGCCGTTGATCATGGGATTGAGGACGCCGCCACCCGGGAAGCCGCAGGTAAACCCACCGAGGGCACCATTACCCTGTCCGCCGGTCATCGCAGTGGGCGTATTTTGATTGAAATTCGTGACGATGGCGGGGGTCTGAACACCAAAAAAATCGCGCAAAAGGCCAAAGATCGCGGGTTGATTGATAACCCAGAGTTAATGAGCGCCGATGAATTGCACCAACTGATTTTCCATCCGGGTTTTTCCACGGCGGATCAGGTGTCGAATATCTCGGGCCGTGGCGTCGGCATGGATGTGGTGAAGCGGAATATCCAAAGCATCGGCGGCAAGGTCTACGTCAAATCCGAGCCGGGTGTAGGTTCACGGTTTACGCTGTCACTGCCCCTGACCCTGGCGGTCATGGATGGGATGATTGTGCGGGTGGGATCACAAAAATTGATTTTGCCCATCAGCAACATTGTGGAATCCCTGCGTCCCCGCCGTGACGATGTGTCCACCATCACCGAGGGCGGCGAAGTCCTGGATTTGCGGGATAAATACATTCCCCTCCTGCGTTTGAACCGATTGTTTAACATCCCCGCACGCTATCAGGAACCGTGGGAGGGGCTTTTGCTGATTGTTGAAAGCGAACAAACGACCTTTGCGCTGTTTGTGGATGAGCTGGTGGGCAAGCAACAGGTGGTGATTAAAAGTTTAGAGGAAAATTATGATCCGGTGGAGGGCATTTCGTCCGCCACGATTTTAGGGGACGGCAGCGTTGCGCTGATTTTGGATCCGGCCTCGCTCTATGAATTGCACAGCAAGCAGGGCGATGCCCTGGCCTGCGCCGCGTAACGGAATAAACCAAAAGAAAGGAAGAATGCGTCATGAACAGCCTTGCCGAAGACCTAAAGCCTGAAATTATAGATGAAGATCAACAGTTTGTGACTTTTTATGTCGATCAAAAGCATTATGGCATCAACATCAAGGATGTGCGGGAGATCAAGGCCTGGACCAACGTGACCCCTCTGCCCAACACGCCCAGCAGCATGCGGGGCGTGTTGAACCTGCGCGGGGCCATTGTGCCGATTTATGATTTGCGGGCCGTTTTTGGCCAGGGGCTGACAACCCCCACCCCCGAGCATGTGAACCTGATTGTGGCCATTAATGGGCGGATTGTGGGATTTTTGGTGGATGCGGTGTCGGATATTTTGTCCTTTGCTGATGATCAAATTCAACCGCCCCCGCGCAATCGGGGCAAAGAGATTGAACGCATGAACAGCGTCAAGGGCCTGGGCGAAAGCAACGGCGTCATGACGATGCTGCTGGATATTCAAACCCTGATTGGCAACCAACTGCCTGTCAATGACGATGATTTTTTGGCCAGCGCTGAGAAGAAAAACTAGGAATCCCCATCATGGCCATCAGCCCTTTAAGCAAAATTTCCTTTTCTGATGGCGAGTTCCTGGACATCGCCGGTCGCGTGGAACGCGAAACCGGTATTACCATGAATCTGTCCAAAAAGGACATGATGTATGCGCGGCTGGTGAAGCGGCTGAAAACCCTGAATCTGGAGAGCTTTGACGATTATCTGATGCTGCTCTCATCCCGTAAAGGTTTGGATGAAATGGCGTTTTTGATGAACTGCATGACCACCAACCACACCCTGTTTTTTCGGGAAGATCATCACTTTGATCATTTGATTGAGACCTTTTGCCCCGTGAAACGGGGACTCTCCATCTGGTCGTGCGGCTGTTCTTCGGGGCAGGAGCCCTATAGCCTGGCCCTGAGCCTGGCGGGAAACAACAGCGAAACGGTGGCGCGAAGCATCCGCATTCTGGCCACGGATTTGGACAGCAACGTTCTGGACCATGGTGTGAAGGCCCAGTACAGCCTGGATCTGAAATCCCAAATTCCTGAGGATTATTTTAAAAAAGGGCTGATCCGCAGACAAACAACCTGTTTGGAAATGAGCCCGCTTATTAAAGCCATGGTCCGTTTTGATCAGATCAACATCATCAAACCCTGGACCCTGCGGGATAAATTCGACATCATTTTTTGCCGTAACATGTTGATTTATTTTGATCATGAGTTGCAAAACAAAATCATTTCGCAGTTTTGTGATCTGTTGCTGCCGGGGGGATATCTGTATTTGGGGCATTCGGAAAGTGTACGTAACAAACATTTACCCCTGAAAATGGTCGGGCGCACGATTTACCGGAAAGTTGCGTCATGACACCCACCCTGTCCAAAATCAAAATCAAAAAAACCCGTGATGGGCGCGAGGCCTATTATGATGCGCAGCATGACGCCTATGTGGTGAAAATTTTGCCTGGGGATCATTACGTCAGTTATGCCCCTGATGAAGTGCTCTCAACCGTTTTAGGATCGTGTATTTCCGCATGCATTTATGACCCCAAAACCAAACGGGGGGGAATGAATCATTTTATGCTGCCCAAAAGTGACTCTGGTACGTGGGGCGGCAACAGCGCGGGGATGCGGTTTGGCAATTTTGCCATGGAGGTTTTGATCAATGAAATCCTGACCCTGGGACGCAAACGCACGGATCTGGAACTCAAAATTTTTGGGGGCGGCCAGATCATGGGGGATATCATGGGGGTGGGGGATAAAAACATCGCCTTTATCAACGATTATATTCGATCTGAAAATTTACATGTTACCCAAAAAAGTTTGGGGGAACGGTTTGCGCGACGTTTGTTTTATTTTCCGGCCACGGGCTCTGTTATTGAAAAGAAAATGCCTGTGGATACTGAGAATCAAGAGATTATCAAACAGGAAAAACGCTACGAACGTGCCTTTAAACCCAAAGACTGTGAAATTGAATTATTTTAGGTGATCCCATGACCCCCATTAAAGTTTTGATTGTCGATGATTCCGTGTTCATTCGGAAGCTGTTAACAGAGATCCTACAGGCGGATCCCGCCCTGCACGTGGTGGGGGCAGCCAATGATCCCATCGAGGCCAAAGAGATGATAAACACTCTGAATCCAGATGTTTTGACGCTGGATGTGGAAATGCCCCATATGGACGGGGTATCCTTTCTGGAAAAGATCATGCGGTTAAAACCCATGCCCGTAGTGATGATTTCCAGCAAAACCACAGAATCGGCGGATGTGACGTTGCGCTCTTTGGCACTGGGGGCGGTGGATTTTATCACAAAACCATCCAATTACGCCTTTAAAGAAATCGAAGAGATGGCGGATGTCATTCGCGAAAAGGTCAAAAACGCCGCCAGAGCCAATATCCAAACCCAGCGCAGCA
>JBILRW010000057.1:0-6482 GCA_044372405.1 Alphaproteobacteria bacterium
TTAACATGGCCCTGCCCTATCAGGATTTAACCCTGATGGATGCCTGTTTGGCCACCGGCGTGCATTATATGGACACCGCCAACTATGAACCCCGCGAAGAGGCCAAGTTCGCCTATCACTGGCAATGGGCCTATCAGGAACGCTTTAAAGAAAAAGGGCTGATGGCCATTTTAGGCTGCGGCTTTGATCCGGGTGTCACCAACGTGTTTTGTGCCTACGCCCGCGACCATCTGTTTGATACCATTGAATGCATTGATATCATTGATTGCAATGATGGAAACCACGGCAAAGCCTTTGCCACCAATTTCAATCCGGAAATCAACCTGCGGGAAGTCACCCAGCGCGGCAAATACTGGAAAGACGGACAGTGGATCGAGGTTGATCCCGTCAGCATTGCCTGCATGATTGATTATCCTGAGGTCGGCCCCCGAAAATCCTATTTGATCTATCACGAAGAAGAAGAATCCTTGGTTCAAAACATCCCGGGCCTAAAACAAATTCGTTTCTGGATGACGTTTTCGGATAACTATATCAAACATATGGAGGTCCTGCAGAACGTGGGGCTAACCCGTATTGATCCGGTGATGTATAACGGCATGCCCATTGTGCCCATTCAGTTTTTGAAACACCTGTTGCCGGCCCCTTCGTCGTTGGCGGAAAACTATACGGGCAAAACCTCCATCGGGTGCGTCATTCAGGGACACAAAGACGGAAAGCCCAAAACCATTGTCATTTACAACATTTGCGACCATGCGGCCTCTTTCCAAGAGGTCAAAGCGCAGGCCGTTTCCTACACCACAGGGGTCCCCCCCGTTGTTGGCGCCATGATGCTGTTTTCTGGGCAATGGCAGGGCAAAGGGGTCTTTAACGTCGAACAATTGCCAGCGGAGCCCTTCTTAAAAGAGCTTGCCCGTCAGGGCCTGCCGTGGCACGTGCGGGACATTGAGGGGGCCCAACCTTTGGGGCTGTTGCCTTAATGCCCAACCAACCTTGGTATGAATCCATCAATACGCCTGCCTATGTTGCCGATGTATCGGCACTCAGGCGCAATCTGGATCGCATCGCCCATGTAAAAGAAAAAACCGGCTGTCAGGTCCTGCTGGCCACCAAGGCCTTTGCCCGTGTGGATCTGTTTCCCCTGCTGGCAGAGGTTCTGGATGGCACAACGGCCAGTGGCCTTTACGAGGCCCGCTTGGGCCATGAAACCTTCGGCAAACAAGTCCACGTTTATGCGCCGGCCTTTAGAGATCAGGATATACCGGAAATCTTGGGCTACGCCGATCATATTTATTTTAATTCCCCTGCCCAGTTGAACCATTTTCGCCCCCACATCGGGGCGGGCAAACCTATTGGCCTGCGGGTGAATCCGGGGTATAGCCTCAGCACCGTGGGGGGGGATCTGTATAATCCCTGCGCCCCCCATTCCCGTTTTGGAACGCCGGCGGATCAGCTGGGGGATGTCAACTGGGATGGTGTGGATATTTTTCATGTCCATGCCCTGTGTGAATCCCGTCATGATGGGTCCATGGGGTTAATTCAGCATGTTTCGGAAACCTTTGCCCCCTATCTGAAATTCGTCAAAACCGTCAATTTCGGGGGGGGGCATCTTTTAAACCATCCGGACTATGACCTTTCTGCCCTTATGGATGCCATCAACCGCTTTCAGGACAAACACGATGTTTCGGTTCTTTTGGAGCCAGGGGGTGGGATTGTCTACAACGGCGGCTATCTGGTGGCCACTGTTTTGGATATTCATTATAACGGTGTGCCCATTGCCATATTGGATGCCTCTGCCAGTTGTCATCATCCTGATGTGATCGAGGCCGGCTATCGCGCCCTCGTGGTGGGGGCTGGCTTGGAGGGGGAACACCCCTATAACTATATCCTAGCCGGCAACACCTGCATGACAGGGGATATTTTTGGCACGTATAGTTTTGTGAACCCCTTGAAGATTGGCGATACAATTCTGTTCGGGGATGCTTTGCATTATACTTTTGTCAAAAGCACCGTTTTTAATGGCACGCCTCTGCCCGATTTTGGCACATTGCATGACAATGGTCGGTATGAGGTCGTGAAAATCTTCGCCTATCAATCCTTTCGCGACCGTCTGTGACAGAGTCTGTGACAGAGACCTTGAAATATTACCACTGCATACCTATAGTTAAGGTATGTAGGGGATGATATCATATTGTCCTTTGTTGCCCTTGTGATGAAAGAAGACCATGCCGAATCTTTTTAAAAATATTGCCATCTGGGTTGTCATCGCTGTGGTTGTTTTCGCGGTGTTTGGCAGTTTTCAAACCTCCAATACCCCCAAAGTCCCAACGATAGATTATTCCGAATTTACGCAGCTTCTGACCCAGGGGCAGATTGATCAGGTCACGGTTCAGGGCCAACAAATTCGCGCCACCCGTCGGGATCAGGGGGGGGCGTCTTTCGTCACCTATAATCCCGGTGATTTTAAATTGATGGACCGGTTAGAGGCCGCCAAAGTTCGCGTCAGTGCGACACCAGAGGACCAGGGGCAAACCTCGATCCTGGGTATGATCATCGGCGCACTACCCTGGCTGATTTTTATTGGCATCTGGCTGTTTTTTCTGCGTCAAATGCAGCAAAGCAGCGGAAAAGCCATGGGCTTTGGCAAATCCAGGGCCAAAATGTTGACGGAAAAAAACACCAAAATCACCTTTGAAGATGTCGCGGGTATCGATGAGGCCAAACAGGAATTAGAAGAAGTCGTCGATTTTCTGAAAGATCCCCAAAAATTCCAGCGCTTGGGCGGAAAAATTCCCAAAGGGGTTCTGCTCGTGGGCCCCCCAGGAACGGGGAAAACCCTGCTGGCCCGTGCCATTGCCGGCGAGGCCGGTGTGCCCTTTTTCACCATATCAGGGTCCGATTTTGTTGAAATGTTTGTGGGTGTCGGGGCCAGCCGTGTGCGGGATATGTTCGAGCAAGGCCGCAAAAACGCCCCCTGTATTATCTTTATTGATGAAATTGACGCTGTCGGGCGTCATCGTGGGGCGGGCCTGGGCGGCGGCAATGACGAGCGCGAACAGACCCTAAACCAGCTCTTGGTTGAAATGGATGGGTTTGAGGGCACGGAGGGGGTCATTTTGATTGCCGCCACCAACCGGCCCGATGTTCTGGACCCAGCGTTGCTGCGTCCGGGACGCTTTGACCGTCAGGTGGTGGTCCCCAATCCCGATGTGATGGGGCGGGAGAAAATTTTGCGCGTTCACTTAAAAAAAGTCCCCCTGGCTGGGGGGGTGGAGGCCCGTGTGATTGCCCGGGGAACCCCAGGATTTTCAGGGGCAGATTTAGCGAACTTGGTTAATGAAGCGGCGTTGCTGGCGGCCCGAAAAAACAAAACGGCGGTGGGCATGGCCGAGTTGGAAGAGGCCAAAGACAAAGTCATGATGGGGTCCGAGCGTCGGTCCATGGCCATGAGCGAGTCTGAAAAAAAACTCACGGCCTATCACGAAGCCGGCCACGCCATCGTGGCCCTTCACTGCCCCCACTCAGATCCCATTCATAAGGCCACCATCATCCCGAGGGGCCGTGCCCTGGGGATGGTCATGCGTCTGCCCGAGGGGGACCGTTATTCCATGTCCAAAGCCAAGTTAGAAGATGACCTGGCCGTGGCCATGGGGGGGCGCATTGCGGAGGCCATAACCTTTGGCAAGCAAATGGTTACAACGGGGGCCTCTGGTGATATTCAAATGGCCACAAGCATGGCCCGCCGCATGGTTACCGAGTGGGGTATGAGTAAAAAATTGGGCCCTCTTCATTATGGCGCCGATCAGCAAGAGGTCTTTTTGGGACACTCCGTCACCCAAAGCAAAAACATGTCCGACGCCACGGCAGAAATCGTTGACAGCGAGGTCCGCGTCATCGTTGACCGTGCCTATCAACGGGCGGAAACGATTTTAACCGAACATGCCGATCAATTGGAACGTCTGGCCCAGGCTTTGTTAGAGTACGAAACCCTCAGCGGGGATGACATAAAAATCGTCTTAGATGGTGGAGCCTTGGTGCGGGAAGAGGCTTCAACTCAAAAGGCCCACAAAAAAGCCACGACAAAAACATCTGTGCCCACATCAGAAAACGAACCCAAAAAGACACGGGCCCCGTTAAAGCCGAAGCCGGCGTAGGCTTGGGTTGGCGGCTGAGCGTGTTGCTTTTTAAAAAAGCCGTCAAAGCCGTCAAAAACGCCTTGAAACCCAGGGGCAAAAATGGTATCCCTCCGTTTCTGTATGTTTTGCGACATATGGGCCTGTAGCTCAGCTGGTTAGAGCGCACCCCTGATAAGGGTGAGGTCGGTGGTTCGAGTCCACTCAGGCCCACCATGGTTTTTGATTTCATCCTTTTATAACAAGGCATTGTCCCATGAGCACCTTAATTGACATCACCGCCCGCGAAATTTTGGATTCCCGGGGCTATCCCACCGTCGAAGTTGAAGTTCGCCTGGATAGCGGCGTTTCGGGGCGGGCGGCTGTCCCGTCGGGGGCCTCTACGGGCATGTATGAAGCCGTTGAAAAACGCGATGGCGACGCCAAACGCTATGGCGGCAAAGGGGTTTTACAGGCCGTTGAGGCGGTGAATACAGAAATTGCCGATGCCTTAATCGGCATGGATGCCTGTGATCAAGTGGCCCTGGATCAGGCCTTGATTGATCTGGATGGCACAGAAAATAAGGGTCGTTTGGGGGCCAATGCTCTCCTTGGGGTTTCCCTGGCCACGGCGCGGGCGGCGGCGGCGTTTCAGGATCTGCCCCTGTATCGCTCGCTGGGGGGGGCCTTTGCGTCCCTGTTACCCGTGCCCATGATGAACATCATCAATGGCGGTCAGCATGCGGATAATGCCCTGGATGTTCAGGAATTTATGATTATGCCCGTGGGGGCGCCGTCGTTTTCTGAGGGGCTGCGCATGGGCGCCGAAATTTTCCATTCCCTGAAAAGCCTTTTAAAAAGCAAGGGCCTCGGCACCAACGTGGGCGATGAAGGGGGTTTTGCGCCGGCCATTGCCTCCACCCGGGCAGCCCTGGATTTGCTGGAATCTGCCATTGGTCAGGCGGGTTACCAAAGTGGCCGCGATGTGGTGTTGGCTCTGGATGTGGCCTCATCCGAATTCTATAAAGACGCTCAGTATCACTGGCACGGCGAAAAATTGACGCTGTCTTCTGAGGCCATGGTGAATTACTACGACACCCTCACCCGGGATTACCCCATTGTTTCTATTGAAGATGCCCTGGATCAACAAGACTGGACCGGCTGGCAGTCCCTCACCAAAACCCTGGGCCATCGTTTGCAGTTGGTGGGGGATGATTTGTTTGTCACCAACGTCACGCGCCTGCAACAGGGTATTGATCAGGGTGCGGGCAATGCCATTTTGATTAAGGTCAATCAAATCGGTACCTTAACCGAAACATGGCGCGCCATTGATCTGGCCCACCGTCATGGTTATGCCTCGGTCATGTCCCACCGCTCCGGCGAAACCGAAGATGCCATCATCGCCGATTTGGCCGTGGCCTTTGGCACGGGACAAATCAAAACGGGGTCCCTGTCCCGCAGTGATCGTCTGGCCAAATACAATCAACTGATCCGCATCGAAGAAGCCCTGGGCGTCTCCGCCCGCTACGCCGGCGCTGCCCTGGCCCAAAAATGGATTCAGGCGCCTTTGATTCAGGCGGCTTAGGGGGCGATTGCTACAAACTTCCAATCCACCCCACCGTTAAAATTTCGTGCGCTCTGTTTTGTAGCCTTAAGGAAAAAAAGTTATGAGCGTTCTACGGGCACCTCTAATAACCGTGTCATTCCTGCGAAAGCCGGCATCTAATGCATTGATTTTATGGATTCCCACTTTCGTGGGATGACACATCAAGGCTTTTTAGAGGTGCCTCTACCTATCTCTTCCCATGCAGCTTTCCAAAGCCTCTAAGTAAGTAGGAGGAGGCCCCCCTGCAGGCTCTAGAATTTTACCTACTTTGACTTGTTGCACTGCACAGGGGATCGCTTCTAAAACTTTAGGAATACTGGCCCCTCCATCCATAATACTTCCCACGGTTTTTACGGGTCCATTAACGCCCATATAAACCACCAGAGATGCTGTTGTGGCTGCTACAGCTGTGTTAATTGTCAAATTAGCAAGTTGGTTCGCCTTCCATGCCACATCTTTCGCCGCCGATTGTATGTTTTCTAAAACAGGTTGGGCGGCCTGGGATACTGTGGATAAAACCCCGCCCGCTGTGGTTACAAAACCGACCCATTGGTTTTTATTGGGTTGGGGGGCGGGATTGGTATCTTTTTTTAAATCCAATTCAACCATTTTTAAAATGTCCAAGGCCCCCTCTGGGGACATCCCCTGAAACAACTCGGGGTCTAATCCCAATTTTTGGGCATAATTTGCATTGGATTCTAAAAGTTGTGGCCAATGATCAGGCACTTCACTATTTGACTGGGGGGGGGGGGGATTTTCAGAGCCAC
>JBILRW010000005.1:0-71582 GCA_044372405.1 Alphaproteobacteria bacterium
CCCAACCCCCCCCCCCCCCCCACCCCCCCCCCCCACCCCCCCCCCCCCCCCCCCCCCCCCGGGCCGCCCCCCCATTTTCAGAGCCACTCATATCAAAATCCTTTAAATTGAACGATAAATAAAAAATAAACCAATTTTGATAAAAAATCAACTACAAATTTCCAATCCACCCCGCCGTTAAAATTTCCAACGCGCGGTTTTGGCCCAAACGGTCATTCAGGCATTTAAAATCCACCTGGTCCAGGGGTTGGTCCTGGTTGTGACAGGAATAAACCACGGTTTCGACGCCCGTCACGGGGTCGCGGTGGATTTGCAGGCACTGGGCGCAGATTTTTTTCATCATACACTGCATGGGGCTGTTGATGCTGCCGATGGCCTCGGTCACGCCCGGCAGGTACGGGGCCAAAGCGCCGTGGCGGGCGATGCGGACGGCATCCATCATGCGGTCGGATCCGATGACAATCAGATGATCCACGGTTTCGGTGGGGATGGTGGGGGTTCCCAAATCCCCCCGGGCGTAGGCGGCAATAGCCTGGACGATGTTTCCGGTATAGGCATGATCTTGGGGGCGGTTGGGAACAAAATCAGCCGTTTCGTCACAACACCAAACCACAACATCGCTGGCGGATTCGATTTTATCGACGTGATACCGGTCGCCGGCTTTTTTGTAACCCGCAAAATACAGCACGCGACTGCCGCAGGCTTTCAGCGCCGCGCCGATGGAAAACAGCACGGCATTGCCAAGGCCGCCGCCCACCAGCAGGACGGTTTTGCCATCAGGAATATGGGTGGGCTCCCCTGTGGGTCCCATGAGGATGACGGGCTCGCCAGGTTTTAGGTACTGGCACAAACTGGACGAACCGCCCATTTCCAGGATGATGGTGGCCAGCAACCCTTTTTCTTTATCCACCCAGGCCCCCGTGGCGGCGATGCCCTCCATGGCCAGGCGCGTGCCATTTTTGACGGGCGCGTAGGTTTCAAAATTTTGCAAACGATAAAACTGCCCTGGTTTAAACTCGCGGGCGGCCTGGGGGGCGCGCACCACAATTTCCACAATATTGGGGGTCAAGCGATTCACCGCATGCACCGTGGCGAAAAGCTGATCGTTCAGATACGCAAAAAATGCTTTGTCCTCTGTCCTCTGTCCTCTGTCCTTCGTCCCCAGAACACGGGAAACGATGGGATACCCCTGCTTCGCGCTTCCCATGGCCTTCACCACATTGCCGGCAAAGGACGGGTGCATGTCCCCAAAAAAGCTAATAAACCGTTTTTCATCATATCGACTGGCCAAAACATGGGGCGTGGCGGGCTTGGCAAGGGATTCTGGCTTCACAGACGCGCCATTTTCGTCAATGGCCTGAAAATACCGCCCGTCCAGGGTGATGTGGGTGGGGTCTTCATCCTGCAAGACGACGTTGGGTTTGGTCCCCGCCGCCACCAAAATGGTACGGGCCGCAAGGGTGTGCGTGCTGCCGTCGCTGTGTTTTACCGTCAGGCCCCGGGCCCATCCCGTTTCGTCTACCTCAACGGCCAAGGGGGTACAGTGGGGGGCGATGGCAATGCCCTCTTCCAGGGCCTTTTCAACCTCTTCATGATTCAGGGTATAGGACGGCGCGTCCGTTAAATCCTTCCGATACACCAGTGTCGAGCCACCCCAGGAACGCAGCAAACCAATAACATCAGGGCTTGCCTTGGCTCGCTCCACCCGTAATGCCCGGGCATGGGCCAGGTATTCGTCCAAAATCGCCAAATCGTCGGGGCGATAGGCGGCGCGGATGGTGGCCTCCCCCTGTTTCCCAGCCAAAGTTTCGTACCGTTTCAATGTTTTTTCCACCATGACGGGGTAATAGGCCAGGGCCTCCGTCGTCGTATCCACCCCGGTCAAGCCCCCCCCGATGACCACCACGGGCAGGCGGATTTGCAAATTGGCCAAAGAATCCGCCTTGGCCGCCCCTGTTAATTGCAGGGCCATCAGAAAATCAGAGGCCTGCCGCACGCCCTTCGCCAACCCATTTTTCATATCAATAATCGTGGGCGCCCCCGCGCCGGCGCATAGGGCAATATGATCAAAGCCAAAATCCTCAAAGGCCTGGGTAATGGTGATCGTCCCGCCAAACCGCACGCCCCCGAACAAAGCAAATGGGGCGCGGCGTTGCAGCAGCAAACGCACGACCTTTAAAAAATTCTTATCCCACCGCACGGTAATACCGTATTCGGCGACGCCACCAAAGCCGGCCAAAATCCGTTCGTCCAGGTTTTCCCAAAGGTCCTGGATATCCTGAATGGGCTGTGTGGTATCGGTTAAAACGTCTGGTAACGGTTCGATCTTCGCCCCATCAACGCCCACCACCGTGTGCCCATCGTTCATCAAATGATGCGCCAACGTAAAGCCCGCCGGACCCATGCCCACCACCAGAACCTTTTTGCCCGTGGGGGCCTTGGGATAGGGGCGGTGGATGTTCAGCGGATTCCATCGGGTCAGCAGGCTGTAAATCTCAAAACCGTAGGGTTGTTCCAAAACGTCCCGCAAAATCCGCGTTTCGGCCTGGGGAATGTTCACGGGTTCTTGTTTTTGGTAAATGCAGGCCTTCATACAGTCATTGCAAATGCGGTGGCCCGTGGCGGCAGCCATGGGATTATCAATGGTAATGACCGCCAGCGCCCCCAAGAAATGCCCTTGAATTTTTAAGGTGTGCATTTCGGAAATTTTTTCCTCTAACGGGCAGCCGGTCAAGGTCACACCAAAGGGGCTTTTTTGAAAATCGCCGGTTTTTTTGTCCTTCAGGCCCTGGCTGCAGGAATCCCGCCCCTGGTTGTGACAGTGAATACAATAGGTGGCCTCGCTTAAGGCATCACGCAAGGTCCCGCCGGTATCGGTCAGGGCAAAGCCCGTGCGGGGCCGCAGGCTCCCCTCCACCGCCACCAGCATATCCACACCGTCACGATGGATTTTTTGGGTGTGCACCAGGTGGGCAAAGTCCAGTTTTTTGGGATCTTTAAACAAAACCGATGTTTGTTTTTGTTGCACCGTCGCCCATGCAGCATAGCGCAGGGAGGTATCCAGCAGCGTTTCCTTGCCCTCGGGCGCAGCTTGCCAGGCCAAAACAGCCCGGGCGAAATCCAGGTCAGCATCCTCGGTTTTTTGGGGAAAATGGGGGGCCAAATCCCGCCACAACCCGGGTCCGTCAAAGGTATGGGCTCCTTTGCCATAGGTTTTCATGGCCTGGCGCTGCACAAAGGTCCGGCGGACCTCAAACAGCGGCATCAGGTCATGGTGGGCTTGGGTCAAATCAGCCGCTTCTTTTTCAATACCAAAAAGGGTCGCCAAAAACCCCTCCAACAACGGGGCCACCGCCAGGATGAGCGTTGATTCCTCGAGCTTGCTCAACATTTCCGGGTGCGCACGGGCGGCCAGCAGGGATTCCGCCAGGGCAGGGGATTTTTGTTGCAGCTCTTTTAGAAAAAACACATCCAGACGGGCAAGTCCCTCCGATGTATAAAGATCAGCAAAGGTCAGACCCTCGGGAAGATTAAGCATTATAAAATCCGCGTCAATTCAAAGAGTCACCCTTTTACCACACCGCCATGGGCGGGGGAAAGGGTTTTGCATGGGGGTGCCCTAAAACTCCGTTACGCTCCCCAATTCAATCACCGGAAAGAGTTTTCCTGTCACCAACAACTGATATGTCCGGTTAGTTATTGCCTGCCCCACTAAGATTGGTCTAAGGTAAGCCTTCAAGGTCATTTATCAAAAATAACAAAAGAGGTCAGGAAATGGCACGAGCTTACAGTGAAGATTTACGCGGTCGGGCGTTGGACATGGTGGATCAGGGGCGGCCCGTCAAAGAAGTGAGTCAAATTTTGCAGTTGGGTGTGACGACGGTCAGAAACTGGGTGTCTTGCTGGCAGAAAGAGGGGCGCCGAGAGGCCAAAACGGGCCTCAGAGCCATCGCAACCTTCCAAAAAAAACTAACCTTAGTGCGGTAGGCAATACCTTTTTAGTCAGCTTCAAAATAAGCGTTTTTATGCCGATAGCCCTCAAAATCGCCATTGCCGTCAGCATCATCCTCGGCGCCTCTTGGCTCTCTGGCAAATGCCCTGAACTGGCAGGATTTTTAACCGCGCTGCCTCTTGTTTCTATCCTCGGGTTGGTTGGCTTAGGTGTTTGCTTGCCTAATCATAAACAATGCCATTATATAAACACATGACCGCAGCAAAAAAAACCGACAATCGGATCATTATCCGGCAACCCGACGACTGGCATGTGCACTTGCGCGATGATGCGATGCTGGCCGCTGTCGTCAATTACACCGCCCGCCCGTTTGCCCGGGCCATCGTGATGCCGAATCTTAAGTCCCCTGTGACCACGGTTGCGGCGGCCAAAGCGTACCGTGATCGCATTACCGCCGCGCTGGAACCCGGGATCACGTTCACCCCGCTGATGACCTGTTATCTGACCGATGTCACAGACCCGGCGGAGGTGGAACGGGGCTTTACCCAGGGTATTTTTACAGCCTGCAAACTCTATCCCGCCCACGCAACAACCAATGCCGCGCATGGTGTTACCGATTTCAAAAAACTCTATCCCGTGTTTGAGGCGATGCAAGGCATCGGTATACCGCTCTTGCTACACGGCGAGGTGACAGAGCATCACATTGATATTTTCGACAGAGAGGCGGTTTTCATCGAGCGCATCCTGAGCAAAATCATCGCCGATTTTCCCGCGCTTAAAATCGTGTTGGAGCATATCACCACGGCGGACGCCGTTGCGTTCATCGAATCCAGCGGCACGAACCTGGCTGCCACCATCACGCCGCACCATCTGGAAATCAACCGCAACGCCATGTTTCAGGGTGGTATCCGACCGCATTTTTATTGCCTGCCCGTTGCCAAGCGCGAAGTGCATCGCCTGGCCCTGCGCCGCGCCGCAACGTCTGGATCGCCTAAATTCTTTCTCGGCACGGATTCGGCGCCGCATGCTGTTCATGATAAGGAATCTGCCTGCGGCTGCGCAGGCATCTTTAACGCCCCCTTTGCGCTGGAAAGTTACGCCAAGACGTTTGAGGAAGAAGGGGCGCTGCACCACTTTGAGGCCTTTGCCTCAGAACATGGCCCGCGTTTTTACGGTCTGCCGCTGAATACCAGAAAAATTGTTCTGGAAAAAACCCCCACTCCTGTCCCGTCCACACTTCCAGCCGCTGGGACCCACATCGTTCCGTTTCACGCGGGTGAAACTCTTAACTGGCGTTTCGCGGGTCTTGTTGCCGGATAGTTTAGCGCATCAATGTTTGCCAGAGCTTATCGTTCTGGAAAACGTGGAGTTTGGGGTTAGCACTACTTGCAGGTGGATATTTTTTTGAATCACGCGATCTTGGGTTGGCGGGCGTAAAAATTTGGGGGGGCCTAAAAGACACCACTGTTCATACATTGAAAACAGTGGTGTATGGCTTTTTACCCCTGACGGACTTTATACCGCGGGTTGGTTTTGTTGATGACGTAAACGCGGCCTTTGCGGCGGATGACGCGGCAGTCTTTGTGGCGGTTTTTCAGGGTTTTGAGGGAGTTAGCGACTTTCATAAACAACTCACGTTATAACGATTCAGGATTAGGCCACGGCCTTTTTCATACTCAGACGGATTTTGCCGCGTTCGTCAATGCCCACCACTTTGACATTGATAATCTGGCCAACGCTCAGATAATCCGCGACATTATTCACACGTTCATCGGAAATTTCGCTGACATGTACCAAACCGTCCTGGTTGCCAATGGTCACAAACGCCCCGAAGTCCATGAGTTTGGCCACTTTTCCGGTGTACACCGTGCCAATTTCCAGGCTGCCTGTGGACATTTTGACTTTTTCGATGGCGGCGTTCAGGGCCTCGGCATTGTTGCTGGCAATAAACACGGTGCCATCGTCTTTAATGTCGATTTTGGCCTTGGTCGTGTCACAAATTTCGCGAATGTTTTTCCCGCCGGGCCCAATCAATTCCCGAATTTTATCCACCGGAATGGTCATTTGGTGCATACGGGGGGCCCAGGGGCTCACCTCTTGCTTAGGCGAAGAAATCAGTTGGTTCATAATACCCAAGATATGCATACGGCCGGTCTTGGCTTGCTTTAGGGCCTTTTCCATAATGTCGCGGGTAATGGACGTGATTTTGATGTCCATCTGAAGGGCGGTAATCCCTTCGGACGTTCCCGCCACTTTAAAATCCATATCCCCCAGGTGATCTTCATCGCCCAGAATGTCGGACAAAATGGCCACGTCTTTCCCTTCTTTAATCAATCCCATGGCAATACCGGCCACAGAACGCTTTAACGGCACACCGGCATCCAATAAAGACAACGTCGTCCCACAAACCGTCGCCATGGAAGACGATCCGTTGGACTCCGTGACCTCAGAAACCACACGCAGTGTATAGGGAAAGTCTTCTTTGTTCGGCAACATAGGATGAACCGCGCGCCAGGCCAGTTTTCCGTGGCCAATTTCACGACGACCCGGGGCGCCATAACGGCCTGTTTCCCCGACGGAAAAAGGAGGGAAGTTGTAGTGCAACAAGAAATCTTCACGGTATTCACCCTGTAGGGCATCCATGATCTGCTCATCGTCGCCTGTTCCCAAAGTGGCGGCCACAATGGTTTGGGTTTCGCCGCGGGTGAACAGCGAACTTCCGTGAACGCGGGGCAACAGGGCGGTTTCGCAAACGATACTGCGGATGTCTTCCCCACGACGACCGTCAATCCGAACGCCGGTTTCCAAAATGGCGCGACGGACCAGGTCTTTTTCCAACTCTTTAGCTTCACTTAAAATCTTTTCCAAAGCCGCATCATTGGCCCATTTTTCCTTAATCCCCGCATAAACGGCATCCAGGGCGGCGCGACGGTCTTGTTTGACTTTGATATCATAAGCCGACTTAAACGACGCGGTTAGGGCTTTGGCTGCCTTGGCATCCAAAAGGGCCGCCTGTTTTTCAGGAGCAGCAAAAAGCGGTGCCTTTTGACAGGCTGCTGCCAAATCTTTGATCAGGGCAATGACGGGCTGGAACGCATCAAAGCCAAACATCACAGCCTGAAGCATCAGCGTTTCGCTCAGCTCGCTGGCCTCGGACTCCACCATCAAAACGCCTTCGTCAGTTCCGGCCACGCACAGGTCCAGGGCGGAATCCTCAAGGTTTTTGATACCAGGATTTAAGACAAACCCATTATTGATATACCCCACACGGGCAGCGGCAATAGGACCCAAAAACGGCAGGCCCGAAATGGCCAAGGCCGCAGAAGCCCCAATAATGGCGGCAATATCGGCATCCACGCTTTCATCAAAGCTCAGCACCGTACACAAAACCTGAGTATCTTGGTTATACCAGGGATCAAACAGGGGACGAATGGGGCGATCAATCAGGCGAGAGGTTAGAACTTCTTTTTCGCTGGGGCGACCTTCCCGTTTGAAAAAGCCACCGGGGATGCGGCCCGCAGAAAAGGTTTTTTCTGTATAGTGAACCGTCAAAGGGAAAAAATCATTTTTGGCCGATGTGTTTTTATCCGCCACCACGGTACACAGGACCACGGTATCACCGTAAGTGACCATCACGGCCCCATCGGCCTGACGGGCGACTTTACCCGTTTCCAGACGCAGGGTGCGCCCTGCCCAGTTTATCTCACGAGAGATCAAATCAAATTTCATGTTTCTTCCTAACCAAGCAAAATTAATAACGAAGACCTAATTTTTCAATCAGGGACTTATATTCCGAAGGATTTTTGGATTTTAAGTAATCCAAAAGTTTCCGACGACGACCCACCATTTTCAGCAAGCCACGGCGAGAGCTATGATCTTTTTTGTGGATCTTTAGGTGCTCGGTCAATTCATTGATGCGACCGGTAAAAAGGGCCACCTGAACGGCGGAAGATCCTGTGTTTTTTTCAGATCCACCAAAGGTTTGGATCAATGTTAATGTGTTGTCTTTTGAAAGCGACATCGTAAACCTCTTAAAAAATTAAAACGCTTTAGAAAAGCCCCGTAGAAAAATAAAATTTTTCGCCAGGGTCTCCTTTCTTAACAACTACGAAAGGGCCGGGATGTCGTCTAGCCGCTTCCATGAGTTTAGAAAGTTGAACCCCAGGTTGTTGCAAAAGCCAACCGCTTTGGCAAGGTTTTTTTTACAGGTTTTTTTTTACAAAATGTTTCCTGCTTAAAAACAAACCCTAAACACGTTTTGCCAGGGCAATAGCCAGGCGGGATCCTGCCTGAATTACGGCAGAAAGCACGGGATACCCAGGGGCGTCTTGTCCCTGATGATCAGCGGCGGTGTCGTGGTGTTCGCGTTCTTCCGCCTGAAATTGGACCAGTGTTTCCCGCAGGGGGTCCTCCAGCGGCAGGGCCTGAATTTGTTCCTGGTAATGCTGACCAATCACGGTTTCCACGGCCATGGTGCAGGCCATGGCACTTTTAGGGCCCATGGCGGCGGTGATCATGCCCAATAACTGCCCCGCCCCGTACCATAATGGAGAAAGGGCCGAGGGACGGACTCTTTCCCGGACGCAGGCTTTTTCAAAAAAATGCAGGTGTTCTTGCTCTTGATCCAGCATATGGCTCAAAACAGGGGCCGAATCGTGATTTTTTAAAACGCGGAGCTGTCCTTGATAAATGGATCTGGCGCCGTACTCACCGGCCAAGTTGACGCGCAGCATGGAGGCCCGCTCCTGAAAAGAAGGCGGCCTAGAGGTCATCCTCAGCACTGTCTGGCAATTCAGCATCGGTGTCGGCAAAATCCTCAGCGTTTAAATCGTCGGTTTCGATCAAAATGCTGGCGGCTTTTACGGGGGCCTCTGACTGATCCCCGGCCAAGAGAGCCTCGAGCTCCCCTTCATCCTCAGCCAAAGAAATATTGCGCTGCAGACCTCGAATGCAATCTTCACGCAGGGTTTCAACGGACAAATTGTTTTCGCCAATTTCCCGCAACGCCAGGACAGGATTTTTATCATTATCCCGGGGCAATGTGACCATGCTGCCCGCAGACAGATCTTTGGCCCGCTGAGCGGCCAACATCACCAATTCAAAACGGTTAGGGACGATATGAATACAATCTTCAACGGTAACGCGGGCCATAAAAATGCCTATTCCCAAAAATAAAATCAAAGGACAAGGGTCTGCAAAAGCCTCTTAACATTTGTTCCTTCACAGAGGCATCAATACTAGCAATTCTTGGAAAAGATTGTCAAATCATTTGTCAATCGGACAGGGTCATTCAATAAACCCGGTAAACCCGGTTTACATTCTGGGAAGAATGGTGTTGAGATGCTCTAAAAAAGGAGCATTTATGAAAATAATTGAAGGTTTGAAGACGTTGAAGGGCCACCGTGGTTAGGTTATCAGGGCGCTCTGTCCTTGATCCTAAAAAAACGGATCAAAAAGTCAAGGGTCTGTCAAGAAAAAAATCATTGCAAAAGCCACCCTCAAAAAAACAAAACGAATTGCATCGCGCGTGCAAACCTTTTAGAATGTCTTTTTTTTATAAGGACAATGATATGGTTTTCGCCGCAAATTTAGGATTCCCCCGCGTTGGGGTTCACCGCGAATTGAAATTCGCGCTTGAGTCGTTTTGGAAAAAGGCATCGTCTTTAGAGGATGTTCTGACTGTTGCCAAGGACCTGCGCGCCCGTCATTGGACGTTACAACGGGATCGGGGGATGGATATCATCCCCGGCAATGATTTCTCCCTGTATGACCATATGCTGGATATGACCTGTTTGCTGGGCGCCGTGCCCGAGCGTTATGGGTTTAAGGGCGGCCTGGTGGATCATGACACCTATTTCGCCATGGCCCGGGGCCGTCAAGAGGATGGCCAGGACGTTGTGGCCATGGAAATGACCAAATGGATGGACACCAATTACCACTATATTGTCCCTGAACTGACGAAAAAAACCACCTTTGCCCTGTCATCCACAAAAATTTTTGATGAGTATCAAGAGGCCAAAGCCCTGGGGCTGGAAACCCGCCCTGTGCTGGTGGGGCCGGTGTCCTATTTGTTGCTGTCAAAATCCTATGATGCTGGTTTAAAGCCCTTGGATTTGTTGCCGTCCTTGCTGGAGGTTTACAAAACCATTGTTGCCAAACTGAAAACCCTGGGCGTTAAAGCCATTCAGCTGGACGAGCCCTGTTTGGCCACAAACCTGACGTCTGAAGAAAAGACCGCGTTTGAATCCGCCTATAAAACCCTGGGGTCTTTGGGATTGGATTACACCCTGGCCGTTTATTTCGGGGGCCTGCGGGATAATTTATCGTTGGCGTTATCGCTTCCCAGCGCTGCGCTGCACGTGGATTTGGTGCGCGGTTCAGAAGACATTGACGCGCTGCTGGCCAGCACCCCCAAGGAAAAAGTTTTGTCCTTGGGCCTGATTGAGGGCCGCAACATCTGGAAAACCGATTTAACCCGCGCCCTGGCGGTGGCCGAAAAATTCGTGGCCGTCCGCGGCGCGGATAAAATCATCGTGGCCCCCAGCTGCTCGCTGCTGCACAGCCCCGTGGATTTGGATCAAGAAACCAAGTTGGATGCTGAGGTGAAATCCTGGCTGTCCTTTGCCACGCAAAAATTGACCGAGGTTGCGTCCCTGCGCGATGCCTTAAACGGTAAAAAAGACGCGGCGTTTTTTGCGGCGAATCAATCAGCGGTGGCGTCACGGCAGACATCCCCCCGGATTCATGATTCGGCTGTGAAACAGCGTATTGCGGGGGTGACAGAATCCATGAAAAACCGGAAAAACCCCTTTTCCAAACGCCGTTTGGCCCAAAAGGCGGATTTGAATTTGCCGTTATTTCCCACGACAACCATTGGCTCTTTTCCCCAAACGAAGGAAGTCCGTCATGCCCGGGCGGCGTTTAATAAGGGCGAGCTGAACCAGGCCGCTTACGATCAATTCTTGGGCGAATGTATTCAAAACGCCATGAAAATTCAGGAGGAATTGGACATTGACGTGCCCGTTCACGGTGAATTTGAACGCAATGATATGGTGGAATACTTTGGCGAACAGCTCAGCGGTTTTATCTTTACCAAAAACGGCTGGGTGCAAAGTTATGGTTCACGCTGCGTTAAGCCGCCGGTGATTTTCGGGGATGTGTCCCGCCCCACCCCCATGACGGTCAAATGGACCACCTACGCCCAATCCTTAAGTGATCGTCCGGTGAAGGGAATGCTGACAGGCCCCATCACCATTTTGCAGTGGTCTTTTGTGCGGGATGATCAGCCCCGTTCCGTGACGTGCAATCAAATTGCCTTGGCCATTCGGGATGAAGTTATGGATCTGGAAAAAGCCGGCATCAAGATCATTCAAATTGACGAGCCCGCCATTCGTGAGGGGCTGCCCCTGCGGAAAGAGGATCAGAATCCCTATTTAACCTGGGCCGTGGGGGCGTTTCGTCTTTCGGCCGCAGGCGTCGAGGACAAAACCCAGATTCACACCCATATGTGTTATTCCGAGTTTAACGACATCATGGATTCCATTGCGGCCATGGATGCCGATGTGATTTCCATTGAAACGTCGCGCTCGGCCATGGAGCTGCTCTCGGCCTTTACCCATTTCAAATACCCCAACGACATTGGACCCGGTGTTTACGACATCCACAGCCCCCGTATCCCCAAAACGGAGGAAATGGTGTTTTTATTGCGCAAGGCCCTGGATGTTCTCAATCCTGAACAAATTTGGGTGAATCCCGATTGTGGTTTGAAAACACGGGGCTGGGCAGAGGTCCTGCCGGCCCTGCAAAACATGGTGGCCGCCACCAAAATTTTGCGTCAAGAACTGGCCGCCGAGCAAAAGGATGCTGTCTGATCGATTGTTTTACGGTCGCCGCCTGGGGAAAGGGTTTTCCCCGGCGGCGGCCACATCGCTAAAGACTCAGGCCAGAGATCTTTGTTTTGATGATCCGCGCTCTTTGGTCACGGCCCCCTGTACCCACCGTCTGTTAGAAATTGGTTTTGGTAACGGCGCCCATCTGTTGGCCCAGGCCATGGCCCATCCTGAAACATTGTGTGTGGGGGTTGAGGCGTATCAAACCGGCTTTACCCTGGCCCTGCGGGAGGCCTATAAAAATAGTTTGCCCAATATACGATTGGCCAACAGCGATATTGCGCTGTTGCTGGCGGAGCTTCCCGAGGCCTTTTTTGATCAGATTTTTATCCTGTTTCCGGATCCCTGGCCCAAAACACGGCAGCAAAAACGGCGCTTGGTAACGGAGGCTTTTCTCAAACGCTTAAAGCCCACCCTGAAACCCGGTGGTTTTTTGGTGACAGCCACGGATGATGCCCATTATGCCCAGCAAATCAGGGATGCCCTTGAATCCGCCATACCCGGGGACTGGCAAATGCCCGAACCCCTGATCCTTACAACCCCCTATCAGCAAAAGGCACTGAATGCTGGGCGGGAGATTGTATTGACCAGGCGAGGCCTAACGCCGGCAACTAAACCACATCCGCCAGCAAAAATGACAATTCCAGGGCCTGGGACGCATTCAACCGGGGATCACAGTGGGTTTCATAGCGATATTTCAGATCATCTTCACCCAGTTGTTGACCGCCGCCGACACATTCTGTGACGTCTTGTCCGGTCATTTCAATATGAACACCGCCGGCATGGGTGCCCATGCGTTTGTGAACAGCGAAAAATTCCGTGACTTCCTGTAAAATCGCATCAAAGGACCGTGTTTTGGTCCCATCCGTGGTTTTATGGGTGTTGCCGTGCATGGGGTCACAGGACCACACCACCGTTTGACCGCTGGCCTCAATGGCCTCAATCAGGGCGGGTAAATAGGTTTCCACCTTTCCGGCGCCCATACGGGAAATCAGGACAATGCGTCCCTCTTCGTTATCGGGATTGATGCTTTTCAGAATTTCCACCAACGCCACCGGGTCCGTTGTGGGACCACATTTAATCCCCACGGGATTGCCAATCCCCCGCATAAAGGCCACGTGGGCATGATCCAGCTGCCGCGTCCGATCCCCAATCCACACCATATGGGCCGACGTATCATACCAATCACCGGTTAGACTATCGATGCGGGTCAGGCATTCTTCGTAATGCAGCAACAGGGCCTCATGGGACGTATATACCGTTGTTTTTTCAATCTGGGGCACCTGATCTGCTGTCAAACCGCAGGCTTCCATGAAATTCAGGGCCTTGGTGATGCTATCAATGGTGTCCTGGTAACGGTGCCCCACGGGGGAGGCCGCAACGAAGTCCAAACTCCACCGATTCAATTTATGGACGTTGGCATACCCCCCTTCAGAGAGGGCGCGAATCAGGTTCAGCGTCGCCGCCGATTGATAATAACAGCGCAGCATACGCTGGGGGTCGGGGTGGCGGGCCTCCGGCGTAAAGTCCATGCCATTGATAATGTCACCGCGATAGGCAGGCAAGGTCACGCCGTCCAAGGTTTCGGTATCGGCGGAGCGGGGTTTGGCAAACTGTCCCGCCATACGGGCAATTTTCACCACGGGCTTGCCAGAGCTATAGGCCAGCACCACGGCCATCTGCAAAATCACCCGCAGCGTATCGCGGATTTTGTTGGCCCCGAATTCGGCAAAGCTTTCGGCGCAATCGCCCCCTTGCAGCAAAAAGGCCTCCCCCCTGGCCACTTTGGCCAGTTTTTTCTTCAGGGCGCGAACCTCCCCCGCAAACACCAGGGGGGGCATTTTGGACAGTTGCGCCTTCACCGTTTGCAGGGCATCCTGATTGGGATAGGTGGGGTGTTGCACAATGGGCAACTGTTGCCAGGCATCGGGGGTCCAGGATTCGCGGTGAAAACTACTCATAACCTTAAAAACATGATAATTTAAAGAGAAGTATGATAACGCTTTTCCCCGAAGAAGGCAAATTTAAGACAACACAAAGTTAAGAGCACGTAACATTATGCCCCATATCAAAACGCACCTGGCACAATCCACCCCTGGTTTTGATCCCACTACGGGGTCCATCGTCCCCCCCCTTTACCCCTCAGCCACCTTTGCCCGCCAACCCACCGATATGGGGTATGAACCCGGCCGGGTCTATGGTCGCCCAGACAATCCCACCTATCTGGACGTGGAACGCTTGATCACCCTGCTGGAGGGGGGCTTTGAAACGGCCCTTTATGCCTCGGGCATGGCGGCCTGCAGCGCGGTTTTGCTGGCGCAAAAGCCAGGGGCCCATTTTGTTGTACCAAAGACATTATATGTCGGACTGTCCAACTGGTTTTTGGAATGGGCGGGCACGTGGGGTTATCACGTTCGGGTTTATGATAATGCGGACCTTCAGGATTTATCCCGCGTGGCCGCCGCCGGCCCCACCGATATGATTTGGGTGGAAACCCCGTCCAATCCCATGATGGACATCACGGACATTCGGGCGGCCAAGGTCGTCGCCGATGGGTGCGGCGCTCTTTTGGTTGTTGATAATACGGTACCCACACCGTTATTGACGCAACCCCTCAGCCTGGGCGCTGATTTTGTTGTGCATTCGTGTTCCAAGGCCCTCAACGGACACCACGATGTCATCGCAGGGGCGGTGATCGCCCGGGAAGACAGCCCCCGCTGGCAAACCATCAAAAAACTCCGCGGCACATTGGGGGGCGTTTTGGGCCCGTTTGAGGCTTGGTTATTATTAAGGGGCCTGAAAACCCTACACCTGCGCGTGCCCGTCAGCTGCGATAACACACTGGCCCTGGCCCTGGCCGTGCAGCATCATCCGGCGGTGGAGGGGGTTTTGTATCCGGGCCTTTCCTCCCACCCAGGCCACGATACGGCGCGGGTTCAGATGAAAGGCCGTTATGGGGCGCTGATGTCGATCTTGGTGCGCGGCGGGGCCCCTGGGGCTTTGTCTGTGGTGAAGGCATTAAAGGTCTTTAAAGTGGCAACATCCCTGGGTGGCACCGAAAGTTTGATTGAACACCGCGCCACGGTGGAGGATTATAAACTCACCACGCCCCCCAACCTGCTGAGGATTTCCGTGGGGATTGAGGATATTCGGGACCTAATCACGGATTTAACCGGGGCCCTGGATCGGGCGGCGGCGGGGTAAGGGACCCATAAACGGTACGGCCCACCCCTGTTGCCTTTTCCACAAAGGGGGCAAACATATCCTTAATCAGGGTTTGGGCCTCTTTCGGGGCCTTGGCATAAGATCCCGCGTTCAGATGCGGCTGGGGGTCGTATTCCGCCTGCGCTTCTGCAGCCATAACCCAATCCCGCTCATCACGATAATCAATGTCGCAACCCCCGCTAAAATACCATCCCGTTGTGTTTGTGAGATACTCAGCAGTTTATCCAGAAACTGCCCCTTGTGCAGATTACTGAAGCTCCACAATTCGATTGTATCCAAAGGAGAGACACGCGCCGCCACCACGCCTGCTTTGGCATCGACAAACACCAGTCCATTGGGCGTTTCCACCCGCCATACGGGCAGGCGTTTGTTGGCAAACCCATATTCAGGGCTGAACATGGGTAGCAAGGTGGGGGTGCCTGTTGTGTTTTCTGCGATTGCTAAAGCAATATCCGTATCGGTAAACGGTACAGCCTCGCCGCCATGCACCGTGAAATAGGCTGTTTTTGTTTGTGGTGTATTGCCCCTGTGATGCGCGTGCGGGTTTGGTGCTGCGTTGGGAGTGCTAGGCAATGCCATTTCCACCCGCCACAGCAACCCTTTGGGCGTGTTACTAAGGCGGACATCCTTTGCAATGATCACGCCATCTGGCAACGATTGCACCGAAGCACTATCCAACAGGCGCACGTTGGCAATCTCCGCTTTTTTAGCAGTGCCTTGCACCCACAAATGAAACAACCCACTGCCCGCAAAGGCCAACACGGGCAGCCACACCACCCATGCCAAACGGCGATGCAGCCCACGTCCACCCTTGGGCATTTTCGGACGTTTGAGTTTCCATAACAAAGCAATCCCCAAACACGCCATGGCAAGAATCACCAGCATAGCGCAGGTGATCATCCCAAGGCGCACGCCCTCAACACTGCCTTCTAAAAACTTCAACGTGTGGATATTCTGAAATAACCAGAGCAGCGTTTGTTTATAAGGCGTATTGATGCTGCCCAGTTTGTCTTCGCCCGTATCGACATAAACAACAAGCCCATCGGGGCGATCAAACGCGACTCGCCACACGGGCAGGTATTTGTTAATTGACGGATAGTTTTTATCAAAGGCTGTTTGTCGTGTTGCCGATACAACTTTGGCGGTTTTTTCACCGCTGTAATGCCGTGCTAATGCCTCAGCACGCGCAACATCGGCATTAGGTAACACTACCCCTGTCTGCGCATTGTAATACAGCCGCTCTGGTTGCTTTAACAACGTGAGTTGATAGGCGGGCTTCCCGTCAACAGACACAATCCTGATAGCGGTGACGTTCTGAACAGGCAGGAAGGATGGAGCTTTCGCCCCCTGCAGCACCACGGATTCAACCGGCGGCCTAAACGCCACGGGCTTAATCCCCGTAAAGGACAGCAACGGATGGATCAGCCCCGATGCCGCCCATAGGATCATGCAAACGCCCGCAAGTACACCAAGACGCACGTGCCATTTGTATAAAATTGCTAACATTAGAACCTCACCACAATACCACCAAAAATACCGATGCCGTCCCCTGGGTAAAACACATTGCTGTTTTGGGGGGTAGCACGGGTAATGGTGCTGAAGTTACTGATATATTTTTCATTGGTGAGATTGCGTGCATCCACAAACAGGCTTACGCGTTCGTTAAGCTCATAGCCTGCCTCCACACCAAGAATGGCATACCCTGGGGCATCCAACGTGTTGGCAAAATCAACCTCTGCTCCAACGGGTACCCATTCCAAACTGGGCGCAACATTCCAACCTGCGGGGTCAGTATAACGCACGATTGTTTTATAGAAATGCTCTGGTATGCCAGGCAGTCGGTTATCCCCATACTGGGGATCCCCTTGAAAGGTAAAGTCATTATAGGTATAGGCGTTCCTCCATTTCACAGTTTCGGTGATCTGAACATCAAAACCCAGTTCTAGTCCTTGGTGTAGGGTCTTGTCCGCATTAAAGGTGGTGGCGGGGATACCTGGACCCGTGGTGTATTGCACCAGTTCGTCCTTCACCCAAGAGCGATACAGACTGACGTCCCAGGCGTAATCGCCGCGCTGTTCGCGTGTCCCGATTTCTGCTGTCCATGCGGATTGCTCCTTAAGCGGGATAAAACCTGCTGTACCCCCCTGCGTGAGGTCGCTAAATGTGGGGGCTTCACTGCTTTTGCTGATGTTAGCGAAAAATTGATTGTCCTTTACCGGTTCATACAAAACACCAACTTTTGGGTTGAAGGAACGATAGGTTTCTTGATCGCTAGCGGTCGGATTGAGATGGTTGAAACTTTCACGTTCTGCCAAGGTTAGCTGCCCCCCCGTGACCAATGCCACAGCAGGCGTGACATAGAAATGGTTCTGGCCAAAAAAATTATAGGTTGATGCGGTTTGATCGGCATCCCCAATCAGCTTGCCCCGACTTCCTTTCACGTTGGTATAGAGCCGTGCGTCTGTCGTGCCCTCCTGTGCCGTAAAACCAAGGCGATAACGGTTTTGATAATCGCCCAAGGCATAGTTTCCCTCTAAGGTGCCGAATCCTCCGTAATCCTTGGTTTCTTGATCGACCACCGCAAAAATAGGGTGAAAGAGATCTTTCAGATTCAGAAACACCCCTCCCTCCAGGTTTTGGGTGTCAGAAATTCTATAGGCGGTTTTATTGGAAAGCCGAAGACTGCGAATATCCCGTTTTTGATCGCCGAGCACCTGGATAGGATTGGCTTTGGTGGGATTGTTCAGAGCATCCGAACGGCTGAGCGAACCTGGGAGGTCTTGTTCAATGATGTTGCCACCGAGGTAAAACCGTGTTTCCAGATCATCGTTTAATTTAATGCCGTAATTGGTATTGAGTTTCGCGCTCGATTGCTGGCTGTGTTGTCGGAAACCATCACTTTCGGTGCCAGTGAGGCTTAGGAAGGCATCTTGATTATCAAACAGATAACCACTACGGAGATTCCCACGATATGTGCTTTCTGATCCTGCTTCCATCCGCGCTTGATGACCATTGGCTGTGTAACCCGTAGGCGAAACCAAATTAATCGCACCGCCTAAACTGTTGGCACCATAGGCAAGCGCGTTGGCCCCCTTGTAAACTTCAATGTATTGCAAAGCCAGAGGATCTGCTTCTTGAAAATCCCCACTGCCATCGGCAAGGTTAAAGGGAATACCGTCTTGCAGTAACGTCACCCCACGCACATGGAAACCCCGTGAAATACCGGACCCGCGGATGGAGAGGCGCACTTCTTCTCCAAACCGTTTTTGAGCAAACACCCCTGGAACCAGGGACAGCGTGTCTTGAAAATTCTGGATATATCTTTTTTCCACATCCTGAAAAGGTACCACGTTCACAGCACCGGGCGTTTGATTCATGGCGCGTGTTGCGGCCTCTACCGTGGGCACGGTGTTGCTTTTGATAACATTGCCTTTGGTAAGGGTTACGGCCAGTTCTTGTTTTTGTTTAGGGGGGGATGATGGGTCGCCCTTGTCTTTGGGACTTTGGGCAAAAGCCGACCAGGCTGCGGTGACAACAAAAAGGGACAACAACGAAAGGCCCCTGACGGAGCATCGAAACGATATCATGGAACGTCTCCTGAAAAAAGATGAAAAGGTGCGCGGCCTCACCAACAGGCAAGACCCATGCAGAACAATAAGCGGGAGTTTCAGGAGAAAAGAGGCGGCGCGCGCGCGGGCGCTGTTTTGCGCAACATTGCCGTGGCAGGATGCGCCGCAGGTGCCGGAAATAATAACTCTGTATAAACAACAGCCATACCCACCTGGGCCACAGGAACCGAGGGGGTTGTGGCGTGGGTGTTTAACGCAAAAGGACAGGGAACCTTGTGACCCCCGGAGTGTTTGCTGTCTTTTTTGATGGGCTGACCATGATCATCCACCACCATGGTTTGGCTGCCATAGCCCGTGCAGATCACAACCTTAACCAAATGCCCCGCCTCAGGCGCCCCCGGCATGTAGCCCGCCGGAATCAGCCCGCGGAACACAACACTTGCAACAATCAGCCAGGTTAAAAAACGCATGGGTTGTGTTAAGGGATTCATGATGACACAGAGTTCTTTACCCTAAAAAAAACAGTCATGCAACGTGTGGTTACAGAAAATTCAGGGGCCTCTCTTGACAAAAATATCCAGTGTGATTAACAATAAAAAAAGATACGAAGTCTTTATTCTATAAAGATTTTTTATTATGATATACCTTTTTTTGTTTTAAATTTTGTTGTACATTTTAGGAGCGAATAATGATGACGCATGATAACGCGCACGGGTCTTTGTTGACCAAAAACACCCACCAGGTTTGGGAACATTCTTTATCGTATCCTGCGGGAGAAGAAGAAAGCATTCCCCTGTTTGAAAACGCAAGGGCCATCCTGGGGGCACGTCTTTCTTATCAGGTTGAAACAGGGGACTGGGCTTTGGATGGAACGCCGCTACCTATTGCCCATATTGTTGATCTGGCCAACAAGGTTCAGACGAGACGGGGTAAGAAAGTCTTCCTTTCTTACCCCCGTGTGGCCACACGCTATGACTATGGTTTGTGTGGCATGGTCATCACGCAAGCCTAAGAGGTTCGTGGTGTTATCGTGTTTAAGGATTGAGAACCTCTCCTTGTTGTGAAGTCTGGTTTTTATCGGGCTTCCTGCAGGGGCTTTTTTAACATTCAATTTCAAAGGAACCGATTATGAACACTTCTCTTTTGACGATTGAGGCCGCGCTGAAGCGGGCGGCCCAAACCTTAAAACACCTTCCCCACAGAACCTTCGCGGGCTATGCTAGTTATTGGCCCGATGTGGTGCGCAGCACGCCGGAAAGCTGGCTGGCCCGCCCCTATCAAAGGAGTCGACCCCATATCAACACCGCCCAGGAAATTTCGGCCATGGATGAGGTGCTCAATTGGTTGTTTATTTTAAAACGGGAAGAACGTCGCATTGTTTGGGCCCGGGCCTGTCAGATCCCCTGGCGCGCGCTGGAGGATCAAGATGGCCGCAGTCACGTAACGTTGCGGAAAATTCACACCAACGCTCTGAAGTCCATTGCCTTAGCTTTGGAAGAAGACATAACCCCTCTGGGTGTCGATGAAACGGGGCCTGCATCCCGATTTCGGGTGCAGTCGTTTCATCAGGCTTCGTCACCGCGTTTAAGGGCAGCATCAGCGCGGATGAGGGTGATTTGATTGCCCTTACGCCGGATAATTTCAAAAACATGGCCATAAAACCGAAATTTTTGGCCAACCTGGGGCAGGGTTCGCGATTCATTCATCAAAAACCCTGCCAGGGTGGTGGCATCGTCCTCAGGCAAGTTCCATCCCAAATCACGATTCAGATCACGCAGGGTCATGCTGCCCTGAATCAGGTAGGTATCGTCCTTGACCTTGCGCCAGCCACGGTTGGGGGTATCCAGTTCATCGGTAATGTCACCGACGATTTCCTCCAAAATATCTTCCAGGGTAATAATGCCCAAAAAGGCCCCGTATTCGTCCACAACAATGGCGATGTGTTCTCTCTTTTTTTTAAATTCTTGTAATTGCTGTAATAAATTGGCGTTTTCAGGGATAAACCAGGGGGGGCTCAGCAGGCTGAGGATGGAAAGGTCTTCGAAAAACGGCCCCATATCCAGGGATTGCAGCAACGTTTTGGTGTGCAAAATGCCAATGATGTTACCGGGGTTATCTTGCCATAAAGGAACCCGCGTATAGGGACTTTTGATAACCTGGCGGACAATTTCTTCGGCAGGCAGGGCCGCGTTCAGCATAAAGACACTGTTGCGGTGGCGCATGACCTGATCCACCGTCACATCGTCCAGGTCCAGAATGCTTTGCAGCATGGTGCGCTCGGTGTTGACTTTGCCACTGCCCCTGTTTTCCCCATGCAGATCAATGGCGCCGCGCAGTTCTTCCTCCGCCAGGGTGGTGGGAAAAGACGGCGTGGCGCCCAAGGCCCGAATAATAACCCGAATCGCCCAGATAACGGGCCAGGTCAGCCACAGCCACGCCCGCACAATGGGCGCAATGGCCAGGGCAATGGGCGAAGCATGGTGCAGCGCCACGGATTTGGGCAAAACCTCAGAAAAAATCAAAATGGCCACGGTCATAACGATAGTGGCATAAAGCACCCCGTCTTCAGAAAATTGTGCCAAAAATGTTGTGGTGATGGCCGTGGCCAAAATATTCAACAGGTTATTGCCCAGTAAAATGGAACTGATGACGGATTCGGAATCGTTTTTCAGTTTCATCACCGTTTTGGCCCGCCGGTTCCCCTCCTTGGCCCGCTGATGCATGGCCGCGCGGGATGACGCCGTCAAGGATGTCTCCGCCGCCGAAAAAAACGCGGAAATGGCCAGCAAAATCAGGATAACAATAATATGAAGCAGCATTATGACCTGGGTTTAGGACTGAGGAACTTCTAATTTAGAATCAATCCCCAGCGTCACGCAATCCTTTTGCCACGAAAAAAAATTTTTGGATGGGGATGGGAAATGTGACATTTGTTACGGAAAAGCTGCGTAACTTTTTTTACGATCAAAGCCATTGTGATTTTTATGAATAGGGAGAAACTCGTATGGGCAGTGATTTGGAAAATTGGGAAAAGCAAAAACAGGAGCTTGAAACGAAAAGAGGCTATCCCTCTAAATATCTGAAAAAATATGAAAAATCCATCGCATATGGAACCGAGGCCCAAACTGTGGAACCCACTGTTGGGGGATTTTTGAGTTTTGTGAAACAAGAATATTCTGGAGAAGTAACCATAACCTGGCAAGATCCCAATCCAGAAGCCTCCTTAAGTTTAGACTCAAACTCAAAACACCCTCATTTAACACCAGAAACCCCTGAAACGTTTGGATCGATTGCCAACCAATGTAAACAGCTCATAAACGATCCCATTCTTCTAAATTTTCAGTTAATAGAACGCCTAGACACTGAATTTGAGGAATTAAAAATTCTTATAGCGAAGGGTGCGGCGGAAACTCCGGAGGATTTTTTAAAAAAGGATTCTGACGCTAATAGGGCTGTGCAAGATCTTTTAAAATACTTCTTCTGTCGAGGTTGTGAGGAACTTAAACTCGTTGATAAGAATAGTGTTACAAAAGATCAACGCGAGCTTAATTATTCAAATTTTCCAATCCCACGCCAGGGGGGCTTAATGGCCCTGGATCAAAAATTAACGCAAGTTTGGGCGTTTGCAGCTTATAGAGCGGCTGAATCTTTAGGTCAAATCATCCCTGAAAAAACACGTAACTATGGTTTGATTGTTCAAGAATTTTTGATTGTTCAAGAATTTCAGGCCAAACTATTAACGGGCGAGGGCAACATTAGCGGCTGGATTCAAGAATCAGCCATTCATCAAAGAAACACTATCAGACAAGAGATTGGTGCTGCCCTTCAAAGAGATACCTCCCCTACCGCCACAACCCCTTCAACCCCTTCAGAAGCTCTTTCCCCGACGCTGGCTTTGTTTGTGTTGGAGCAGCAGATGGGCTATCTTTTAGACTAACCCCCCGCACCTCAAACCGTCCCCCCTTCAGCGGGATCAGGACCTGGGAACAAAGGTCATCGTTGGCGGCCAGGGGGGCGGTGGGCAGTTTGCCTTTGTTTTGAATCAGGGAAAACACGGTGCCGGCCAGGCTGTCTAAACTTTGTTTATCCAGGGTGACCTTGGGCGCATTCAGGGGCCCCGCTATGGAAAGCGGCACGGCCAGGGCGGCGAGTTTCGCATCCTTGGGCGTGGGGGTGATGGTCATGGCCATGGTGTTTTGGGCCAGGTTTAAGCTGCCCGTTCCCGATACCCGGGCGGCGGTGCTTTCGAGTAACGTGATGGGTGTGGTGGCGGCGCCCTGAACAAAGGGCCAGCGGGTGGCCAGACAGGAAATCTGCAGCGTTTTTTGATCCGCCAACACCGCCCGGGCCAGGTCCGCCGATATGAACGACGATAACACGGCATCGCTCTGAATGGTCGCGGGCCCCATGCCCAAAACCACATCCCCCGTCAAGGTTTCCAGGACGTTTTGAACCGTAACCCCCGCCCCCTTCAGGTTGGCCGCCAGGTGGGTCACGCCCCCCTGGGCCGCGGCGGTGGCCCCCGTTGTTTTTAAGAGATCTCCCATGCTGGGATGGGTCACATCCAACACCAACGCAATGGCAGCATCCAGCGCGGGCGTTTGGGGCTGGGGCGTTAACGTGGCCTCAATCCTCGCCAAACCACTGCCGGCAAAACCGGCTTTGGCATCCAGGCGCAGAGTGTCTTGGCTGTTGATGCGCACGGTGGCCTGGGTGAGTAAGTCGGGGCTTTTCACTGTTTCCCGAACATGATCCACGCTGGCGGTGATGACCCCGCGCAGCGTCGACCAAGCCGGATCATACACCGGCTGATTCCGCCACAATACCGGGGCGGGCGCAGGCGCAGGTTGGGGCGTGGCCTCCGGCGTGGTGGGCGTTATGGGTGAGGCAGTAGGCAATGGAGCCGCCAAGGGAGCCGCAGGAACCGGGATCAAAGCCGGGGCCTTCAGATCCGCCAGCACGATCAGGGGACTGCGAACATCGGCCTGTAATAACGTCGGCACCTTGGCCCCCTCGGGCAGGCGGAGGTTGCCCTCGCTATCCATCACAGTGCTCTGGCCCAGGGTGATGTTGAGCTTGCTCCAGGTGATCATGTCGCCCTTTTTTTGAAGGCGTCCCTTTAGGGAAAACGGATTTTGCAGCAGAGGAATTTGAAATTGCTCTGCCAAGTCCAGCGAGCCTGGGGAATTGACCTTTAGGGCGGTATCAAAAGCCCCCCCATCAAAACGATACATCCCATTCCCGATCAAACTGGCCCCCAAACTGTCCAGATGCGCATCCGTCCAGGTTAGGGATTCGGGCGTATACAAAAATCCGGTTTTCAGCGTTACGGGGGGCAATGCGGGAATTTCAGGAACATTTTTTGGCCAGGTGGGGGCGTTTAGGGTCAGGGCCCCTTCGGTTTTTACCACAGCGCCATTGCTGGTTGTGATCACAGCAGAGGCATCAAAAGCGACCCCCCCCAGGCTGGTTTTCAGCGTCACGGCACTTTGCCCCCCCCGTCCCGTCAGGGCGAGGACGTTGTCCACATTCCCCGAAAGGCTTAAGGGTTGTTCGCGCAGGGTGCCGTCCAACGCAAGATCATAACCCTTGTCCTGGCGGTTCAATTTCAGATTGGAAAGCGTCAGGGTTTCTTTTCTGTTGGTCCGGGCATCGGTAAAAAAGACCGTGCTGTCCTTTAGCAACACCGCATTGACCACCATATGAGCGGAGGGTGTGGGTGCAGGGGGCGATGTTTCCGTTGTCTGGGGCGTTACGGATTTGGGGGGCTGTTTGATATCCCAGTTTTTTTGACCTTGGGCGTCGATACTCAGGCGCAGCGTCATGCCCTCAACACTCAGCGCATCAATCAGAACATCCCCGAAAATCATGGGGATCAGTTGGATCTTTAACTCTAGTTTTTTGATATTCACCATGGGCCCAGAATCATCAAGGGGGGCATTGCTGAGGGTAACATCATGTAAGGTTACCCCGGGAAACAGACCCACATGAACCTGCATATCGGGACCCACGATGAGGGTGCGCCCCGTGGCCTTTTGCACCTGATTCACGATCTGATCCCGAATATAGGGGGCCTGGATCAAATCATCCAGGCTGAACAGCACAATGCCAAACAACAGGAGAAGCCCCAATAACGCCCATGCCAAGCCCCGTAAAACCATGGATAATTCCTTGCTGATGGATGAATTTCGGGTATACTTGGGCCGCTGCCACAAAAAGTCAAGGATATCCCCATGATTATGAAACGCACCGCTTTAGCGGGCTACGACCCCAAAAAAGGTTACGAAATGCTGATGGATCTGTGCAAGGGCATCAAGCCCGTGCCCACCGTTATTTGCCACCCCTGCAGCGAGGCTTCCCTCCAGGGCGCCATTGAGGCGGCCGAGTTTGGGTTAATCACCCCCATTCTGGTGGGTCCCAAGTCCAAAATCCAGCACACGGCCAAGGCTTGTGATATTGACCTAAGCCCCTATGACATTATTGATACGCATCACAGTCACGAATCGGCAAAAAAAACCGTCGAACTCGTCCGCGCGGGTCAGGCCGAGGCCATTATGAAGGGCAGCCTGCATACCGATGAACTGCTGGGCGAGGTCATCAAAAAAGACACCGGTTTGCGCACCGAACGCCGCATCAGCCATGTGTTTTTGATGTCTGTGGACGGATATCACCGGCCCTTTGTCGTCACCGATGCCGCCGTGAACATTTATCCCGATTTGATGACCAAGCGCGACATTTGCCAAAATGCCATCGATTTTGCCCAGGTGATGCGCCATTATTACAAAGCATCAAAAGACAGCCCCATTAAAGTTGCCATTCTTTCCGCCGTGGAAACCGTCAATCCCAACATGAAATCCACCCTGGATGCGGCGGCTTTGTGCAAAATGGCGGACCGTGGCCAGATCACGGGGGCGTTGCTGGACGGCCCACTGGCCTATGACAATGCCATGAATTTAGAGGCCGCCAAAGTTAAGGGGATCCTTTCCCCCGTGGCCGGCGATGCCAGCGTTTTGCTGGTGCCGGATCTTGAGTCTGGTAACATATTGGCCAAACAGTTGATTTATACCTCCGGTGCCTACGCCGTGGGCATGATTGTGGGGGCCAGGGTGCCCATTATCCTGACATCCCGGGCCGATGGTGTGGAATCGCGTATCGGATCCTGCGCCGTGGCGTCCATGATGGCCGATTATCAGCGGAACCACGGCAATCACGAAAAAGGTATTTATGCTGCGGATTTGGCGTGAGTGACAAACCCTATTACCACCGTATTGTCCAAAACCTGACCCAGGCGTTTGCGCCAACCCACCTCATCGTGCGCGATGATTCCCATGAACACGCGGGCCATGCCGGGGCAGATGCAGCGGGGGAGACCCATTTTCATATTCTCATTGTGGCCCCCGCCTTTGATGGACTGTCCCCTGTGGCGCAGCATCGGTTGATTTATCAGGCCCTGGCCGCAGAGTTAAAAGAGCGCGTGCATGCGTTGGCGATTGAGGTCTATACTCCCTCCCCCCTTGTGGGGGAGGGCTGGGGTGGGGGGGCGGTAGGCCCAAAGGGAGGTGTTTGAATGCAGATTCCTCGGCAAGCCACCCCCCACCCCAGCCCTCCCCCACAAGGGGGGAGGGAGTCCACTCACCCCGCCCGAAACCCCCTCCTGGATCCCCAAATTCCAGACGAAGTGACCTCGCTCCGCCCCAAACGCCTGTCTGATTTCATCGGCCAAGATCAGCTGTGCCATAACTTAAAAGTCTGCATCGATGCCTCCAAAGCCCGGGGCGATGTGCTGGATCATTTGTTGTTTTACGGCCCGCCGGGTCTGGGCAAAACCACCCTGGCGCAAATTATTGCCCATGAACGGGATGTGGGGTTTAAGGCGACCTCTGGTCCCCTCCTCACCAAAAGCGGCGACCTGGCCGCGATTTTGACCAATTTACAGGCCCATGACGTGCTGTTTATCGATGAAATTCACCGCCTGCCGGTTCAGGTGGAGGAGGTTCTCTACGCCGCCATGGAAGATTTCCAGCTGGATATTGTTCTGGGCGAAGGGCCCTCTGCCCGGACGCTGCGCATTGATTTACAACCGTTTACTTTGGTGGGGGCGACGACGCGTTCGGGGTTACTCACCAATCCGCTGCGGGATCGTTTTGGGATTTTGTGCCGTTTGGAATTTTACGAACCCCAAGACCTGTGCCGCATCGTGCAGCGCGCCGCATCCAAATGGGATTTGTCCATGCACCCCGATGCGGCCATGGCGGTGGCCTGTCGGTCCCGGGGAACCCCCCGCATTGCCGGGCGTTTGATGCGGCGGATTCGGGATTTTTATACCTTATCCGGTCACCCCCATTTAACACCGGAACATGTTGACGAAACCCTGCGCGCGTTGGATGTGGACGCATTGGGGCTGGATGCCTTTGACCGGCGGTATTTATCCACCATCGCCGTGCATTATCAGGGGGGGCCCGTGGGGATCGAAACCCTGGCGGCGGCCTTGGGGGAGGCCAAAGACACCCTGGAGGACGTCATCGAGCCCTTTTTGATTCAACAGGGCCTGATCCAACGCACCCCCCGGGGCCGTATGCTGGCCGAATCGGCCTTTCGCCATTTGGGATTGGGGCTGAAATAAAAAACACAAATCGGAAAACCAATCATGATAGGACCCATGATATTGAAAACCTTCTGGACAAGCCAAGTACGGATGTTTATAACCATAACCCTTGTGCCCAGATAGCTCAGTCGGTAGAGCAAAGGACTGAAAATCCTTGTGTCGGGGGTTCAAATCCCTCTCTGGGCACCAGAGTTTGCCGCACTATTTAAATCCCACCTTTTTATTTTGGGGCATTTACCCCCTATGTCCTGGTTTACGCGTCTTAAAGCGGGTTTATCCCAATCGTCCAGCAAGATTCAGCAGGGCCTTCGGTCTTTGATCCGGGGCGGTCTGGTGGATGAGGCCGCCCGGCAGGATTTAGAAGACATCTTGATAGCGGCGGATTTTGGGGTTTCTCAGGCGGCGGCTTTATCCCTGGCTGTGGCCAAACGGCATCGGGGGCAAGAGACTCAGCCAGATGTGTTAATGCAAACCTTGCGGGATGCCATTGTTGAAAAATTGGCCCCCCATGCGCGCCCCTTAACCGTGCCCTCACTGCCCGGACCGGCGGTATTTTTTTTGGTGGGGGTGAATGGTAATGGAAAAACAACATCGGCGGGGAAGCTGGCTGCCTATTTCAAAACCTTGGGCATACGGGTGGCTCTGGTGGCGGCGGATACTTTTCGGGCGGCGGCAGTGGATCAACTGCGTGTCTGGGCCCACCGGGCCAATGTGCCCTTTTATGAAGGCAAAGAGAAACAGGACCCGGCTTCTTTGGTGTATGAAAGTTATACCCGCGCCCAAACCGATGGGATTCAGCTGCTGTTGGTGGATACCGCTGGTCGTTTGCATACCAAGCAGGATTTAATGGAATCGCTGGGAAAAATGCTGCGTGTGGTTAAAAAGCATGATGAAAACGCCCCCCATGAAGTTATTTTGGTCCTGGATGCCACCACAGGCCAGGTTGCCCACAGCCAAGCCAAATTGTTTCATGAACATGCCAGCATCACGGGATTGATTGTGACAAAACTGGATGGTACAGCCCGGGGCGGCGTTGTGGTGGCTTTATCCGCCGATTATCAGCTGCCTGTTTTCATGGTGGGCGTGGGGGAGGGGATTGAGGATTTACAGCCCTTTGATATGAACGACTACGTAAAGGCCCTGATATAAGGCTGGCGCCTTTTAACTTTTCACATGCTCCCGTAAAAACGCATGCACAGCGGTGTTGCCCGCCACCACCTGGCCAGAATCCAACATGCTGTGTTTATTATCAAAGTCTGTGACCAGGCCGCCGGCTTCGGTGACCATCAGCAATCCTGCGGCGATGTCCCAGGATTTCAGGCTATCCTCAAAATACCCATCATAGCGACCGGCTGCCACATAGCATAAATCCAGGGCAGCGGATCCCAAACGGCGGATACCGGCGACTTTGCCCATGATTTGACTCAGCGTTTTTAAAAAGGGTGCTGACTGGCCATGACCGGCAAAGGGATTGCCTGTGGCAATCAAACACTCCGTTAAGCCACTGCGCTGGGATACCCGCAAACGGCGTTGGTTGCAAAAGGCCCCGCCCCCTTTGCTGGCCCAGAAAACTTCTTGCTTAATGGGATCATTCACCAAACCGGCCACGATCTGGCCGCGGTCCTCAACAGCAATGGAAATGCAAAAATGGGGAATGCCGTGGATAAAATTGGTGGTTCCATCAATGGGATCCACAATCCAGTTGATGTCACGGAGTTCGGGTTCGGATTCTTCCCCGATAAAGCCATAATCGGGGCGGGCGTGCATCAGCTCTTCATACAAAAGCGCCTCAGTCCGCTTATCGGCCACGGTGACAAAATCGGCGGGGCCTTTACGGGACACCTGGAGATTTTCAACCTCGCCAAAGTCCCGTTGCAAACGACGGGCGGCCTTTTCCGCGGCCCGCTGCATCACATAAATCAAAGCATCATAGCGGCCCATCTTAAGCCGGACCCACGATCATACTCATTTGTCGTCCTTCCATTTTGGATTCGGATTCGACGGTACAGAGGTCTTTAAGTTCTTCTTTAAAACGATTCAGCACCACCACGGCAAAGTCTTGCCGCTGAATCTCTCGCCCGCGAAACCGGACGGTGAATTTCACTTTATCGCCTTCTTCCAGAAACTCCTTGGCTTTGCGCAGCTTCACCTGGAAATCATTTTCCTCGATATGGGGGCGCATTTTGATTTCTTTTAGCTCCACCACTTTTTGTTTTTTCTTGGCTTCGGCTTTTTTCTTTTGCTGTTCATAGCGGTATTTGCCGTAGTTCAAAAATTTGCACACAGGCGGACGGGCCTGGGGGGCAACCTCCACCAGATCCAAACCCACGGCTTCGGCCTTGCGCAGGGCATCTTGCAGGGCAAGAACGCCGATGTCTTGGCCTTCTTCATCAATAACCCGAATGGGACTGATGGTGATTTGTTGATTAATACGGAGTTCGTCAGCCACAGGCCGTGTTCCTTTGTGTCATAGAGGCATTGCTTTCTCGTTTAAAAATAAAAAATAACATCGGAAGGTTAAGAATGTTTTGCATCACCCAGAAACCCCCTCTTCCAGTCGTTTCGCCAGGGTCAGAATCGTGCCCTCATCAAAGGGACGCCCGATCAATTGCCAACCTAGGGGAAGCCCCTGGCTGTCCAGTCCCGCCGGCACCGACAGGGCCGGTAATCCCGCCATGCTGGCCGGAACCGTCAAAACATCGTTTAAATACATGGCCACGGGATCCGATTGGTTTTCGCCAATTTTAAACGCACTAGAGGGCGCCGTGGGCGTCAAAAGAGCATCCACTGCTTCAAACGCCGAAATAAAATCATCATAAATCAAGCGGCGCACCTGTTGGGCCCGTTTGTAATACGCATCATAATAACCGGCAGAAAGGACATAAGTGCCCATCAAAATCCGGCGCTTAACCTCCGCCCCAAAGCCTGCTGAGCGCGTGGCGGCGTACATGGCCTCGAGAGTTTCCGCCTCTTCCCGGTACCCATAACGGACGCCATCATAACGGGCCAGGTTACTGGATGCCTCCGCCGGCGCAATGATATAATAACAGGGAAGCGCATAGGACGTATGGGGCAAAGACACATCCACCAACCGACACCCGGCGGCGCGTAAAATGGTTTTCGCCTTTTCCCAGGACTCCAAAATATCGGGGTGCATGCCCGGGACGCAGTATTCTTTGGGAATGCCGATGACTTTTCCCTGGACCGAATCGCCCAGCATCGCGGACCAATCGGGCACAGACTGCTGAACCGTGGTGCTGTCTTTGGGGTCGTGTCCTGCCATGGCCCTTAGCATCAACGCTGCATCCGCCACCGTCTTTGTCATAGGGCCGGCCTGATCCAGGCTGGAGGCAAAGGCCACAATGCCATAGCGCGAACAACGGCCATAGGTGGGCTTAATGCCAACAATCCCACAAAACGCCGCAGGTTGGCGAATGCTGCCCCCCGTATCCGTCCCCGTGGCCGCTAAACACAAATTCGCCGCCACCGCCGCCGCCGATCCGCCGGAAGATCCCCCGGGAACGCGGCATAATTCTGTGTCCATAGTAGCCTTTTTTGGATTTTTCACCGGCCCAAAGGCAGAGGTAATGTTGGCCGAACCCATGGCAAATTCATCCAGGTTCAGCTTACCCAGCATAATGGCCCCCTGCCCAAACAGCTTGGCCGTCACGGTGGATTCATAGGGGGGGACAAAGGAGGATAAAATGCGTGAGGCTGCTGTTGTGCGCACACCCTGGGTACAAAAGAGATCCTTAATCCCGATGGGCAGGCCAGGGAGTAATCCGTCCCGTTTGTTCTGGGCATCCGTATTTTTGGCCTGATCCCGGGCCTGATCCAGGGTTAAGGTGATAAAGGCGTTCAGCTCTGGCTGATGCGCTTCAATAGCCGCCGAAAACGCATCCACCAACTCCACAGCAGAGACCTCACCGCGCACACGCAGGGTTTTGGCCTCGGTCAAACTAAGGGTCGTTAGGTCCGTCATGATGCCGAAACAACTTTGGGAACGACAAAAAAGCCATGGCGGGACTCTGGGGCATTGGCCACGATAGCGTCCCGTTCATTGCCGTCTGTGACCTGATCGGGGCGGAATTTTTGAATTTCTGACAGGGGCGTCATCATGGGAATGACACCGTCAACATTAACGGTTGCCAATTGTTCAATTAACCCCATAATGTTTTGAATATCCACCGTTAAGGCATCGGACTCCGCATCATCCAAATGGATCTTCGCGAGTTTTCTGGCGAGGCGCTGGATATCCGAACGTTGAAGGGTCATGCGAAACACAGTACTGATGGTCCCTTTCCATACCCCAAACCCATCTTTGGTGCAACCCATGATTTTTTATGCGCTTTCTGATTTTACGGCTCAGCTTCCTGATGAAGGCCGCCTGATGGCACTGGATGTGGGAACAAAGTGGGTGGGCGTGGCCCTGTCGGACCCCACCCGAACCGTGGCCACGCCGGAAACCAAAGTGGCGCGTAGCCCGACAAAACCTTGTCTGGAGGGCTTGCTCAGCCATATCAGCACCCACAAAGTCGCGGGGGTGGTTGTGGGGTTGCCACTGTCTCTGGAGGGGGCAATCACCCCCATGGCCCAATCGGCTAAGGCCTTTGCGCATCTTATGATCAAAGCGGGGTACCCTGGGCCGATTTTGTTATGGGACGAGCGTTTTAGCACCTCCGCCATGGAACGCAGCCTGATTCATGCGGATGTTTCCCGAAAAAAACGGTCAGAAGTCATTGATCAATTGGCGGCTTGCTATGTTTTGCAGGGGGTTTTGGGCCTGGAAGAGCCACGCCCAAGCACGGTTTATTCCTGAAGGATCTGTTGGCCAAACCTTGACACCTTAAGGGGTGTGCTTTACGGGTAGATGAACACCTTCTTTATCCTTTTGTGGGAGTTTTCAAACCATGTCCATCCCCATCTTAATGCCCGCTTTATCCCCCACCATGACCGAAGGAACCTTGGCCAAATGGCACGTGGCGGTGGGCGATGTGGTGAAAAGTGGCCAGATTTTGGCCGATATTGAAACGGACAAGGCCACCATGGAGGTTGAGGCCGTGGATGAGGGCGTTATCGGCGCCATCCTGATACCCGCAGGAACCGAGGGCGTCGCTGTCAATACCCCCGTGGCCTTGCTGTTGGAAGAGGGAGAAACGAAGGCATCCCTGGCGATTCCCACAGAAAAAACAACGGCCCCCGCTGCCCCTACCCCCGCTGTATCGGCACCCTCAGCGATAGCGCCCTCATCTGCCCCGTGGCCGGCGGCTACAGGGGGCTCTGCAGGGGGGCGGGTTGCGGCGTCTCCGTTGGCCCGTCGTCTGGCCAAAGAAAAAAGTATTGATCTTTCCACGCTCAAGGGCACCGGACCCCGGGGGCGGATTGTAAAACAGGATGTTCTGGGGGCAAAGGCCACACCAGCCAAAGGTCCTTCAGCCCCCGTTGTCGCCTTTGGCCTGCCCCCCGCCCGCCAGGAGAAGGCCAGCACGATACGCAAGGTCATTGCCCAGCGCCTGAGCGAATCCAAACAAACCGTTCCCCATTTTTATTTGACGGTGGATGTGGCGTTGGATGCGGCCATGGCCCTACGGGCGCAGCTGAATGCCCGGCCGGGGGCGACGTATAAAGTCACCCTCAATGACTTTATTATCAAAGCCATGGCTCAGGCGTTGGTGGCGGTGCCCGAAGCCAATGCGTCCTGGCAGGACGGCGTTTTACACTATTACGAATGGCCGGACATTTCCGTGGCTGTGGCCATTGAGGGGGGACTGATCACCCCCATCATTCGCCGGGCCCATGAAAAATCTCTGATCGCTATTTCCACGGAGATTAAGGATCTGGCCACCCGTGCCAAAGCCGGGAAGCTATTGCCCGAAGAATTTCAAGGGGGTACCTTCAGCCTGTCCAACTTGGGCATGTTCGGCATTTCTCACTTTGCGGCCATTGTAAACCCACCCCAGGGGGGTATTTTGGCCGTGGGGGCGGGGGAACGTCGCTTTGTGCCCGATGAACGGGATCAGCCGGTGGTGAAAACGGTCATGTCATGCACCCTGTCCGTGGATCACCGCGTGGTGGATGGGGCCGTGGGCGCCGGGTTTTTATCGGCCTTTAAGGCGAATCTTGAGGCCCCGCTATGGCTTCTTTTGGATTAAAATTTTTTTTCGCCCTTTTCCTTGTTATGACGCCCTTGGCATTGGCGGACTTGGCATTGGCAGAGGATAAACCCAAAATCGCCGGCGATCACGAAACACGCAGTCAAACCCGCACAGACATGCGGTATCGTTATCGGGAACTCCCCAAAAACAAAGAAGACCACCAGGTCACCGCTCGTTATGATCTTACCTATGATTTGAATGAAACGTTATTTCTGAACAACGGTGCCACAACAGCCTGGCGTCTGAACAACCGCACCAGTTCCGACAATCGCGACGGGGGCTATGATGGGGGATGGGGAGATTCGACGCTGCAATCGTTTTTGGTCACGATTCAGAACAAAAATCGCTTTGCGGTGGGATCCAACCTGATTCTCCCCACCGCCAGCCAAGATCAGCTGGGGGATGGACGGTGGCAGTTGGGACCGACATTGTCTTATTCGCGGGATCTTTACGATGTGGGCGTGGGCAGCTTCACCGGCCTAACCGTCCGTAATTTATTTTCCGTGGGCGAGGACAACGGGCGATCCGATATTAACCTGCTGATTGTAACCCCCAGCTTTCGTTACAACTTCCCCGATTCGTGGCACGTTCGCCTGCAGTCTGAATCCCAAATGAATTACGAACAAAGCAACGACTGGTTTGTGCCCGCCAGTATGCGTGTGGGGAAAAATTTTGGTCCCTATTATGCCTCTGTTGAAGTCTCTGCGCCCATCGTTGACGATTATGAACGGTATGATGAAGAAATAGAATTTCGTATCGGGATAAACATCTAATATGGCTTTGACGTGAAAAAAGAAAAAATTGCCAAAGTCCTCGCCCATCGGGGCCTGGGGTCCAGACGGGGGGCGGAAGGCTTGGTCAGGGCCGGCCACGTCACCGTCAACGGTGTGATGATTGATAATGTGGCCGAACTCATTGATCCAGAGGCCTCTATCACGGTTGAGGGTAACATTTTGCCGCTCTCTGAAGCCCCCCGCCTTTGGGCCTTTTACAAACCGCCAGGGTGTTTAACCACGCGGCATGATCCTGAAGGACGGGCCACGATTTATGATTTTCTGCCCCCCTCACTCCATCAAACCCATTATATCGGGCGTTTGGATTATACGACGGAGGGCCTTCTGCTCCTCACCAACAGTCCGATCCTGAAAAAAACCTGGGAAGATCCCGCCACAGGCCTGATCCGGCGTTATCGTGTCCGGATTTGGGGGCATTTGCGAAAAGAAGATTATGACGACATGCGGCGCCCTATGACCATTGAGGGTGTGCGCTATCAGGCCTTTGGGATTCAGATTGAGAGGGAAACTCATCAACATTCTTGGTTATCGGTGACCTTAACCGAGGGCAAAAACCGGGAAATCCGGCGCGTGTTTGATTATTTTGGGTATCCGGTCACCCGTTTGATCCGCACCGCCTATGGCCCCTATGCCTTGGCAGATTTTCCCTTAAAAGAGGGAGAGGTTATGCCGTTGACCTTGCCTCCCCCTCCTCTTGGCATCACACAGGGCTGAAAAAAGCGTTTAAAAAAAACCTGTTGTTTTGTTTTCTTGTTTTTTTTTCGTTTCTATGGCATACCCTCCGTGATTTTCAGAAAGTTAGGGATGCCAGCGTTATGACACAGCCGCTTTTGCCACCAGACTATATTCCCACGGATAAAGAGCCATACATGAGCGAGCTTATGCTCTCCTATTTTCGGGAAAAGCTGACCGATTGGAAAAAAGAAATCATCCGGGAATCCAACGAAACCCTGGATCATTTGCGCCAGGAAGAGCTGCGCCAGCCCGATGATGCCGACCGCGCCACGCTGGAAACGGAGCAGGAAATTGAACTGCGCACCCGCGATCGCGAACGAAAACTGCTGGGCAAAATTGATCTGGCCATTGCCCGTATCGACAGCGGCGATTATGGGTACTGCGAAGAAACCGGCGAGCCCATTGGCGTGCGCCGCCTGCTGGCCCGTCCCATTGCCACGTTGTGTATCGAGGCCCAAGAGCGCCACGAACGCCACGAAAAAACCCATCGCGAGGACAAATTGGTATGACCACCATCCCGCTTCAGATTTTGGATCATGGGCGGGATTTGTCTCTGCCGGCTTATGCCACGGCGCACAGTGCCGGGGTGGATTTGGTGGCGGCGGTGGGGAGTGATGTTGTTTTGCTGCCCATGGGCCGCGCTTTGATCCCCACAGGTTTGGCCATGGCGCTGCCTGAGGGGTTTGAGGCCCAGATTCGTCCCCGTTCGGGCCTGGCCCTGAAACATGGCATCACCTGCCTGAACAGCCCCGGCACCATTGATGCGGATTATCGGGGGGAAATCAAAGTGATGTTGATTAATTTGGGGGAGGAGCCCTTCGTCATCACCCGGGGTATGCGCATCGCCCAGATGGTGGTGGCGTCCTATGTGCGGGTTACCTTCACCCCTGTAGACAGCCTAGAAACCACGGAACGCGGCGCGGGTGGTTTTGGATCCACGGGACTGCACTAAGCGTTATGGCGCGCACCTTTTCAGGACAAAGGATTTTGCAGGCTGCCTTGGCCAGCGCTTGCGCATCGTTACTGTATGGATTGCGGGCGTTACCCCCCAAAAAAGCGGCCCAAGTGACAGGATGGATCACAAAAACCATAGGGCCACACACGGGAAAACAAGATTTATTGTTGCGCAATTTGGCTTTTGCTCTGCCCGATTGTCAAAACCCCGAAGCCATTGCCCGCCAGGTTTGGAACAATATCGGCATGCTGGTGGGAGAATTCCCCCACGCCAAAGCCTTTTATAATCCCCAAACCGCCGATGACTATCTGGAAATTGTGGGGGCGGAGCACTTGCGTTACACCGCCGCCCAGGGTCCAGTTTTGTTTATCAGCGGACATTTTGGAAATTGGGAGATCTTTGCCGCCGCCGCTGCCCGCTTTGGCGCCCCGTTTCGTCGGTTTTACAGGCCGTCCAACAATCCGTTTCTGGAAACCCTGATTCAACGGATTCGGGGTGAAATCCCGGGGGGCTTTGTGTCCAAAGGCACCGCGCGGGAGGTTGTATCTTGCATCAAAGCCGGCGAAAATATCGGTTTTTTGATCGATCAAAAAACCCGTCACGGCGATGATGTGATGTTTTTGGGGCATGTCACCAAGTTTCCCTCAACGCCCTTTGAATTGGCCCTGCGCTATAAACTGCCGCTGATTCCGGCGCGGTGTGAACGGTTGGGGCCGGCGCATCATCGCATTACGATTTATGAACCCATCATGCCCAACCCCGATTTGGATCTTCGGGCCCGCAGGATGGATCTGGTGCAGCAAACGGCGACATTAATGGAAAGCTGGATTCGCGAAACCCCGGGGGACTGGCTTTGGCTGCATGACCGATGGTTGCTGGGTAAACAAAAACGACCACCAGCGGTCATCATCAGGCATTCAAAGTCAGTCCCCCAAGGTTAGAGGGTGTCATCATTTGTTCAAAAGTGGCTTTTTCGCATTATTTGAAGTGGCATATCCCCATGTCACCCCAAATGCAGGGCCGTTTTCATAGCATCCACAGTATCATAGCTTTTGAGCCTTTTAAGGTTTGGCGAACCCCCAGATCTTTGCTAAACATAGAGATATGTCCCTTTTTTATCCCTATCGCGATCAGAAACCCCGGGTGGCGACCAATGCCTTTGTGGCGCCCACCGCTGTTGTTATTGGCGATGTGGAGATTGGGGAGGATGCCAACATCTGGTTTCATGTCACCATCCGCGGCGATGTGAATTTTATCCGTATCGGCGCACGCACGAACATCCAGGACAATAGCTGCATCCACGTCACGCGCAAAACCCATCCCACCCTCATTGGCCAGGGTGTTACCGTGGGGCATAGCGTGACGCTGCACGGATGTACGCTGCAGGATGGATGTTTTGTTGGGATGAAGGCCTGTATCCTGGACGGTGCCGTGGTGGAAACGGGGGGATATGTGGCCGCCGGTGCCGTGGTCACGCCCGGGAAAATTGTTAAGGCTGGGGAGCTGTGGGCGGGCACACCCGCACGTTGTATGCGCCTGGTTACCGCCGAGGAAAATGCCTTTATCGCAACATCCTCCAGCAATTACGTGCAACTTTCACGGGAATATAGTGCTATGTTTTAAGGTTTTTTTAAGAGTTTCCCCCTAGAATCGTTACTATATTGATTGATTAGGCCAACACCTGCGGGTCTGTCATACTTCGTTGCATGCCGAAAGGGCTCTTTTTATGGAAATCCTGATCCTGGCTGTCATTATGTTGATTGTGGTGCTGGCCACGGCCGTTGTATCGATTTTTTTTAATCCGTAGTGGGGACTTTAGTTGGGAGCCACAGCCAACTTGCTGGAAATCAAAGAAATTTTATCGGACAGAGCCTGTATTTTTTGTTCGTACGCTTCGTCTTGATCGGCGCCCAATGCCGCCTCTGAGGTGACAACCTCTGCAACAGTGCTTTTAGGAGATGCCGGGGACGATGCTGATTTTGCATCAAACAATTCATCCACCAACATCAGTAAGGTCATCACCAGCAGCTTGGTTTCTGACAAAACCATTTTCTTGCCCACCTGGCGCCAGATTTTATTGACGCGCTCATCGGCGGCCTCGGCCAGACTGCGCAGGCGGGCTTCTTGGCCCCGCTGGCATGACAAGGTATAGGGTTTTCCGTGAATGATGACTTCAACATCAACAATTTGGGTCATAATGCCTCCTCCGTCTGGGGCTCAGGCACCAAGAGATCCAATGCCTGATCCACCAAGTTCAGGGCCTGAGTCACTTCGTGACGCCATAACGTGTCAATGGCAGAAACCCCGTGGGTTATGGGCGCAGAAAGGGCGCCCGAAGCCCCCTTTTCTGTTAACAAAAGATCGCGCTCTGTTTTAACGGCCTGATACTCGCGCTCCAGCGCCAGATAGGATTCCTGTTCGGCCAGCAAACGCTCAGCCAATGTTCGCTGCAATTCCCGCAAAGCCCCATGGGCGCGGTCCAGGGCCGCATCTGTTTTGGGCAACCGTGTTTCGGATTCAAAAGCCATGGCGGTGGTCATTGACGATGATACCGTGTTTCTTTATGGTGGGGCACGTTCTGATCCTTCTTTCATAAGGGAGTTTTTCCCTCTTCGCAAGGCACTTGAACACCGGAAAACAACAATACGAATTTTGAGATTTTTATGACCAATACCTTGGCCACCGCCTTACGATTCTTAAGTGTTGATATGGTGGAAAAGGCAGCCTCGGGCCACCCGGGCATGCCGCTGGGGATGGCGGATGTCTTGACTGTGTTGTTTTCTGAATATCTGTCGTTTGATGCCACTTGTCCCACCTGGCCCAATCGGGATCGATTTATTTTATCCGCGGGTCATGGATCGGCGGCCCTTTACAGTCTGGCCTATTTGTTGGGATATCCGGGGGCAACGTTGGATGAACTCAAATCCTTTCGTCAATTGGGGTCCAAAACCCCGGGACATCCGGAATATGATATCAGTTTCGGCATCGAAACCACCACGGGCCCCCTAGGCCAGGGATTGGGCAACGCCGTGGGTATGGCCATTGCCGAAACGATGATGGCGGCGGATTTGGGGGGTGATGTTATCAACCACCGCACCTTTGTGGTGGCTGGTGATGGCTGTTTGATGGAGGGCGTGGGTCAAGAGGCCCTGTCCCTGGCCGGGCACATGGGGCTGAACAAGCTCACCGTTTTGTTTGACGATAATCATATTTCCATTGATGGCGACACAGAATTAAGCTGTTCCGACAATCATCTTGAGCGTTTCCGCGCCTGTGGCTGGCACACCCTGGCCATTGATGGTCACGATCCTGTGGCCATTCGGGCGGCTCTGGATCAGGCTTTGTTATCGGACAAGCCCACCTTTATCGCCTGTCGCACCACCATCGGGTGGGGCGCCCCCACCAAGGCCGGCACAGCCGCCACCCATGGCTCGCCCCTGGGAAACAAAGAAATCGCCCAAATGCGGGAAAATCTCGCTTGGCCCCATGATCCGTTTGTTATTCCAGAAGAGATTTTAACAGCCTGGCGCACCCTGGGCACGCGGGGGAAAACGCGCCGTTTGGCCTGGGAAAAACAGGCGGATGCTCTGCCGGAAAATCAACAAAACCGATTCACCTCAGCGTTTTCTAAAGAGGCCGCGTTTTCAGAAGAAGCAGCCACTGCCCTGCTGGCCTATAAAAAAACCTTGATTGCGAATCGTCCCAGCATGGCCACACGAAAGGCTTCCGGCCTGGTTTTGGATCACCTGGCCCCACTGGTGCCGGCCTTGGTGGGGGGGTCTGCCGATTTAACCGGATCCAACAACACGCGGGCCAAAAGCCAAAAGACCTTTACCCTGTCCACCCCCGAAGGGCGTTATATCCATTACGGTATCCGGGAACATGCCATGGGGGCCATCATGAACGGCATTTCACTGTATGGGGGATTCATTCCCTACGGCGGCACGTTTTTGGTGTTCAGCGATTATTTGCGCCCCGCCCTGCGTTTATCGGCCCTGATGCACCAGGGCGTGATTTATGTCCTGACCCACGATTCCATTGGCTTGGGGGAAGACGGACCCACGCACCAACCCATTGAACATCTGGCGGCCCTGCGCGCCATTCCCAATGTCCACGTGTTTCGTCCCGCCGATGCGGTGGAAACCCTGGAATGCTGGGAACTTGCCCTGAAAAACCGGACAACCCCCAGCGTACTGGCGCTGAGTCGTCAAGACCTGCCCACACTACGTCATCCAAAATTGGAAGTCTCCGTGAACGCCAGCGCGCACGGGGCGTACCTTGTTTCCGAGAGTGCCCTGTCCGCCCAGATCACCCTGGTGGCCACAGGGTCAGAGGTCAGCTTGGCGGTTGACGTTCAAACCCACCTGGCCACGCAAAACATTGGTGCCACGGTTATTTCCATGCCCTGTCAGGAATTGTTTTGGGCTCAGGATGAAGCGTATCGACAAACATTGTTTCCCAAAGATCGCCCTGTTGTGGCTATTGAGGCCGCGTCCCCTTTATCTTGGTACCGCTTGGTAGGCGATAAGGGGCTGATTATCGGCATTGAAACCTTTGGCGTTTCCGCCCCCGCCCCCGATGCGTACCGGGATTTTGGGTTAACGGTGGAAACCATCGTGGAGAAAATTTTGGCGGCGTATTCTTAAAGACACCCCGCCAGCCCCCTCACCAGCCCCCCAATCGCGTCTTCATCACATAGCTCTGTCACCGCAACCAGTAAGTCATGATCCCATTCGGGGCGGAAACGCCCCAGGTCCAGGCCGGCCACAATGCCTTGATCGTTCAGCTGTTTAACGACATCGCGGGCCTTGCGGGACAGGCGCAGGGTGAATTCGTTGAAAAAATTTTCTGTGAGAAGCTGAACGCCGGGCAGGGCTGAGAGCTGCGCTGCCGCCCAAACCGCCCGCCGATGATTGAGTAGGGCCAAATCCCGATACCCATCCCGCCCCAGCAGCGATAAATGCACACAAAACGCCAGGGCGCACAGCCCCGAATTGGTGCAGATATTGCTGGTGGCCTTATCCCGGCGAATGTGTTGTTCCCGGGTGGACAGGGTTAGAACAAAGGAACGCCGCCCCTCTACATCCACTGTTTCCCCGCAAAGACGCCCGGGCATTTGCCGGATAAAGTCCTTCCGGCACGCCAGCAACCCCAGGTGAGGGCCCCCAAAATTCATGGCATTGCCCAGCGATTGCCCCTCCGCCGCCACAATGTCCGCGCCCCAGTCCCCGGGGGACATGAGGGCGCCCAGCGCCAAGATTTCCGTCACCACGGCCACCACCAGAATCCCCTTTTGGTGGGCGGCCTGGGTCAGGGCCCGATAATCCCGAACATGACCCAAAAAATCGGGATAGCTGAGGACGATGCACGCCACATCTTCCGATAAATGGTTTTCCAGAGTTTCGGTGTCATAGGCAGCAACCGTCAAATCCGCCAGCGGCTGATAGGTGGTAAGGGTATCGGCATAATGGGGATGCAGGGTGCCTGCAATCAAAACCTTTTTGCGCTTGGTGATGCGCGCGGCCATAAAGACGGCCTCCACCACCGACGTGGAACCATCGTATAGGGACGCATTGGCCACGTCCATCCCCGTGATTTCGGCAACTTGCGTTTGAAATTCAAACAGATATTGCAGGGTCCCCTGGGAAATTTCCGGCTGATAGGGGGTGTAGGACGTTAAAAATTCCCCCCGCTGAATGAGGGCATCCACACTGGCAGGAACGTGGTGATGATACACCCCCGCCCCCAGAAAGAACGGCCCCGCCTGGGCCGTGCGATTTTGGGCGGCCAAGGCGGCGAGATCTTTCAGCACATGCCATTCCGGCATAGGATCAGAGGGAACATCCACAGGGGCATCAAACAGCCCCGCGGGCACACCCGCAAATAAATCCTTTACACCCTGAACGCCGATGGTTTTGAGCATGGCGGCGCGGGAGGCTTCGGTATGGGGCAAGTAACGCATGGCTTATCCCTTAATCAACGCCTGATAATCGGCTTCCGTCATCAGGGTATCTAAATCGGCAGGATTTTTTAGGGTGATGTCAAAAAACCATCCGTTGCCTTCGGGGTCTTGATTCACGGTTTCGGGGGCGGCAATCAGGACCTCATTCACCGACGCAATCGTCCCGGATAGGGGCATATACACCTCACTGGCGGCCTTCACCGATTCCACCACGGCGGCATCGGCTCCGGCCTCAAAGGCTTTGCCCACAGGGGGCAGCTCAACAAAAACAATATCCCCCAGCAAATCCTGGGCATGATGCGTAATCCCCACGCGGGCGGTGGTGGGGCTTAGGGGCTGAATCCATTCATGGTCTTTGGTATAGCGGCGGGTCATTTGGGCTCCTTGATCAATAAGAAAAATTAAGAACGATGATAACGGTGGGGAACAAAGGGTAAGGCCGTGCGCGTTAGGGGTAATTTCTGGCCCCGCACATCGGCAAACAGGGCTTGGGGAATGGGATTTTTGAGATAAGCCAAAACCACCACATCCCCCCGTGTGGGAGAAAAGGCCCCGCTGGTGACGGTGCCCACGATATTTCCGGCTTCATCAACAATAGAAGCGCCATGACGAATGGGTTGCCGTCCCTCAAAAACCAGGGGAAGCAGGGTTTGTGCGGCCCCGTTTTTCAGTTGCGGCAAAATCGTTTCATGTCCCAAAAAAGTGGGATTTTCCCGCTGGGCTTTTTGAATCACAAACGATAACCCCGCCTCAACAGGGGTGGTATCATCGGAAAGATCCAGGCCGTAAAGACACAAACCCGCCTCTAGCCGCAGTGTATCCCGCGCCCCTAAACCAGCGGGTTTGACGCCATTCTGGACGATCAATTCTTGAAATAAAGCCGCCGCTGCTTTTTCATCGGCGCCGTAAAACTCAAAGCCATCCTCCCCCGTATAGCCCGAGCGGGATACGGTGAAACTCCCCCAACCCCATGACAGCGTGCGATGGGTCAGGAAAGAAAGAGCAGAGGCATCAGGGAACAAAACGGGGACTAAGTCTTTGGCCCTGGGTCCCTGAAGGGCCAGAATGGTGGTGTTTTCTAAAAGCGTAAAGGTGACATCGCCGGTCAGATGGTCGGCAATGTGAGCGTTCACTTTTGTTTTATTGCCCGCATTGACGATCATCAAAACGTCATCATCGCGCCGCAGCACCATCACATCATCCACAATCCCGCCGTTTTCATGGGTCAGGACAGAATACCGCATCATGCCAGGTTTTAAAGTTGCCGGATCCATAGGGGTGAGATGACGGAGCAGGGCATCGGTTCCCGGCCCCCGAATCACGGCCTGGCCCATATGGGAAACATCAAAAAGACTGGCCTGGGTCCGGGTGTGGATATGTTCCGCCAGCGTCCCCGCATAGGATAACGGCATATCATACCCCGCAAAGGGCGCCCATTTGGGATGGAGGGCTTCGTGGCAATGGGCCAGAGGCAAAGTGAGCATAGGGGGTATAGTCTCTGTCACAAGGGTTTATCGTTTATGTGCCCCCTCTGTCCCTTGTGCCTGAAAGATTCGGCGATTGTTTTCATCGCGTTACTTCATCGGCGGGCACATTGTGCCTCTTTCCAGAGTACCGTCCGCGTGATGAGTTCCACCCCATCCGTGGGTAGCATTCAGTCCTGTGACCTGAGAGTTTCCGGGGCGGTTGCTCCTTCGGCGCGGATTTTGGCCCGCTTCTCCTGAATCCTACATAACGATGGATGGACTATGACCTTCTGGGCGGGATGTGTCAAATGGAAACGTATGGTTGATTTTTTAATGTCTCCCCAACTTTACACAGTTTTTTAGGGCCAGAGAAAATTGGTTGATTATTTAATAAAAACCAATTATATTTAAAAATCCTTTAGCAAAGAAGTTTTGTCATGACCCCCAGCGTCAAATCAGCCATCACCTTGGGATTGTCGTGGGTAAGCTGCTTGACCCTTTTGACGAGCTCTGTTCCACAATCCACCAACACACAAATAACACCACTTTCACAAGAATTTTTGGCCGTTCAAGCCTCTCTTAAAAAGCACAAAGTGGCCCTTGTCGGGGAAAGTCATAACAACCCCGAAGCCCGAAATTTTATAGAGGGCAATCTTGACACTCTTAGAATTAATACAGTGTATGTCGAGGGACTATCCACCGATGTTCAAGAAGAACTTGATGATTTTAATGTTCCTGAGAAGACAAAAAAGGACATGCAAGCCCTGGTTATGCATAGTTTAGCTGAACGTAATCCAGGCATAACATATGATGACCTCGCGCGAAAAGACATATTTGATCATTTTACCAATTTTCTTTTTCAACTAAAAGCGAATGGAATCCGCGTTGTTGGCTTGGAAAATCCCAAAGATAATAAAAAATCCGACGGTGCCAACACATCACAACAGAGACACGAATTGCGCTTAGCAATAACCAACCCCGGCTGGTCAAAGCTAATAAAGAAGGACCTTTCAGAAAATCCTTTGACACGCGCCGTTGTTTTAACAGGGTTTGGCCATTCAAGACTTACTCTTGGGATCCCAGGCATGGAGAAACACCTAGGAGTTCCTTCTGTAGACATGTCAGGTAGTCCTATAGATTGGGGAAAGTGCGCCACCAACCACCGACCCGAAACCATTCCGGTTACCCCAAGTGAGGATCCGGCGATTCAAGAACTTGATGCGAATTTAAAAATTAATACTAATGGCACAATCAATACGCAAGACTTGAATGATGCTGAGATGCTTCTTACAGTAATTTCTTTAAATTTAAACCCTGAAGAAGTAAAAGATGAAATCAAGACGAGTCTCCAAAACCGCGTCGATCTTGTCTGTGCACTTCAAGCTAATAAGTTCCACTTAGGGAAATAGCGTCACTGTAATAACAATCCCAAAAAATCCCCATATCCCAGGGCCTTAGCATCTGTTACAAAAGATTTTCATCCAGAGTCCAAATCACGCAAGGACCCGACACGCCTCCTCAAAGGGCAAACGGGGTAAACGGGGCTTGAGTTTTGTCGCATCGCCATAGCCGATATTGCACAAAAAATTGATCTGCCAGCGACCGTCGGGAAAAAACGCTTGATTCACACCATCATGATCAAACCCTGAAATGGGGCCGCAATCCAGGCCCAGGGCCCGGGCCGCCATAATAAAATATCCCCCCTGCATGGATGCATTGCGCATGGCCGTTTCCTCAATTAAGGCAGCATTTCCCTCAAACCAGCTTTGGGCCATGGGAAACAGCGTGGGGAGCTCCTTGGGAAATTCAGTGTCGTTGGCCAGAAGAGCCACCACCGGCGCGGTCTTTGTCTGTTCCACATTCCCCTCCGCCAGATGGGGGAGGAGGCGGTCTTTTGCCTGGGACGTCGTTAAAAAAACAATCCGCAGGGGGCAGCTGTTGGCGCTGGTGGGACCCATTTTTAGGAGGTCATAAAGGCTTTTCAGCGTCTCAAGCGGCACAGGAATATCTTGCCAGGTGACAAACGATCGGGCTTTACGAAACAAGCGATCCAGGGCCTCATCCGATAAAGGAGGGGGAAGTGACATGGTGATCCTTTCAGGGGGAATGTTGGTTAATGATCCGATGCGGCGCGGACCTCTAAAACCTCAGGAATATAATACCGCATCATATTTTCAATGCCGGATTTCAGGGTCATGCTGGAACTGGGGCATCCGGAACAGGCCCCCCGTAAATGCAAAAACAAAACCCCCGTTTCCGCATCAAAACGGTCAAACAAAATATCACCCCCATCCTGGGCCACGGAGGGGCGCACGCGGGTGTCCAGCAAATGCTTGATTTCCTTAATGATGCTACTGTCTTCGCCTGATGCATCCTCTGCCTCGCCTTCCCCTTCTTCTAAAACCGGCAAACCCGCCAAGAAATGATCCATCATGCTGGAAAGAACCAGGGGTTTTAAATACGACCAGTCTTCATCCGGTGATTTGGTGACAGACACAAAATCAAAGCCATACATGACGCCGGCCACCCCCTGAACATCAAACAATCGACGGGCCAGGGGGGCGGCCGTGCATTCTAGTCGCGCCCTGAAATCGCGCGTTCCCGTGTTTACAATAATGCGACCGGGCAGAAATTTCATGGTTTCTGCGTTGGGGGTATCTTCGGTTTGAATAAACATGATAGGATTGGGCTGTCATCATTACTATTGTCTACCCGTGACTATATAATACATGAATCCCGTTGACCAGATCCGTATACGCGATATTCGCGGCACCGACCTTTGCCGTTTGCTGGCCCATAGTCTGGGCCGTTCGCGACTGTGGTGTCTGCAGAATCCCGATTATACCTTAACATTGAGGCAAGCAGACGCCTTTGCCATCCTCAAAAAACGCCTGGATACCGGGGAGCCCATCACCAAAATCCTGGGCCAGCGGTCCTTTTGGAAGGATGATTTTTTCACCAACCGCCATGTTCTGGACCCCCGCCCCGATTCTGAAACATTGATTCAGGCTGTTTTGAATCGTCACCCGGATCGTTTGGCCCCCTATCATCTGTTGGATTTGGGCACGGGCAGTGGGTGTTTATTGCTATCGTTAATGGGGGCGTATCCCAAAGCGCGCGGCGTGGGGGTGGATCTTTCCCCGGATGCCCTGGTTGTGGCCCAAAAAAACGGCGAAGCTCTGGGGCGTTTTCCCCTGTGGGTTCTGGGGTCTTGGGGGGAAAGTTTGAGGGGGGCTTTTGATATCATTATCAGCAATCCCCCCTACATTGCGACAGAGGAATGCCATACCCTGGATCCCAACGTTCGCTTTTTTGATCCCTGGATGGCTCTGGATGGGGGGGATGATGGCTTGGTGGCTTATCGGGCGTTGATGCCGCAACTCCCTGATCTTCTGGCCCCGGGGGGCCATGTTTTTTTGGAAATTGGGCACACACAGGCGGCTGCCGTGGCGTCTCTTGCAAGGGAAAATACGCTACAGGTGCGGGGAATAGAAAAAGACTTGGAAAATCGGGACCGGTGTGTTATTCTGGGTCTTTGAAACCTCCCCCCCCTTTTCTTTAGACATGAATACACCCACCCATAAACACAACCCCATGAAGCGGTTTCGTCGCCGTCCCGGCGGTAACCCTAACGGCAATTATAATAATGGTGGTAACCGACGCCCCTCCTTTGCGTCGCAGGAGCAATTTGATCGCAAAACCCGCAACAATGCGCAAAATGCCCTGAACCGTCATTTGGATTTGGCGCGGGATGCCCTGTCCTCGGGCGATGAAACCCGGGCGGAAAACCATTTTCAGCATGCGGATCATTATCAACGGGTCATCAATGCCTGTGACCGCGCCATGGGCGAGCGCCAACCCCGCCCCCAGTTTGATGATGAACAACCCCGTTCGTTGCCGCCCCTTTCGTCGGGTCACGAGCAACCCCCAGAACAAAGTGGCCTTTATGACGAAGGCCCCATAGAAGATTCCATGTAATCCCCCCTCATGATGCGTATTTTTTCTGGGATTCAGCCCACAGGGGCTTTGCATTTGGGCAACGACTTGGGGGCCATTGTGGCCTGGAGGGAACTTCAATCCATCGCCGATTGCACGTTTTGTATCGTGGACCTGCACGCCATTACCGTATTTCAAGACCCCGAAGCCCTGCGTCAGTCCATTTTGTTGACCGCCGCCACGTATTTGGCCTGTGGTTTGGACCCCGACCGTGTCACGATTTATCCCCAAAGCGCCGTGCCACAGCATGCCGAGCTGGCCTGGTTATTGTCCTGTCATACCCCCATGGGCTGGCTGAACCGCATGACACAGTTCAAGGATAAATCCGGAAAAAACAAAGACCAAGCCGTTTTGGGCCTGTATGCTTATCCCGTTTTGATGGCCGCCGATATTGTCCTGTTTGGCGCCACCCATGTTCCCGTGGGGGAGGACCAAAAACAGCATTTGGAGTTGGCCCGCGATATCGCCGCCGCCGTCAACCGGGCTTATGATAAGGATTTGCTCGTGATCCCGGAACCCATGGTGTCCAAAGTCGCCCCGCGCATTATGAGCTTACGCGACGGCACAAAAAAAATGAGCAAGTCGGACCCGTCGGATGCCAGCCGCATTCATTTAACCGATGACGATGATGGTATTGCCCAGAAAATCCGCCGCGCCAAAACAGACAGCGATGCTTTGCCCAGTGATATTGAGGGACTGGCCCACCGGCCCGAGGCCAAAAATCTGCTGACCATTTTGTCGGTTTTGGAAAATCGCACGCTGTCTGATACCTTGGGCACCTACGCGGGGCAGACGTTTTCGGTGTTGAAAGACGATTTAGCCGCTGCCTTGATTGCCCATATCGCTCCCATTCGCCAGGGGATTAGGGAACGACTGGCGGATCCCGGGGCCCTGACCGCGTTATTGGCGCGTCATGCGGCCGTTGGTCAGGAGAAAGCCGAGGCCACCATGGGCCCCATCAGAGAAAGTTTTGGTTTCTTAAAATTTTCGTGATAAGGTTGTATTGTAAGCCCTGATCCTGTCTTTGTACCGTTTTGGGGCTTGAAAACAATAACCTTGCAGACAAGGATACAACCGTGACAGCGTACGAAAGCCATACCGTTAAGTCCTATGACCAAGCCCTTTCCCAGATGACAGGGGATTGCGCAAGCATGGGAAAACTTGTTGAGGAACAATTGCGCCAGGCCGCGGAAGCCCTGCAGGCCCGCAATAATGATATTGCCACGGAAACATCCAAACGGGATTTGGAGGTCAACGCGCTGGAAAGTTCCATTAATCAACAGGGCCTGAAAATGCTGGCATTGCGGCAGCCCATGGCGTCGGATTTGCGTTTGGTCATTGGGACCCTGAAAATTGCCCGGGATTTAGAGCGCATGGGGGATTATGCCGCCAACATCGCCAAACGTGCCAGCAAAATTAATGCCGGTGATGAATTGGGGCCCACCCAGGCCGTTCTGGCCATGGCACGGTTAGCCGAGCCCATTTTGCACGACGCCCTGCTGGCCTATGAAACCCAAGATATCGACCTGGCCAAAAAGGTTGAATCCATGGATGATGTTTTGGATGAGGCCTATAATGCTCTCCTGACCGAAATCATGTCATACATGCAAACCCACCCCGATGACATTAAGCTATGTACCCATTTGATTTTCATTGCCAAAAATTTTGAGCGCGTGGGGGACCGTGCCACAAACATTGCCGAGACGGTCCAGTTTATTGTGTTGGGGTGACAGATAGAGGACGGAGGACTGAAGACAGAAGACGGATCACCGTTTTTTCTCCGTCCTCCGTCTTCGGCCTTCCGTCCTCCGATTGCCCCCCTACAAAATCACCTGATAATACGGCGTGGTCTGAGGGAAGGTCTCGCTGATCCAGTCTTTTTTCATAACCAGGGCGAGTAAAACGGCCATGCTCATGAAGCTCAGCGTCAGGGCCGTTGTCCACAAACGATTTTTGGGTTTAAAATCCACAGAAAGGGAGGGAAGTTTTCCCGATACGGGGTTTTTGGCTGGATTTGTGTCGAAGGTGGGCTGGGTTTCATCGCCAGGCATTTGAAACCAGATATGCAAACATCGGGCGCAGCGAACGAATCGGCCGGCAACGCCCAGGCTTTCCTGCTGAACAGCAAAGCGCGAGGCACATTCCGGGCAGGCGATGATCATATCTTTTTCCAGAACTTTGTTCTTAACGACGATAAAGGGCTTTTCATCGTTTGTGAATGGGGTACATTGCGGTATATGGTTTAAAAAAATCTTTTTATGCCCGAAATCCTCCATCGTTTAAGCGTGCCGTTGCCGGACCGTGCCTATCCCTTGATCATTGGGCGGGGGTTGCTGGGTCATGCTATGGATCTTTTGTCCCTGAAAGCCCCCCGTTTTGTCATTGTCAGCGATGATGTTGTGTATCCGCTGTATGGCTCGGCCTTGGCCGCCGGATTGCCCGGGGCGCAGGCGTTTATTTTGCCCCATGGGGAAGGCAGCAAATCCTGGGATCAGCTTCGGGCCCTTACTGCGTTCTTTTTAAATCAAGGGGTGGATCGGGGTACCCTGGTGGTGGCCCTGGGCGGGGGCGTTGTGGGGGATTTGTCCGGTTTTGCCGCCAGCATTACCCTGCGGGGTATTCCTATTGTGCATATCCCAACGACGTTATTATCCCAGGTGGACAGTGCCATTGGGGGGAAAACGGCCATCAATACGGATCAGGGCAAAAATCTGGTGGGGACATTTTACCAGCCCAGCGGTGTCATTATGGATATGGACGTGCTGGCCACGTTGCCCCAGGATCAAATGCTGGCGGGGTATGGGGAAATTCTCAAATACGCCCTTTTGGGCAGTGCTGATTTTTTTGATTTTTTAGAAAAAAACAGCCAAAATCTGCTACAAAAACAACCCGAAGTCCTGGCCCACGCCCTGCACATCAGCGCCCAGATGAAGGCCACCATTGTGGGGAACGATGAAAAGGAACAGGGAAATCGGGCACTTCTTAATCTGGGGCATACCTTTGGCCATGCCATCGAACAAGTCAGTGGGTTTTCGGTCCTGCATGGTCATGCGGTGCTGCAGGGGCTTTCCCTGGCGGCGGATTTGTCCCACCGTTTGGGTTTTTTATCGGATACGGATAAGGGGCGCATTCACCAGCATATTTTAGCCCTGCATCTGTCGGTTCCCATGGAAACGTTTTCACTATCCGCTTTAATCGAGGCGATGACGTTTGATAAAAAGAAAAAAGACGATGTGATCACGTTTATTTTGCTAAAGAGCATCGGCGAATCCTTTATCCACAAAAAAGCCATTCCCGATGCCGTCATCGAAACCGTTTGGCGGGCCGGAGGGGCGCGGTGAAAACCCTAACCAAGCGGCCCAACTTTGTGGATATGCAAAAAAACGCCCAGTCCTTTGTCACCACGGGCCTGATTGTTCAGTATGCCCCCAAGGATGAGGGGGGTGTTGTGGTGGGCTATACGGCCTCCCGCAGAGTCGGGGGGGCGGTGCAACGCAATTTCGCCAAACGGCGGATGCGGCATTTGGCCCGTCTGGTCCTGGCGGATCAGTCGCCGGCGTGTTATGTTTTGATTGCTCGGACGGCGTGTTTAACATTGCCGTTTGAAACGTTACACCGCGATTTAAAATGGGCCCTGCGGCGGCTAAAGGGGGAGCCCAAAAATGACTGATTTACTCGATTTAATCGTTATCGGCGGCGGATCCGGCGGCGTCGCCTGTGCCCGTCGTTTCGGGGCCCGGGGGAAAAAGGTCGCCCTGATCGAATCCCAGCGCGTGGGCGGAACCTGTGTCATGCGGGGGTGTGTCCCCAAAAAACTATTCTGGTACGCCGCGCATATACCGGAAGATTTGGCCCGGGCCCAGGATTATGGGTGGGATGTTGCGGCGGCTCCCCTGCACTGGCCCACCTTTATCGAAAAAAAACGGCGCGAGCTGGACCGGCTGGAGGGCATCTATCAAAACCTCTTAAAAACCAGCGGCGTGGTGGTTTTTAACGGCCACGGCACCCTGAAAAGTCCAACGGAAGTTTTGGTGACGGGACCCGAAGGAACCCAAACCCTCACCGCTCGCCACATCTTGCTGGCCACGGGATCGACGCCCAAACCCCTGCCCGTACCTGGGGGAGAGCATGCTTTAACCTCAGATCATATCCTGGAATTTGACGCCCTGCCCACGTCTATTGCCATCATCGGGGGTGGGTTCATTGCGGTGGAAATGGCGTCAATTCTCAGCAACCTGGGCGTTCAGGTTCATTTGATTTTGAAATACGATTTTATTTTGCCCGGGTTTGATCGGGAGGCCGCTCATGTTCTGCTCTCTTGCCTGAAAGAGCGGGGTATTCGGGTTTATCCTTCCGCCACTGTTCACAAAATTACGGATCAGGGCCAAAAGGTTCACCTCAGCGATCAGGTGTTATCCGTAACCTGTACCCTCAATGCCGTGGGACGTCGGCCTTTAACGGATGGATTGGGGCTGGAATCTGTGGGCGTTGCGCTTCATCCAAAACACGGCGGGATTGTGGTGGATGGGGAAAACCGCACTTCTGTGCCCTCACTTTTTGCGGTGGGGGATGTGGTGAATGATATCAATTTGACCCCCTTTGCCATTGCCCAGGGTCGAAAGCTGGCGGACCTCCTATCGGGCCTAAGCCCGGCCCCGCTGGATCGTACGGCGTTGCCTGTGGCTGTTTTTACGGATCCTTCCCTGGCTGCCGCCGGATTATCGGAAGAGGCCGCGCGTCAGGCCGGCTACGACATTGATGTTTATGCCGCAACCTTTCGCCCGATGAAGTATAGCATGACGCGAACGACCGAAAAAACCTTTATGAAGCTGCTGGTGGATCGGGCCACGGACCGGGTTTTGGGGTGCGTGATGGTGGGTCCGGATGCGCCTGAAATTGTTCAGGGATTTGGCGTTGCCTTAACGTGCGGCGCCACCAAGGCCCAATTTGACGCCACCCTGGCCATTCACCCCAGCAGCGCGGAGGAATTTGTGACTATGGGATTGCCGAGGGATAAAGCATAAGAGAGAGCCTCCATCGCCCCCTTGTTTTTTCCCCCGTGCCTGCCTATATGAAAGAAAAGGATACGCACCATGACCACCGTTGTTGCCGTTCGTAAGGGAAAAAATATCGTCATCGCCGCCGATGGTCAGGTATCCCTGGGGCAAACCATTATTAAAAACAATGCCAAAAAGGTGCGCTTGCTGGCCGATGGCAAGGTGATTGTGGGGTTTGCGGGATCCACCGCCGATGCCTTTACGTTGTTTGAGCGTTTAGAGGGCAAGCTGGATAAACACTCCGGACAACTGATGCGGGCGTGTGTTGAGCTGGCCAAGGACTGGCGCACAGACCGCTATTTACGTCGGCTAGAGGCCATGATGCTGGTGGCGGATAAAGAAACAATGCTCCTGTTATCCGGCACGGGCGATGTCCTAGAGCCCCAGGAAAATGTCATGGCCATTGGATCGGGGGGCAATTACGCCCTGGCGGCGGCCTTGGCGCTGTATGATCAGGATTTGGATGCCAAAGCCATCGCGGAAAAAGCCATGCACATCGCCGCGGGCATTTGTGTTTACACCAACGATACTGTGACCCTGGAAACCCTGAGTGCCCCATGACAACTGACGCTGATTTAACCCCCAAAGCCATTGTGGCTGAACTGGACCGCTATATCGTGGGCCAAAACGATGCCAAACGTGCGGTGGCCAATGCCCTGCGCAATCGCTGGCGCCGCAAGCAACTGGACGAGCCGTTAAAATCCGAGGTCCTGCCCAAAAATATCCTGATGATCGGGCCCACCGGCGTGGGAAAAACGGAAATTGCCCGCCGTTTGGCCAAATTGGTCAATGCGCCGTTTATTAAGGTCGAGGCCACCAAATTTACCGAGGTGGGCTATGTCGGCCGCGATGTGGAACAAATCATTCGTGACCTGGTGGAAATCGCCATTGCCCTGGTCCGCCAGATCAAAAAAACAGAAATCCTTTCCAAGGCCGAAGCGGAAGCGGAAGAACGTGTTCTGGATGCCCTGGTGGGCGATGCCGCCAGCCAGGATACCCGCGATAAATTCCGCGCCATGCTGCATCAGGGCAAACTGGACGAGCGGGAAATTGAAATTGACGTGAAAGAAACCCCCGCCGGCATGAAAACCTTTGACATTCCCGGCATGCCGGGCGCGCAAATGGGCATGATGAATTTGGGGGATATTTTGGGAAAATCCTTTGGCGCCCAGACCAAAAAGAAAAAAACCACGGTGCGGGATTCCTATGACTACCTGATTGCTGAGGCCTGCGATGATCTGATGGATGATGATGACATCGTCAAAACGGCCATTGAGTGGGTGGAACAAAACGGCATTGTGTTTTTGGATGAGGTGGACAAAATCTGCGCCCGATCCGAAATGCGCGGCGGCGATGTCAGTCGGGAAGGCGTACAGCGGGATCTGCTCCCCCTCATCGAGGGCACCGTGGTGTCCACCAAACACGGCCAGGTCAAAACGGACCATATTTTGTTTATTGCCTCCGGTGCGTTTCATTTGGCGAAACCATCGGATTTGTTGCCGGAATTACAGGGCCGTTTGCCCATTCGGGTTGAGCTGCAACCCCTGACCCGTCAGGATTTCTGCCGTATTTTAACAGAACCTGAATGTAGTTTAATCAAACAATACATCGCGTTACTTAAAACCGAAAACGTCGATTTGGCCTTTACCGATGAATCCATTGAACGCCTGGCGGAATTGGCCACGGAAATCAATGCCTCCGTCGAAAACATCGGCGCCCGCCGTTTGCACACGCTGCTGGAGCGGTTAACGGATGACATTAGCTATAATGCCACAGATCATGCGGGAACAACCGTTAACCTGGATGTTCCTTATGTGAATGAACGGCTGGCCTCGCTGGCGAAAAATACGGATTTGAGTCGGTTTGTGCTGTAGGAGAAGGGGATCACGAATCCCCCTTCAGTATCCGCTGTTTATCCCGTTGCCAAGATCGTTCTTTTTCGGTTTCCCGTTTATCATGTTTCTTTTTGCCCTGGGCGGTGGCGATTTTGGCCTTAATCAGCCCCTTGTCGTTGCTGTAGACCTCCAGCACCACCGCGGTCATTTGATCGCGGGCAATGGCGCCCATGATTTTGTTGATTTCCCGTTTGTGCAGCAATAACAGACGCGGGCGTTCCTCCGCATGATTGCCTTGCCGGGCAAAGGGATAGGGCGCAATGTGCATGCCCATGGCGTACAGATTGCCTTCTTTTTCAATAACGTAAGCATCTTTCAGCTGGCCCCGCCCCATGCGCAGCGATTTCACTTCGGTGCCCATCAGTTGCAGGCCGGCCTCCCACGTGTCCCCCAGGATATAATCATGGCGGGCCTTCCGGTTTGTGATACGGACCGGGGAAAACGGGGAGCTTTTTGCCTTGGCCATTAAGACAGTCCCGTCATGGCCCGATGGATGTGGTCTTCTGTGGTTGCTGTGATGGGCACCAGGGGCAAGCGCAGTGCGTTTTGACACAGCCCCAAACGTGACGCCCCATACTTCACCGGCCCCGGGCTGGTTTCATAAAACAACGCATCATGCAGCGGCATCAGTTTTTGCTGAATGGCGCGGGCCTGATCCCAGTGTCCCCGCATGGCCAGATTGTAAACCTCAGCGCACATTTTCGGGGCCAGGTTGGCGGTGACGGAAATGGACCCCACCGCCCCCATGGCATAAAACGCCAGGGCGGAGGCATCATCGCCGGATAAAAACAGAAAATCTTCCGGCAGGCCCCGGGCCCTCAGGCGCAAAATACGCCCCATATCGCCGGTGGCGTCTTTAATCCCCACGATTCTGGGCAACGCCGCAAGTTCCAAAATCACATCATCCGGCAGAGCCAACGCCGTGCGGCCCGGAACGTCATACAAAAATAACGGCAAGGATGTGGCATCATGAATGGCAGCAAAATGGCACAACAAGCCCGTCTTGGTGGGTTTGTTATAATAGGGGGTAATGAGTAAAGCCGCATCGGCCCCCAAATCTTCTGCCGCCTGAGTCAGTTCCATGGCCTCCCACGTGTTATTGGACCCTGTGCCAGCCATGACGGGACAACGCCCGCCCGCCACCGTTATGCATTGTTTTACAACACTTAAATGCTCGTCCATGGTCAAGGTGGCCGATTCCCCCGTGGTGCCACAGGGAATCAGGCCCGTGGTGCCACCGGCAATTTGGTGTTCAACAAGCGTTGAAAACGCGCTAAGGTCCAAAGTGCCTTGCGCTGTCATGGGTGTTAAAAGGGCCACCATGGAGCCGGAAAAGGATTTTATCGTCACGGTATGTCTGCTAGGGTTAAACAGTATTTTAGACAGTATAGGGTAAAGATGGCCTCTCTCCTACAGAGTTTTTTTATGCGCGTTTTGTTTTTTTTGTTTTTGGCGTGGGGGTTCAGCCTTTCTGCCGCTGCGGCTTCTTTGTCTGCATCGGACCGTCAGGCCTATGCGGCGGCCTTTGATGCCCTGGATCGGGGACGGTGGGATGATGCGGAAAGCTGGGCGCGGCGGGCCCAAAATCCGGTGTTGCGGGATGCCATAACCTGGTTTCGGTTAAAATCGGACCCGAAGGCCTCCGCCGAAGACATTGCCGCTTTCCTGAGTACCCATCCCAACTGGCCCCAGGAGGCCGCGTTCCAAGCCAAAGGGGAATCGGACATTTTGGGTCGCCAGGACGGCCCTGCGCTGGCAACCTGGCTGTCAAAGTTCCCGCCGCAAACCAATGGGGGGCGGGTTCATTATCTCAGCATGATGGATCAGGATGCCAGTGTTCCCCGTCATTTTATCAAGGCCTACGCGGTTTTCCTCTGGCGCACGGGGGATTTTTCTGAAACTGAGGCTGATGATTTCATCGCCCGTTACGGAAATTTTTTGCGGGATGATGATCACCTGATCCGGGCCAGTCAATTGGTGTGGGATAAAAAATACGACCAATTGCCCGCCATGCGTTCGTATTTATCGCCGGAGGCCTGGGCGATGATTGAGGCCCGCAAGGCCCTGAAAACAAAATCCCGCCGCGCCGGTGAAGCAGCCTCCGCCGTATCCGGATTTTACCGCGAAGATTCTGGATTTCTGTATGATGCCGCCGTTTATGCCTATGATGCCAAACGGGATGAGGACATGGCCCGTTTTTTTGGGCGTATTTCGCCGGATGCTACGGTTTTGGAGCCCGATAAGGTCTGGAAACATCAATCCATCGTCGTGCGGCGTTTCTTAAGGGATGGCGAGGACAAAAAAGCCTATGCCCTTGCCGCCAATAACCACCAAAACGACGGGGAAAGCCTGGCTGAGGCGGAATTTTTGGCGGGGTTTATTGCCCTGAAAAAACTGGGTTGGGCAGAGCAATCGCTGATTCATTTTCAGCGGCTGCATGATGCCGTGGAAAATCCCATCAGCCAGGCCCGGGGGGCGTATTGGCTGGCGGAGGCCTATGCTTCCCTTAATAATGTTGAAAAACAACAACAATACCTTGAGGAAGCCGCCACTCACCCCACAACCTTTTATGGGCAACTGGCGCTGAGCAAACTGGGGCGCAAAGGGGTTTTGCCCGAACCGCCCGAGGCGGCTTCCTTAAGTGCTGCGCCGCCGCAGTTTCAAAAATTTATGGCAATTTTGGATGCCCTGGATGATTTGGGGGAAGACAAACGCATGATGCCCTTTGCGCGGCATACCTTTGAAACCTTTGATGATGTGGGGTTGCGCGTGGCCCTGCTGGATCATCTGGTGCGGCTGGGGCGGATGAATTTATCGGTATCCCTGGCGAAAAAGGCCAAAAACGATGGGCAATCCTTGGTTAAATTTGAATTCCCCAGCCAGTTTTCCTATATGAAAAATTTATCCACGGAAAAGCCCCTGGCCCTGGCCATTACCCGCCAGGAAAGTGTGTTTCAGGTGGATGCCCGCAGTCCCGTGGGGGCCATGGGGTTAATGCAGTTAATGCCGGGAACGGCCAAAATGACGGCCAAACAATTGGGCGTTAAATATAACCAAGCCGCCCTGACCCAGGATCCCTATTATAATGTCATGCTGGGCAGTGCGCATTTGGAAACTTTGCTGGAGGATTTCGACGGGGCCTATCCCATGGCCATTGCGGCCTATAACGCCGGCGGTGGCGCCGTGCGCCGCTGGATTCGGGATAACGGAGATCCCCGGTATCAAAGCCCCACCCATATGCTGGATTGGATTGAAAATATCCCCTACCGCGAAACCCGAAACTATGTCCAGCGCGTGCTGGAGGGGCTGGAGGTTTACCGGATGCACCTAGATGCCCCCTTGAATGTTAAGGATAAAAAGACGCAGAATCTGGCCTGGTGCCGGGCCACCTGTGTGGGGGAGGCGGTCCCCTGAGGTGGACCGTTAAAACTCACCCCAACCAAAGATTACAAAGGCTTGGAATGTTGCGGGTTTTGTTGCCCCGAGACATAGGCATCCATTAGGTTTCGGATCATGGCCTGGTAAGACGTATCGTAGTGCTTGGCCTGCTGTTTGAAAAAATCAATGCTGCCTGCAACTTCTTTAATACAAACCCCTCAAACGACTGTACCACAGGGGTGGCTCTTTTGCTTCAAGAGTGAAATGTGGGTGTCTTGTAAGGGGGGTGGGTGTGGGGATTTTAATTGTATTTTTTCACTAAAAAGCGTTAGGATACCCTCAAACAGACTTATACTCATGCAGGGAATTGGCTCTATGTCAGATGAACTTACCAATACTTTAGATAATGCAAAAAAATCAGTAAAAACAGATGGCTATCCAATTGCTATTGGGGAGATTCAGAGTATGTATGAAAGGGGAGAAATTATCCTTCGTCCCCAATATCAGCGCTATTTTCGTTGGAGTTCCGAGCAAAAATCAAAATTGATAGAGTCTATTTTAATAGGATTGCCCCTGCCTTCATTTTTTATGGCACAAGATGAAGAAGGAAAATGGGAAGTTGTTGATGGAATGCAAAGACTGTCAACAATATTAGATTTTATGGGTGCCCTTAATCAGGATTATACATCCAATCCACACTACAAGCGTTTTTCAATATTGGATGAGGGATTATTTTATCTGCCTACTTTTGAATCGAAAGGCTGGGGCGACTTACCTAGCCGGGTTCAATTAGACTTTAAGAGAACGAAAATTCAATTGGTTATTTTGCTTCGTGAGACAAATCAAGATGCTAGATTTGAACTTTTCCAAAGATTAAATAGTGGCGGTAGTCAAATTTCTGGCCAAGAATTGCGCAATGCCATTCTTGCATCAGATAATCCAGACATGTTGAATTGGCTTGAGTGGTTATCTCAAAATGAAAACTTCAAGAAAACAACATGCTTATCAGAAAAGGATATAGAAACACGCTATGATATGGAATTGGTCCTTAGATTTATCGCTTTGTTAGAATATGACTCTGAAAAGTTATCAAAAGCATTAAAACGAATTGGTAGTTTGGATGTATTTTTGACGAAATTTCTACGAGAAATTTCTAAAAAAGATGCAAATTTTGAATTTGAGAAATATCAAATAGCTTTTGAGAAAACATTTAAAAAATTATTTGATGTTGGGGGCGAAGGCATCCTGAAATATAAAAAAGGAGCAGGCTCTGGGAAATTCTCTATTTCCTTTTTCGAAACTGTTACACTGGGCATGGCCTTGAACATTGATAATTTGCCAGCCGATGAAAATCTTTTATTGAAAATAAATAGTGTAGCAGAAGAAAGGGATTATAAAATTGCCTCGGGAGCTGGTAAAAACGCTGCCTTTAGAATACCAAAACTTTTAGAATTAGGTAAAAATTACTTTAAGGCTTGAGATGGTCATTCTTATGGAAAATGCCATTCTTGAATTACAAAGGCGACTTGATGAAGAATCTTCTGGGCGGAAGAGAGAGCTGGAAACGGCAAAGCAACTGGCTAGTTTAGCGTCTAACAATGAAAAACCATACTTATGTAGAGCATGGGTTGTTTTTATGTTTGCTCACTGTGAGCAATTTTTAAAACAAGCCACATTTCACTACCTCTCAATCATAAAAGAACGGGGGATAGAATACGATTTATACCCTGTTTGGTATATTTTGTATGGTAACCAAAAAATTATTGACGCAAAGAATAAGAATTTTATTCCTTCGGATGGCGTTACGAGAGAGCGCATATTCCAAGATATTTTAGTGAAAGATTCCAACCTTAATTTAAAAGAAGATGCCAAACTTAATAACTTTAGCTTTGATGAAAAAACGATTCGATTCTTTTTTGATTGGGTCTTAAAAACAAACTTAAGGCATTCTGATTTTAAGTTTTTTTGTAAAAATCTTTCCAAAAAGAGACATGCAATAGCCCATGGCGAGGAGTCCTATGTAGACGCCTTGACAGACTGCGAACCATGGCATGAAAAAACATTCGAGTTCATGGATGTGCTTAAAGATGCCCTCATAGAAAAGATGACAAATTTGTGTTCCCCTTGATGAGACTTTTACGGAAAATTCCCCGCTTTCGCGGGGATGGCACGGTTATGAGGTGAGCTCTCTTACAAATAAAAAACCCGCCCCCTGTTTCCAAAGGGGCGGGCTTTTTTTCAGAACAATCTGAAAGGATCCCCTAGAATCCCCCCATGCCGCCCATCATGTCACCCATGCCGCCGGCGCCAGGGGTGTTGTCGTTTTTGGGTTCTGGCTTATCGGCCACCATGGCTTCGGTGGTGATCAGCAGAGACGCAACCGAGGCCGCATCTTGCAGCGCGGTCCGCACGACCTTTGTGGGGTCGATAATACCGGCCTTGATCATGTCCACGTATTCACCGGTTTGGGCGTTAAAGCCGTGGTTGGCGTCCTTGCTTTCCAGCAATTTGCCCGCCACAACAGCGCCATCGTATCCTGCGTTTTCAACGATTTTACGAATGGGGGACTGAACGGCGCGACGAATGATGTCGATACCCGTGGTTTGATCGGCATTATCACCCTTCAGGTTGGCCAGAACGGTTGTTGCGAACAACAGCGCGCGGCCTCCGCCGGCAACGATACCCTCTTGAACGGCAGCGCGGGTGGCGTGCAGCGCATCGTCCACGCGGTCACGGCGTTCTTTCACTTCGGTTTCGGTGGCCCCACCGACGCGGATCACCGCAACACCGCCGGACAATTTGGCCAGACGTTCTTGCAGTTTTTCTTTGTCGTAATCAGAAGAGGTGTCCTCGATCTGGGCGCGGATTTGGGCGCAGCGGGCATCGATGTCGCCTTTTTTGCCGTTTCCGTTGATGATCGTGGTGTCATCCTTGGTGATGCGGATTTTTTTGGCGGTCCCCAGCATATTCAGGGTCACGTTTTCCAATTTAATCCCGATGTCCTCGGAAATGACTTCACCACCGGTCAAAATGGCAATGTCTTCCAGCATAGCTTTCCGGCGGTCACCAAAACCAGGGGCTTTCACAGCGGCCACTTTCAGACCACCGCGCAGTTTGTTCACAACCAAAGTTGCCAGGGCTTCACCCTCAACATCTTCGGCAATGATCAGCAGCGGACGGCCACTTTGAACGACGCCCTCTAAAACGGGCAGCAAAGACTGCAAGCCGCTGAGTTTCTTGTCGTGCAGCAAAATGAACGGGTTGTCCAGCTCGGCCACCATTTTCTCAGAGTTTGTGACAAAGTAAGGGGACAGGTACCCACGGTCAAACTGCATACCCTCAACAACGTCGAGTTCTGAGGCCAAACTTTTGGCTTCTTCAACCGTAATAACGCCTTCATTGCCCACTTTTTTCATGGCACTGGCAATCATTTCGCCGATTTCTTTTTCTCCGTTGGCGGAAATGGTACCCACCTGAGAAATTTCTTCGGACGACGAGATCGCTTTGGACTGTTTTTGCAAAAATTCAACAATTTTGCTGACAGCCAAGTCAATCCCGCGTTTCAGATCCATGGGGTTCATGCCAGCGGCGACCGCTTTGTTGCCCTCAACAATAATGGCGCGGGCCAAAACAGTCGCCGTTGTTGTTCCATCGCCGGCCAGATCATTGGTTTTGCTGGCAACTTCACGGATCAACTGGGCGCCCATGTCTTGGAAAGGCTCCGCCAGTTCGATACTTTTGGCCACCGTCACACCGTCCTTGGTGATTTGGGGCGCGCCGAAAGATTTTTTAATCACCACGTTACGACCTTTGGGTCCCAGCGTGACAGAGACAGCGTCCGCGAGTTTGATCACACCTTTGATCATTTCATCACGGGCATCGCTGCCGAAACGAATCAGTTTTGCAGTCATGGTTTTCTTCCTTTAAATAATAATAAATTAAGCAGCTTTTTTCTTGGCCGAGGCACCGGTGAGAACACCCAAAGCATCGGATTCTTTCATAATCAGGTACTCTTGACCGTCGATTTTGACCTCAGTTCCTGACCATTTTCCAAACAGGATCACATCGCCGACTTTGACGTCCAGCGCCGCGATTTCGCCCTTGTCATTGCGGGCGCCTGGGCCGGCGGCAACAATTTCACCCTGAATGGGTTTTTCTTTGGCAGTATCGGGAATAATGATCCCGCCTGCCGTTTTTTCGTCTTGTTCCAGACGACGCACCAAAATGCGGTCGTGTAAGGGGCGAAAGTTCATAAAACAACCTCTATCATACATTGTGGTTTACGGAAATTCCAGTGGGGTTTCCACCGCTAAACCTTTAGGTAGGTATCTGACCCTGGAATGTCAAGGGCGGGAAGACTTTTTTTTAAAGGGTACCAGGGTTGCCTGAATCAAGATCCCGCCTCTCTGGGCATCCCCTGATCCCGCATGGCCGTATAAAGGGCGTAAGGCTTGCCTTCTTTCAGGGCTTGCCAAACTAAGTGACACCCCTCCGTTAAGGTCGAAACCCGCCCCACAATCATCAGCGCCGCGGCGGCATTAACGGTAACGCTTTGGCTATAGGCCTGATCCATAGCCTCAGCCCGCAACACAGACAATAGGGCCTGGGCATTGTCCTCGGGGGATCCCCCCCGCAACCCTGATGGGTCGGCAGGGGTAAAGGGGAAATTTTGGGGATTCAGTGTGCGCTTGAGGATCCCCATCTCTGAAATGTCAATAATGTCCGTTGCATGATGCAGGGCGATATCGTCGGATCCATCATGACCGTGCACCACCCAGGCCCGCCGTGTCCCCCGTTTTTGCAACAGGGCCGCCGTTTCCGGCAACCAATCCGCCCTGGCCACCCCCAGCAGTTGATACCCGGGCCGCGTGGGATTGGACAGTGGGCCCAAACGGTTAAAAACGGTGGGGACACCCAGGGCTTTTCGGGCCTGTCCCAGGTGTTTCAGGGCCGGATGAACCATAGGGGCGAAAACAAACGCCAGGCCATACTTTTCGTAAGATGCTGCTAACGACGCTACATCCTGGGGAAAGAACAGCCCCAGGCAATCCCAAACGTCCGCCGATCCCGATTTTGATGTGGCACTGCGGTTGCCATGTTTACTGACAGAAACGCCCAGGGACGCAAGGACAAAGGCCACAGCCGTGGAAATATTCCGCTTATGCAGTCCACTGCCCCCTGTGCCGCAGACATCGATGGCATGAGGAAAAGAGGGGCACGGCAAAGCATACCGCAGCATTACATCCAAAAAACAGGACTGTGTTGCCAGAGGCGCGTTTTGGGTGTCTTTTAAAAAAGCCTCATAAGCCAAGATATCCTGAGATTCTGAGGCACAAAGATCCTGAAAACGCTGACAAAGGGATTTTTCAGGCATGCGTGCATTCCAAAAAACAACATGGTGGGCCCGGAGGGATTCGAACCCCCGACAACGCCGTTATGAGCGGCGCGTTCTAACCGCTGAACTACAGGCCCGAAAGAGGAGGAAAGAACCTACGCCGCTTCCTCGTCAAGATGATTTTCCAGGCTTTTTTGTTTTTCCACAATGTCTTTAAAGTAGGCAACAGCGGCATCATAATTGGCCTGGGCAAAATCCCAGTTCACCAAGTTGTTCAAGAAAACATCCACAAAATCGGCCCGACGGTTGCGGTAATCCACATAATACGCATGTTCCCAGACATCACAGGTGAGTAACAAGCGCGACCCAACCAACAGCGGCGTTTCTGCATTGGATGTTTTGGTGATGGCCAGTCCATCAAAGTTATGACACAGCCACACCCAACCACTGCCGAACTGGGCCAGGGCCGCTTCTTTAAAGGCCGCCTTAAACGCATCAAAGCTGCCAAATTTTTCATCCAGGGCAGCGCGCAGGGTTCCGGTAGGCTCTCCGCCGCCCCCAGGTTTTAGGCTGTTCCAGAAAAAATCATGATTGAAAACCTGGGCGGCGTTGTTAAAAACAACGTGATCCCCGGCACCAAAGGATGTTTCAACGATGTCTTCTAAGGATTGGCCTTCGTACTTTGTTCCGGGAACCAGGGTGTTTAGCTTGTCCACATAGGCTTTGTGGTGTTTCCCGTGGTGAATTTCCAGAGTCTCCTTGGATAAATGAGGGGCCAAGGCATCCAGGGCGTAAGGTAAAGGCATAAGAGTCAACGACATAAAAATCCCTAACATAAAAAGATAAAACGACAGGTACTATAGGGGGGGTTGAGACGAAACGCAATGTTCTTGACATGTTCTTGCGAAAATGGTTTTTAAATCTTTGCCTCACTCTCTGAACGGGGTACACTCTTTGGCAGAATCTCGAGCCAAGGTCCATGTCCCTCTCCAAAGACGACACCCGCTATCTCTGGCACCCGTTTACGCAGCATGGGCACGCGGAAACGTCTTTTTTGCCCGTGGTTTCCGCCCGGGGATCGTTTCTTTTTGATGAAGCCGGCCGCAAAATCCTGGATCTGATTTCTTCGTGGTGGGTCATTACCCATGGTCATACCCATCCAAAATTGGTTCAGGCCATGGCGGATCAAGCTGCCCGCCTGGATCAAGTCATTTTTGCGGGCATAACCCATGAACCCGCAGTAACGTTGGGGCGAAGGCTTCAGGGGGCCCTGGGGCGGCGGGAGCTCTGGAAACTCTTTTTTTCCGATAACGGATCCACGGCGGTGGAGGTGGCCCTGAAAATGGCCCTGCACGCCCAAAGTAATCGGGGGTATCCTGAAAAAAAAATGTTTTTGGCCTTTCAGGGCGGTTATCACGGGGACACCGTGGGGGCCATGTCTGTGGGGCGCAGCAGTGGTTTTTTTGATCCGTATCAAAGGTTTTTGTTTCCTGTGCAAACGATCCCCTATCCCGATACCTGGTGGGATGATCCTGATATTGTCCGTAAAGAAGAAGAGAGCCTGACCACCCTCAGCCACCATTTAAAAACTGGCAAGATCGCCGGCATGATTTTGGAGCCCCTGATCCAGGGGGCATCAGGCATGCGTGTATGTCGGGCTGCCTTTGTTAATCAGGTGGTGCGCCTCTGCCAAGACGCGGGGGCCCTGGTGATTTTTGATGAGGTCATGACGGGATTTGGTCGCACGGGCAGCTTGTTTGCGTTTCACCAGCTTTCTCAAGCGCCCGACATTATTTGTCTGGCCAAGGGGTTAACCGGCGGGATGATGCCCATGTCCCTGACCTGCGCCAGTGAGTCTGTTTTTGATGCGTTTTTATCCGCCGATTTTTATCGCTGTTTAATACATGGGCATTCGTTTACGGCGAACCCAATCGCCTGCGCTGTGGCCAACCGGTCCTTATGGATGTTTGAAGAAGAACAAACCCTGGACAACATTGCCGCCATAAATCGCGTTCACCAAAAAGCCCTTGCCGATTTACAGAGCGCTGGCCTGGCCCATCGTCCCCGTGTTTTGGGCAGCCTGGCCGCTTTTGATATCACCCCTGAGCCCGTTTCTTATGACACAGAAAAAAACCATCATCTCAAACGTTTATTTCTTAAGGAGGGCCTGTTGCTCCGCCCCCTGGGGGGGACTCTATATTTGATGCCGCCTTATTGTACGGCTTTGGGGGATTTAGAGGATGCGTACACGCGCATCGCTTCGATCCTTAGAAAGGGAAGATCGTGACAGTATCCTCTGTTTTTTTTAAATTTTTTTGCTTGTTGCTGCTCGGCGTACTGTTTTGGGTGGCGCTGGGGTTGTGGCATCGCGCCCCCCCTCCCCCGTCGTCGGCCTCTCTTTGGCTTTCGGGGCCAGAGGCGGCGATTTTAATCCAAAATCTGGGAAAGCGCCCCTCTAAAGCTGATGGAGCGCCAGAAAACACGGGACTTTTTCTTCCCCCCGTTCGGGGAGAAGCCCCTGTTTTATGGGACGGTTTGGGGCTTCTTTACTCTGTGGATTCGCTGCAACCGGTTTATGCACCGGCAGCGGGGGAGGTTTTATTTGCGCGTTTTGTCCCCGATGTTGGGTATGTTTTGATGATTCGTCATGATCAGCAGCGTATTAGTGTTATCACGGGCCTGGCCAAGCCGTCGTTTCATGAAGGGGATTTGGTTAAAACCAATCAAATTTTGGGGGTTCCTGAAAAAGACAAGGACACCCTTTTTTATATGCTGCGTCAAAAGGGGAAGGTCGTTGACCCACGCAAAATGTTTGATACAGTAGGGTCGCCTTTGTAAGGCTTGATTTTTAATCTTTTGGGACACCTTTCCATGATCCGCATGCTTTCCGCACTTTTGACTGTGTCTTTGTGGTTTTCGGGGGGGGCCTATGCCCAGGAGGCCCAGCCCAAACCGGCGGCGACAACACAAGCGGCTCCCCAATCCACTAAAAATGAAGCGTTTTATGAACAACTGAATGTTTTTGGTGAGGTTTTAGAGCGCATTCGCACAGATTACGTCAAAGACACCAACGAAAAAGACCTGATCGAGGCTGCCATCAACGGGATGCTGACCAGTTTGGATCCCCACTCGGCGTATCATAATGCCGAAGACTTTAAAAATATGCAGGTGGAATTGCGGGGGGAATTTGGGGGCCTGGGGATTGAAGTCACCATGGAAAACGGTCTGATTAAGGTCATGAGTCCCATTGACGACACGCCGGCCTCCCGCGCTGGGCTTCTTTCTGGGGATCTGATTACCCATATTGACGATAAACCTGTTGTGGGCATGTCGCTGGATGATGCCGTTAAGAAAATGCGCGGCCCTGTGAACACCAAAATCACCTTGACCATTCGTCGGGGAGAGCAGGCCCCCTTTGATGTTGCCCTGACCCGCGATGTCATTGAAATTCAGTCTGTTAAATCCGAAGTCATTGATAACGTCGGTTATGTGCGCGTGCGCCGGTTTAACGAAAACACCTTCACGGCCCTGAAAGCTGCCCTAGAGAAAATTGAAAAAGAAAATCCTGGTGTCCTGGGATATATTTTGGATTTGCGGAACAATCCGGGTGGGCCTTTGGATCAGGCGGTTTCGGTATCGGATGCCTTTTTAGAGGAGGGAGAAATCGTTTCCACCCGCGGACGCGATCCCAAAGAAACCCAGCGCTTTTTTGCCAAAAAAGGGGATTTGACCAACGGCAAGCCCTTGGTTGTGTTGATTAACGAGGGATCAGCCTCGGCTTCAGAGATTGTTGCGGGGGCCCTGAAGGATCAAGGACGGGCCATTTTAATTGGCGAAAAATCCTTTGGCAAAGGATCCGTGCAGTCCATTATTGCTATGCCGGGTCATGGCGCCATTCGGTTAACGACGGCGCTTTATTATACCCCCTCGGGTGTGTCCATTCAGGCCACGGGGATTACGCCCGATATTATTGTGCCTGTTGGCCGCTTAGAAACCCTGGACTACAAAACCAACCGCGAATCCGATTTGATCGGGGCCATTAAAAATGCCCAAACCCCAACAAAAGAAGACGTTGCCCCTGACAAGAAAGCCCCCGTCGAAAAAGACAAAAAAGCTGACGAGCCCAAAGAAAGAAAGGGCGATGATAAAGGAAAACCCGATGCATCGCTGGTTCCTGAAAAACCCGCTGATGACTATCAGGTTTCCCGCGGCGTGGATTTGGTAAAGGCCATGGCCCTTTACGAGCGACACAAAACCAAAAAATAGGAAAGGGACGTGAGCCCCTTTCCCCTTCACCTCTCCGCTACCCAAAAAAATGCAGACCTCACACAGTGGCTTTATGCCCTGATTTTGTACACGGCCATCGTGGTCTGGTGCGTTGTTTTCGTTTCCACGGGTCCGGGGAGTATCCCCTACACGGCCCTGGTCACCATGGGTTTTGTGGGTATTTGGCGCTATAGTTGGCTGGCCTTGCACGCTGTACGGGCGCTGGTTTATCTTCGGGGACATTTTCCCCTGTATCGCCAGGCGGCGGATGGCTATCGGAAAAATTTAAGCCGCGCGCACTATCCGTCTGTGGGGATTATTATCCCCTCTTATAAAATGGAAGCCTCTATTTTTGATCGGGTTTTTTCGTCTTTGCTGGCAGAGGCCTATCACTATCCTGGATCTGTGGTTATCATCGCCGCCGTTACAACCCCTAAAGAAATAACCTGGATTCATAATCGTTTGTCCGTTTATGCTAAGCGCAAAGATACCCTGTTGTGGGAAATTTTCTTACAGGACGGTACGGGAAAACGGGCTGCCATGGCCGAGTCACTCACGCGCCTGAAACCCCACGGTCCTTTGGATCGTGTGATTCTGATGGATGGGGATACGGTGATTCAACCCAAAACGCTGGAGCGACTGGTGGGCTTTTTTGAAAGCCAACCGGATTTAGGGGCGATAACGCTGGATAATCGGCCCTTATGCCTTGGAAATTATCCCGGTATCCAGGCGTGGTACTCTCTTCGCATGATCCAACGTCACTGGTTGATGGCGTCCATGAGTGTTTCCCGTCGTGTTTTGGTGTTAACGGGTCGGTTTTCCATGTTTCGGGGAGAGGTGGCCCTTCAAGAAGGATTTTTACAGGCCATTGCCGCTGACAGCCTGAATCACTGGCGGCACGGCCGTTTGGCCATGGTGACGGGGGATGATAAATCGACGTGGTTTTACACCTTAAAGCAGGGTCTGGCGATGCTTTATATCCCTGATATTTCTTGTGATACGATGGAGGACCCCGTCTCCCCCCATTTTTTTACCAATGCGCGTTTGCTGATGACGCGCTGGTTTGGCAATATGGTGCGTAATAGTGATCGGGCCATTGCCCTGGGGACCCGAAACATGCCCTTTTTTGTTTGGTGGTGTCTGGTGGATCAGCGGCTGTCCACCTGGACAGCCATGATCGGCCCGGTGGGGGCCCTTTTCTTGGCCTTGATTTACCATAGCGCTTTGATACCGCTATACCTTTTATGGGTTCTGATCACGCGCAGTCTCTGGTCCGGCATCCTCACGTGGGTGCGGGGACCCTTTCATCCCTATTTCCCAGCGCTCCTGTTTTTTGGGCAAGTCTATGGGGCCATGGTCAAAATTCATGTCATGTTTCGGTTGCACCGCCAGCGCTGGACACGTCAAGTGTCTGCGGGGACCCAGGAAACAAAAGAGCAGCGCTGGGCAGGTATTGTTTTAGAAACGGCTTCTTATGGGATGTTTCTTTTTGTTATGGCTGTTGCCTTGGGGTTTTTGGTGGTGCGCCTGTAGTCAATTCCATAATTAAGGTAACGCTGGCTGCGCCACACTTCGCAGTGCTCACCTACATTAAGTAGGCTCCGCGCTGCTCAGCTCGCTCGCCGACCGTTACCTTAATTCTGAAACTGACTATATAGGGCAAATCCCCCTCTCCCCGTCGGGGAGAGGGCTGGGGAGAGGGGCCTGCAACGGGAAAACCGTTGAATTGTTGGAGCCTCTCCCTGAAAGGGAATTCATGGGATTGTGAACAGGCCCTAAACCTTCACCGTCAAACCCACACCCATGGTCGAAGAGAGCGTGATTTTTTTAAGGTAAGTACCCTTCATATCGGCCGGTTTAGCCCGCTGAACGGCATCATACAGGGCCTGAAAGTTTTCGCGCAGTTTGGTGAGATCAAAGCTGACTTTCCCAAACGGGGCGTGAATAATCCCTGTTTTTTCCGTGCGGTATTCCACCTGACCGGCTTTGGCATCGGCCACAGCCTGGGTGATGTTCATGGTCACGGTGCCGAGTTTGGGGTTGGGCATCAGACCCTTGGTCCCCAAAATTTTACCCAAACGTCCAACAATGGCCATCATGTCCGGTGTGGCAATACACACATCAAAATCAATGGTCCCGCCCTGGATGGTTTCGACCAAGTCTTCCGCGCCAATAATATCGGCACCCGCGGCTTTGGCTTCTTCGGCTTTGGCACCCCGGGCGAATACGGCCACGCGGGCCTTTTTGCCGCCTTTTCCGTGGGGAAGGGTGAGCATACCCCGAATGTTTTCGTTGGCTTTACGCGGGTCCACGCCCAGCATCAGGGCGACCTCAACCGTTTCGTCGAATTTGACTTTGCTGTTGTCTTTCAGGACTTGCAAAGCCTCATCCAGGCCGTAAACCTTTGCAGTATCTACGCTCTGTAGAGCCGAGCGCATACGTTTTCCTACTTTTGCCATAACAAATATCCTTGTTGATTAATCTTCAATAACTTCCAGACCCATGGAAACCGCCGATCCAGCAATCATGCGGGCCGCAGCATCCCGATCATGGGCATTCAGATCCTGCATTTTTTTATCCGCAATGGCCAGAATCTGGCTTCGGTTGATTTTTCCCACAAAACCACGACCGGTGGTGGAGGAACCCTTGGCCAGACCGGATTCTTTTTTCAAGAAATAACTGACCGGTGGTGTTTTGGTGACAAAGCTAAAGCTGCGGTCCGCATAAACGGTAATGACAACGGGCGTGGGCGTGCCTGCCTCAATTTTCTGGGTTTCGGCGTTAAACGCCTTACAAAATTCCATAATGTTAACCCCGCGCTGACCCAGGGCCGGACCCACAGGGGGGGCAGGGTTGGCTTTACCCGCAGGAATTTGCAACTTAATATAACCGGTAATTTTCTTGGCCATGATTCATCATCCTAATATTAAATTTTCTCAACTTGAGTATAGTCCAGCTCCACTGGTGTCTTACGACCAAAAATGGACACGGAAACTTTTAGTTTTTGGCGGGCTTCTTCTAAATCTTCCACCGTGGCGGTGAAGTTTTCAAAGGGACCGTCAATAATGCGGATATTTTCGCCGATTTCAAAAACGATACCTCGGCGCACTTCTTTAAACCCAGCCTGAATATGACCCAGCAAGCGATCCGATTCGGCTTTACTCAGGGGCACGGGCTTGCTTTTGGCGCCACCACCCAAAAAACTCACAACCCTTTTATTATCCATAATCATATGCCACGCGGGGTCGGTCATGATCATGTTAATTAAAACATAGCCGGGGAAAAATTTGCGTTCCGTGTGGACTTTCGCCCCTTTTTTCACGTCTTGGACTTCCTCAACGGGGACGACAACGTCAAAAATCTCGCTATCCAATCCCTTCTCGACGGCCTGTTCCCGAATGGCTTCAGCGACTTTGTTTTCAAAGCCCGAGTGGACCTGAATCACATACCACCGTCCCTTGGGCGCGGGCGTTGTGGTTTTGGGCGTTGTCATAGTATCCTGCACGTTTTAAACAACAAAAAAGAGGGCCGAATCGTGATGACGATCAGCCAAGGAGAGCCTTTATAGCATAAGATAAAATTTGGTCCACAACAAAAAAGAACAAAGACAAAATCGCCACCATAATAAAAACCATAATCGTGGTCATGGTGGTTTCCTTGCGCGTGGGCCAGGTAATGCGTCCAATTTCTGCGCGGGTCAAACGCAAAAATTCACCGGCCCCGATTTTTTTAGAGGTAGATTTGTCTGAGATTCCAGGGGACGCTGCCATCCCATCCACGGGGGCCACCTTGGTCAGGGCCTGGGGTTTAGACTTGGGCTTAGCTTTTGGCTGTGTCTTTGATGAGTTATTTTTACGCATAGTTGTTACAAAGAATCTCGTGGAAAAAGGAGGGGATTATATCAGGCTCCCCCCAAAGGGCAAGACCTTGCTGACAGTGCCTTGCTGCAGCGGCGACATAAAGGAAAAGCCATTCAACACATTAGGCCCTGGAGGAGACGGTCTTTGGCTATTGGGGGTTGGGGCTGAAATAAAAAAATACAAATGTGACATTTGTCACAGAAAGAAAGATTCGAGCAGGGTCATTCAATGAAAGCGGCAAGACGCTAGATTTTGTGGGTACCTTGATGGCTCTGAAAATTATATCTCCAGCGCTTCTGAAAACTGGGATTTCAACGGGTTTCATGGAATGACCCTGAGATGGTTTTAGAAAAAAATGCAGTCGTCAAGTGCGGGATCATCTTTTTGTAAGAGCAACTTGATAATGTCCTCCTTAGCAAATTAAGAATGTCCGCTTTAGGGTTTTGTTTTGTCATGAAACAGGAGCTTGGAGATGGTAAATTTTGGAG
>JBILRW010000052.1:0-7919 GCA_044372405.1 Alphaproteobacteria bacterium
TTTAATCATGCGACCCAGGCCAAACGACAACCCGGATCAGCCTTTAAAACCTTTGTGGTGCTGGAGGCCTTAACCCGTGGCTTTACCCCCAGCAGCCCGCTGGAGGACACCCCCCTAAGCATTAAAACCTGGCAACCCCAGAATTTTCAGAATCAGTTTCATGGAACGGTGAGTTTGCGGGAGGCCTTTATCAAATCCTATAACATTCCCCATATTCGCTTGATGCAGGCGGTGGGGGTGCGTCCGGTATTGGCGCGGGCCAAGTCCATGGGGATCATGTCTCCGCTGCGGGCGGATCTGAGCACGGCACTGGGCAGCAGTGAAGTCACCCTGATGGAAATGACCACCGCCTATGCCGTGATTCGCAATCAAGGTCATCTGGTTTTGCCGTACGGCATTACACGAATTGTGGATCAGGACGGTGCGGTTTTGTACCAGCGCAAGGGCAGCCCGAAAACCCGAAGCCTGATTGATGAAAACACCGTTAAAACCATGGACAGTTTGCTGCAGGCTGTGGTTCAGGACCCTGCGGGGACAGGGCGGGCGGCCCAGTTACCCGGACGCATGGCCGCCGGAAAGACAGGCACCAGCCAGGACGAACGCGATGCCTGGTTTATTGGCTATACCGATGCCATGATTACCGGTGTCTGGATGGGCAATGACGACCGAACCCCCATGGAGAACGTCACAGGGGGGGGGCTGCCCGCAACGCTGTGGCATGATATGATGGCGGGGCCTTAGCGTTCCTCATTTTGATGGATACGTTGTCAGCCATCGGCTCGTGTATGGTGAATACACGTCGCCTCGCCTTCCTTATATCCTCTTTTCACCTTTTAAAAGAGTCGCTATTTTTTAAAAGCGGGCGTGAGAGACCGTTCGCTTGCGAAGTCTTTAAGACTGTAAACGAGATTACGTCCTCACGCCCAAGGTGCCACAGTATATTCTTAACTTTATTTTAACCTAATTCTGTGATAAAGTTAAAGCCTTAACTTATTTGACTTGTCATTACAAACTTTACTTAATTTTTGAGGTCCACGATGTCTTTAAAAAAATCTCTTTTGTCCTCAGCTGTTTTAGGTGTTGTCTTTTTGGGCATCTCCTCTCAGGCTTTTGCCCTGAATGAAGGGTTCTATGGGGCGATTAATTTATCCGTTGTGGATCAAAAAGATGACGATTTTAGTTACGCCCCCGGGGCCAAAATTGATACATCCTTTGATACGGGGTATGGCCTTTCGGGCTCTTATGGTTACGACACAGGAAAAGTCTGGTCCCTAGGGGGACTCCGCCCCGAAATCGAGGTGGGATACAATAAGGCTGACGTGGATGGGCACAGGCTCAATGGCGGCAGCACCCTGAATGGATCCAAAGGGGATATAACGAACTTTTATGTTATGGCTAACTTGATTCATGATGTTGATACAGGCACAGCGTTTGTTCCCTATCTGGGGGGCGGTTTGGGCTATGCCAACGTGAGTTATAATGACTTTGGTGTTAGTGCGATTCCTGATGTTTTGGATGATTCTGGCGGTGCCTTTGCCTATCAGGGAATTGCGGGTCTGGGATTTGAGGTTTCTGAAAACATCACCCTAACCCTTGATTACCGGTACTTTTCCACAGACAGTGTTGATGTGAAAACAGCTGTGGGAAACAATACATCATTGAAAAGCGAGCAAAACAAAGTTAACGTGGGTATGCGGTACGGGTTTTAGGGAAGATTTATTCCTGCCCAACCTCCCACATTGTTTCGTCCAGAGCTTTGAGGGTATAGCCTGATGCAATCAGGGGATCCTGTAGGGCCGTGGCGTCTCCCCTGAGTCGAACATTGAGAATCAGTCCGCTGTCGGTGATTTCCTGAACGTCGGCAGCCGCAACCTCGGCCACCGTGCGAACGGTATTAAGCGCCTGAAAACGCGCCTTAACATCCGCAATGTTAATGTTCAGCGTCAACGATGTTTTGGCTGCGGTCGCACCACTGGCGGCGGCGTCGTTTAAAAGGGCCAGAGCCTGGATCATACCGGCTTTATAGGTTTCTGGGGAGGGGGCTTCCCCCGCATTCAGGGGCTGGTCCCATTCGCCAACAGTGCGCATACCACCAGATTCCGGAACAAAAACACTGACATGTAGCGCCGTATCCTGGGGTTGGAAGGCCACATAGCGTATTTGGGCATTGGGATAGCGGGCTTTAAAATCCGTGATGACAGGATGGCTTGCCAAGGGAAGCGTGGTTAGGGTTCGCAATTTCACCTGAGCCGGATCACCGGGGGCGGGGATAATCAGGCCTGGTTGCGTGATGGCCTCTTTGATAGCCGCTTGCTGATCTGCGGGAAAGGTTGTGTGCCAGGCCTCAGACGTATCCTGCCAAAAGGGAATGATGACGGTGGTGGTGCGGGCTTCTTCCCGGGGATTCAGACCCAAACGGTTCGCCAGTTCCCGGACTTTGGCCGTATAAAGATGCATAGTAACGGTGGCGATGTAGCGATGGGCAGAGACCTTTTCCGAAAGAATATCCGTCGCATAAACATAACGGCTGTCGATACCCGCCGAGGCAACCCTTTCCGCGGTCACGGCATTGGGATCCGTGGCGATTTGTTTCAGGGCCTGCTTAACGGCCTCCACCGTTCCCTGTTTTTGGGCCAGGGCGCGGGCGTCGGTGGCTTTATCGGCTGAGGCATCCAGGGGAAGGTTATAGATACTGATAAGCTCAACGGCCGACACCCCTTGTTGCCCAACCATAAAAAACATCAGGAAAAGAATCGGAAAAAAACGTTTCATGGGGCCCGCGCATCTGGTAAAGAACAAAAGACAAATTGACTATAGGGGATAAATCGTCATGACGCAAACCATGTCCTATAAGGCCGCCGGTGTGGATGTTGAGGCCGGAGATGCCTTTGTTTCCCGCATTGCTCCCCTGGCCAAAGCCACGGCGCGCCTGGGATCCATGGAGGGGTTAGGGGGGTTTAGCGGTTTTTTTGATTTATCCGCGCTGAAGTACCGCGCCCCTGTTCTGCTATCCGCCACCGATGGGGTGGGCACAAAAATTTTGGTGGCCAAAGACGTCGGGCAATATCGGGGCATTGGCATTGATGCCGTGGCCATGTGCGTCAATGATCTGTTGGTGCATGGGGGGGAGCCCCTGTTTTTTCTGGACTATCTGGCCACGGGAAAGTTGGAAGCGGACATTTTAACCGAAATCATCTCTGGCATTTCATCGGCCTGTCAAGAAGTGGGCTGTGCCTTAGTGGGGGGAGAAACGGCGGAAATGCCGGGGCTTTATGCCCCAGGTGATGTGGATATTGCGGGTTTTGCCCTGGGGGTGGCAGAAAAGGACGCCATCATCACTGGCAAAACCATTGCGCCCGGAGATGTGATTGTGGGCTTGCCGTCCTCGGGATTGCATGCCAACGGTTTTTCATTGGTGCGGGCCATTGTGCAAAAAGAGGGGCTTTCTTATCACGATCCCGCCCCGTTTGATCCTGATCAGTCGTTGGGTCAGGCTCTCCTTGCCCCCACCAAACTGTATGTAAAACCCGTTTTGGATTTGCTGAAAACAACGCCAGTCAACGGCATGGTGCACATCACAGGCGGGGGCTTTCATGGTAACATTCCCCGCATTGTGCCCGAAAAGTGCACTGCCGTCCTGCGTCACGGCACGTGGGAGGTCCCGGCGGTGTTTGACTGGCTCAGGGCCCGGGGGAATTTGTCTGAAAACGATATGCATCAGACGTTTAACTGTGGTCTGGGTTATTTGCTGATTGTGGCCCCCGCCCACTTAGAGGCTACCTTCAAAGCGCTGCCCGACGCCAGCCTGGTGGGCGCCATTGTTCCGCGAAGAGAACAGGCTGTTTGCATAGAGTAGGATTGACTTAGGCAGAACGTCATTGCGAGCTTCCGTAGGAAGCGTGGCAATCCAGCCTTTACGCTGACGGCATTTCTGGATTGCTTCGCTGCGCTCGCAATGACGATGGTTATGTTTAAGGTCTGATTAATACAACTCTGTTTTTTATAAAAAAACACCTAAACAGTGCAATAAGCCGCAATCAATTTCCGCATGGCATCTGCGCGGTGACTGATGAAGTGTTTTTTGCTGGGGTCCATTTCCCCAAAGGTTTGCAGATGATTGTTGGGGATAAAGATGGGGTCATACCCAAAGCCCTTATCACCCTTGGGGGGCCAGCTGATGCGGCCGGAAACGGACCCCTCAAAGACTGATTCTGTACCATCCGGAAAGACAATAGCCAAAGCGCAGACAAAAGACGCGCGAAAATCCGTGGCTTTTTGGGAAGAGAGCGTCTCCCAAACGCGTGTCATGGCCTCGGAAAAATCACGTTTCTCCCCCCCCCAGCGGGCGGAGAAAATCCCCGGGGCCCCCTGCAAAGCCCGCACGCACAATCCAGAATCATCCGATAACACGGGATGGGGGCACCGCGTTGCCGCCGCGCGGGCTTTCAAAAGCGCATTATCAATAAACGTCTTTCCTGTTTCCTCAGGCTCTGGCAGGCCAAAGGCCCCGGCATCATACAGGGACACGGGATAGGGGGTGAAATACTCTTGAAATTCCAATAATTTGCCAGGATTATGTGTGGCAATGACCAAATGATTTAGCGTTTTGGGCGGCATATGCTGAGGGCTTCTTTTTGTTTTTCAATCAGGACAGGCAACCCTTCACGGGCCAAACGGTAGAGAGCCTCAAAATGCGCTAAATCCAACGGCGCGGCCTCTGCCGTACACTGTAATTCAATCAGTTTTCCCGAGGCCGTCATCACAAAATTGGCATCGGCATGGGCGGTGCTGTCTTCGGCATAATCCAGATCCAGCAACGCCTGGTCCTGGAAAAAGCCACAGGATACGGCCGCCAGGGGCTCAGAAAGCGGCATTTTTGAGATTTTTTTACTTTCCACCATCCCCTGCAGGGCAAAGTGAAGGGCCACGTAACTGCCCGTAATGGCCGCGCACCGTGTGCCCCCATCGGCCTGAATCACATCGCAGTCCATGCGGATTTGACGTTCCCCCAAAACCGAAAGATCACATACAGCCCGCAAGGCCCGCCCGATCAGACGTTGAATTTCCATGGTGCGTCCGGAAACTTTGCCCTTGGCAGCTTCCCGTTCGGTGCGGGTATGGGTGGCGCGGGGCAGCATGCCATATTCGGCGGTAATCCATCCCTTGCCGGTGCCTTTCAGAAAGGGTGGCGTGCGCTCTTCCACGCTGGCGTTACACAAAACATGGGTATTGCCCATTTTGATCAAACAGGATCCTTCGGCAAAAGGGGTGAAATGGGGAACAAACGTGACCTCACGCAGCTGATCGGCCGGCCTATGATTCAAACGCATAAACTATTAATCCAAATAAAAGGACAAGGTGGACACCACACGCACGCGCTTATCCAGCTGAGTCACGTCATTATCCCCCAGCGAAGCGCCGCTGATGCTGATGACCCCCTGCTGAGCATCCTTCAGCGCCCCCACCCGGGCCCCCGTGGCAGCGGCAAAGTCTTTGGCGGCCTGCAATCCATTTTGGGCGGCGGTTTTCAGCAAATCCCCCTTAATGGCATTGAGGTTATTCACATAATAATTGGGGCCCATCACGCCGGTGATGCGCACCCCTTTTTCCATCAGCACGGTTTGTTTTTGGGCCAACTTTTCCAGCGTGGCCACCTGTCCCGTCATGACAGAAACATCTGTGCGTAAAATATAACGGGGAGAACCCGGCGACGCATTGCCGTAAGTATCCACCTGCTGATCCGTCAGGGTAATGGATCCCAAATGAATGGAGGCTTCTTCCAGGCCTGCCTCTTTAAAAAACGCCACGACGGTTTCACGGTCCTGCTGTAACCGTTTGACCCCCGCCCCCAAATCATCATCCGCTGTGGATAAATACAGGGTCCAGCTGGCCGTATCGGCGGGGACCAGTTGTTCGGCGAGGCCCTTAACCACAATAAAACGATCCGCCCGACGCATATCCGTCAGTCCCTTGGCCATCACAAAGGAGGAAACAATCAGGGCAAGGCTGATAAAAACAGCGGTGATTATACGGAGCATAAAGACACTTTTAAAAAAAGAAGATAGACTGAGAGATACTTACGGAAAGAGGCAGGGGAGTCAAGGGAAACCACAAATGACAGCGGTATTTGTAGCAGGGGTTGGCAATGGGTTTGGTTGGGTTTGGACCTCTTTTCAGCAACATCAATAAAATTCTTGACTAATGTATATTACGCGCCTAACGCCCCCCAAAAGGGGGTGTTTTTTTATCCCCCCTCCACCGCTGCCGCCCTTTTTTCAATCAGCCCAGCCAAATGTTCCACAATATCCCCATTTTTCAGGCGGTGGTTTTGTTCGCCGCCCAGGTACATCATATGGGTATTGTTGCCGCCGCCGGTTAGGCCGATGTCGGTCATCATGGCCTCCCCCGGGCCGTTGACGACGCAGCCGATCAGGGAGACCGTCATGGGGGTGGTGATGTGGGCGATGCGTTCTTCCAATGCGGCCACGGTTTTGATGACATCGAATTGCTGGCGGGCGCACGACGGGCACGAGATAATTTGCACGCCCCGGGCGCGGAGGCCCAGGGATTTCAGGATTTCAAAGCCGACCTTGATTTCCTCCACGGGCTCCGCCGATAGCGATACCCGCAGCGTATCGCCGATGCCATCCATCAGCAGCATCCCCATACCGACAGAGGATTTCACGGTGCCGGTGCGCAGGCCCCCGGCCTCCGTTATGCCCAGATGCAGGGGATAATCACAAGCCGCCGCCAGGGCGCGATAGGCCGAAACGGCCAGAAAGATGTTGGATGCCTTCACACTGATTTTAAAATTAAAAAAATCGTGATCCTCCAGGATTTTCGCATGATGCAGGGCGCTTTCCACCATGGCCTCTGCCGTGGGTTCGCCGTATTTGTCCAGCAGGTGCTTTTCCAGGGACCCCGCATTCACGCCGATGCGTATGGCGCAGCCGTGGTCTTTGGCGGCCTGAACGACCTGGCGCACGCGGTCCTGTGATCCGATATTGCCCGGGTTGATGCGCAGGCACTTCGCCCCGGCCTCCGCCGATTCCAACGCGCGTTTGTAGTGAAAATGAATATCCGCCACAATGGGCACGCGGCAGTGAGGGATGATTTTTTTTAAGGATGCGCTGGAGTCCTCATCCGGTACCGAAATCCGCACCAAATCCGCACCGGCGTCCTCCAGGGCCCTGACTTGGTCAATGGTGCCCTGAATGTCGGTGGTTAAGGTGTTGGTCATGGACTGCACCGCAATGGGGGCATCGCCGCCGATGGGGACGTTCCCCACCATAATTTGACGGCAAGGACGACGGGGAATGGTGACGTGATAGGACATGGTTATGCAGGTAACAGGTACAGTCCAGTGGGTGAAATGATGGTTGAACTAAAGAGTTTTTCTTTGATTCCTTAGAAATCAAAGATATCCATGATTTTACTCATGCCACTTTTGTTTTTGTAATGCCCTTTGCGATAATCGTCATCATTATACCGATGTTGGCGCCTTGAGCGATCATCATCATCACGCAGAGCATTTGACGGACGGGGCTGTGGAAAATTCCGCGCATCTTCTTCAGCCGATTCCTTGATAAAGTTGAGTAATTTTTCAAGCTCACCCTTATCAAGCCATACGCCCCCGCTGGTGGGGCATATATCAAGTTCGATACCAAAACGACTAATTTGTCGCATGGGGGAGCCGTCAATGGGGGATGTGAGCAAAGGCATTGTGACCTCTCATAAGATTAAATCTGCCCTATAATTAAGCGTATCCCCGTTAAAAGCAAGCTAAAACACACCAACGCCAGGGCTGTTCATTTCTGTCTCAACCCAATATTTTTTGTCATCCCGGACCAGATACTGTCTTTCGGGTCAAGGGGAAAATGATGTGTGGGTTTGGTATTGGGGGGGGGGGGGGGCGCCCC
>JBILRW010000053.1:0-7756 GCA_044372405.1 Alphaproteobacteria bacterium
AGCGCAGCGAAGCAAGCGCCCCGACAGGATCCAGCATATATGCCAAAACGCGAAGCGTTTTATTCTTTGTTTTTTTAGTGAATATGGACAAAGACTTCGTCTTTGTCATTTGCGCTGGATCCCGGATCTGCGCTCGCTGTGCGAGCTTGTCCGGGATGACGGAGTCTATTGGCCTTTTTTTGAAAGTGAATTGGTATAACTGGCAAATGCTGCCCGTAGCAGGATTGATCTTCTGCACCTAACCTGCTAAAAATCCATTTTTATGTTCGTCAGAGTGTTGCAAAAAAAGAATAGGAAGTAACAATGACAAGAATCATCAGCCCGGAAGCAATAGCAAGGAGGGCTTACTGGATAAACGAAATCCAAAAGATAAGCGGAGTATTTGTTGATGATTCTACGAGGGTTGAGAAAGAGCTTGGAGATGAGATAGAAAAATCAGGGGTTACGTCCGTAATTGACCATCTTAGGCTTTGCGGAGACATTCCAGAATCATATCACCATGATTCGAGTGAGGAAAAACTTTACTCAAAATATACCGATGCTGTTTTATGCGAAGCATTTAAGGCAATAGGTATTAAAAGCATTGTTATTAAAGAAAGGGCTGACGTTGCTGACGTAGAGGGGTTTGCCAAAAATTTTAGCTTTGTGGCCGACGCTAAATCATTTCGACTGAGCCGTACTGCAAAAAATCAAAAAGACTTTAAGGTCCAAGCGATGGATCGCTGGAAGCACGGAAAAACCCACGCAATGGTTGTTTGCCCTATTTATCAGATTCCGGTTAAATCTAGTCAAATTTACGAGCAGGCCAGTGCACGAAATGTTTGTATTTTTACATACTCACACCTGTCAGTTTTGGTTTGTTATTCTATTGTTGAAGGTCAATCAGCCGCTGAAGAATTACTGCATTCCATTTTTCAAACCATCCCAAAACTTAACCCATCAAAAGATGCTGCGTCTTACTGGCAAGCAGTTAATGGCGTTATGCTTGGGCATTCTAAGATAATGGACGCCTTATGGAAGGATGAAAAGGTCGCGGCGATTGAATCAATAGCCGCGGCAAAAAGCATTGCCCTAGCCTTTCTCGCGTCAGAGCGTGAGAAGATCATGAGAATGACACATGCGGAAGCCCTTAAGGAATTAGTTCGGGTTCACAAAATTGAAAGTCGGATTAAAGCGATCAACGCGCTGACCGATAACGGAATCATGGCAATCAGATGAAGGACGGAATGAAAATGAAGCAATTCGAGAATAAAATTCTGAATGCTGATTGTGTTGAGGTAATGAAAAAATTTGATGAGTGTTCGATTGATCTAACAGTTACATCACCGCCATACGATAATCTTAGGGAATATAAAGGTTACAATTTCTGCTATGAAGAAATTTCTCGACAGCTTTATAGAGTAACAAAGAACGGCGGCATTGTTGTCTGGGTTACTGGTGACGCAACAATCAATGGAAGCGAAACAGGAACCAGCTTTCGACAAGCCTTAGCCTTTATTTCTGCCGGGTTCAATCTTCATGACACAATGATATTTAGGAAAAAAAATCCTATCCCTCAGATATATCGTAAAAGGTACAATAACGAATTTGAGTATATGTTTGTTCTAAGCAAGGGTGTTGTTAAAACACATAATCCCATAATGGTTGATTGCTTACACGCGGGCTTACATCTGAACGGGACAACATATAAAAACTACTCTAAGGGCGTTCAAAAGAGAGAAAAATTTGCAAATCCTGTTAAAGATCAAAAAATAAAGGGCAATATATGGGAGTATGTTGTTGGTAAAAACATTGAGGATCAAGAGGCCAAAGGACACCCCGCGCCATTTCCATGCAAGCTAGTAGAAGATCATATCCTTTCATGGACAAATCAGGGGGATTTGGTTTTTGATCCGATGGTAGGAAGTGGAACGACTTGTAAGGTAGCCAAACAACTTGGCCGCCGATATATCGGCGTTGATATCAGTGTTGAATATTGTAATCTTGCAGAAAATAGGATTTCTCTTTCTGAAATCTCAGAAAAAATTGATTTTTTTCCGTTACTTGAAAGACAATCTTAAATCTACTTTGAAGATCATTACCACGTGATTTGGTGAATTCCAGAAATTCATCGGTAACGATGGCCGCGATGACGTGGCTACCCGTATCCGCCTCACCGGTGCGGCAATAGCCATTCCTTTTATTGCTTAGCCACATCATCCGCTTTTATGGCTATTTGGCAATGGGAAAGCCGATTGAAACGCCATGTGGCAAACGCTCGGTAAGCAATACCCGCAACAGGGCGAATAAAACCAGCACCCACTAGGGATGCCAAGACTCGCCAGCGCGGTATCTGCCGCCATATCAGGATGAATGCATCCACACCCACATGCAGTTTTCCCTGCACGTCTTGCGCATGCAGCAGCTTTAATCCATCAGCGTAGGCAACGCCGAGCCTCTCAAGCGATGATGCATCAACGGTAATATCGACCCAATCAAACACGCCTTCCGGCGCGATGCGTTTATAGTGCTGGATCTCGCGGCGACACAGGCCACATTTGCCGTCGTAAAAGACGCTTATCATAAAATACCTTGCGCCATTTTTTGTAAACTCAATGCCGCTTGCGCCCGAATGGCTTTTTGTTTTTCCGGCGTAAACTTATCCCAAGTCGAAAACACATAGGGCATACGCTGATTGCGGCGAAATTTTTGTTCATGCCGAACCAGAAAATCCCAATAGAGAGCATTAAAGGGGCAGGCTTTTTCGCCCGTCATTTCGTCGGGGTTGAACGTGCATTTCTCGCAATAATTGCTCATGCGGTGAATATATTTTCCGCTGGCAGCATAGGGCTTGCTGGCGACCACACCCCCATCACCAAACAGCGCCATACCCAGCGTGTTTGGCATTTCCGCCCATTCATACGCATCGGAATACACAGCCAGATACCATGCTTGCACGGCCTTCACATCCAGCCCTGCAAGCAATGCAAAATTACCGGTGATCATCAGTCGTTGAATATGGTGCGAATAGGCATGATCGCGCGTGTGACGCACACTTTCTGCCATACAAAACATATGCGTATTAGCGCCCCAGTAAAAATCGGGCAGCGGGTGGGTGGCATTCAGCGTATTGCGCTGGCCATATTCCGGCATGAAGTGCCAGTAAATGCCGCGTATGTACTCTCGCCAACCGAGAATCTGGCGAATGAACCCCTCAACAGCATTCAGCGGCGCTTTGCTTGCGCGATAGGCAGCCTCGGCTTTCTGGCATATCTCCAGCGGCAGAAGCAGCCCCGCATTAAGGTAACTTGAAAGGAGCGAATGATACAGATACGGCTCACCCGCCACCATAGCATCTTGATAATCACCAAAATGAGGGAGGATATGGGTCACGAAATGATCAAGTTCCATCAGCGCTTGTTTGCGTGTGACTGCATAATAAAAGGGCTCAAGGGTGCCAAAATGATGACTGAAGGTATCTTTTACAAGCGCAAGAACGTCTTGGGTGATGGCAGATTTTTTGTGGCTAAGGCGCGGCGGTGATGTCATGCCTACTTTTGGGGGCTTGCGATTCTCTTTATCGTAATTCCATTCACCACCCGAGGGTTTTCCGTCAGGCTGCATCAGGATGGCATATTTCCTGCGCATCTCCCGATAGAAGAACTCCATGCGGAGTTGTTTCTTACCTTGTGCCCAGGCATCAAATTCTGCATGCGTTGCCAGAAAACGTGTGTCCGATAAAATCTCAACGGGAATGCCTAGATTTTTCTGCCAACCCTTCATCATGTCGAGCACGCGGTATTCGCTTGGTTCCGTAACAATCAGGCGCGAAGATTTCAATTCTTTCGCTGCACGTTGCACTTCACCGGTGAAACTGCCTGTATTGCTTGCATCATCTAGTTTTACGTACCGCACACGCACGCCGCTTGCTTCCAGCCCTGCTGCAAAGTGGCGCATGGCAGAAAATAAAAAGGCGATCTTTTTCGGATGATGGGGAACGTAACGGGCTTCCTCCATGACCTCGCACAGCATGACAGTATCCTGTGCTTTGTCCACGCCGTGCAGCGAAGAAATAGATGCAGAAAGCTGATCGGCGAGAATAAGGCGCAGCGCAGTCATTATTTTACTTTGATTGTACCAAACAAAGACATATGGATACTATCATTGATCAAAGCGTCAGTATACTCTTGCTTCACGCTTTTCGAACATCATTAGATGACTTGCCGATAACCATAACCACCCCCTAGCATCCCCATCCCTATCCTGTTATAAGGAAGCATCTCACAGGAGTCCCCGCATGCTTATTCACAACAACATTACGGAAATTGCGGGCGATATCGTTCGTTTGGACGTTTCATCCGGTGCCACGCCGCGGCTGGAGGAATTGGCCTTGCTCACCGATGCCGACGGCCAGGATCGTTTGGCCCAGGTGATTCAGCTGGATGAAAATATCGTTTCCTTGCAGGTCTACACGGGGACCAAGGGCGTTTCCCGCGGGGCCAGCGTGCGCTTTTTGGGGGATACCATGCGGGTCACGGCCTCATCCAGTATTCTGGGGCGGATTTTTGACGGCACGGGTCAGCCCATGGATGGCGGGCCGAGTCTTGAGAATGAAGCAACCTATCCGCTGGGCACCCCGTCGGTAAACCCCATGCGCCGGACGTTGGCTTCGCAGATGATCCGCACGGATGTACCCATGATTGATGTGTTTAATTGTCTGGTAGAGAGCCAAAAAATTCCGATTTTTTCCGTGGCCGGAGAGCCCTATAACGCGCTGCTGGCCCGCATCGCGGTGCAGGCCGATGCCGATATTGTGGTGTTTGGCGGCATGGGGTTGATTTTTGATGATTACTATTTGTTCAAAAAAGCCTTTGAGGATGCCGGGGTGTTGGCCCGAACGGTGTTGTTTGTGAATCAGGCCGCTGATCCGGTGGTGGAGCGCCTCTTGATCCCCGACATGGCCCTGGCGGTGGCGGAGCGTTTTGCCATGCAAGAGGGCAAGCGGGTATTGGTTCTCCTCACCGATATGACGGCCTATGCCGATGCCCTGAAGGAAATCGGCGTGGCCATGGAAAAGGTGCCGTCTAACCGGGGCTACACCGGGGATTTGTACTCTCAGCTGGCGCGGCGTTATGAAAAGGCGTGCGATTTTTACCAGGCCGGTTCCGTAACCATTTTATCCGTGACCACCATGCCCGGCGATGATGTCACCCACCCCGTGCCCGACAATACGGGGTATATTACCGAGGGGCAGTTTTATTTGCATGGCGGGGTTCTGGATCCCTTCGGTTCCCTCTCGCGCCTAAAACAACACGTCATTGGCAAGCAAACCCGCGAGGATCACAGCCAGATCATGAACACCATGATTCGTTTTTACGCCGGTGCCAGGGATGCCGAGCAGAAAAAAAGCATGGCGTTTGAATTGTCCGAATACGATGAACGGCTGCTGCGCTTTGGCGATCTGTTCCGGTCGCGGTTTATGGATATTGGTGTGTCCATGCCCCTGGAAGAGGCATTGGATGTATGCTGGCAGACCTTGGCCGAGTGCTTTGAACCCCATGAACTGCTGATGAAACAAGGCATCATCGATAAGTACTTCCCCAAAAAGGAGACGAGTCATGTCCACCGTGCGGCTTAGCAAAGCCGCCCTGAGCGAGCAGGCCGCGCAGCTCAAAGTTTACCGCGCCGCCCTGCCGTCCCTGGATTTAAAACGCCGTCAGCTGATGCTGGAAAACGCCCGGCAAAAATTGGCCCAGCAGGAACTGATCGCCAGCATCAAGGCCAATGCCGAAAAAGTCGGCACGCACCTGCCGTTGTTGGCCGATACCCCGCTGGATCTAGAGGGTCTCGTAACCCTGAAAACCGTGACGCTGCGCCATGAAAATATCGTTGGCGTAATCCTGCCCACCTTGGATGCCATAGAGGTTGAGGTTGCCCCGTACTCCTTCATGGTGTTGCCGCACTGGGTGGACAGCTATGTGGCCATTATGCGTGAACGGTTGGAGTTGGAACAGCGCTATCGTATCAGCCACCAGCGTCTGGACACTCTGGCCCGGGCCTTAACCAAAATCACCCAGCGGGTGAACCTGTTTCAAAATGTCCTGATCCCCCGAACGCTGGAGGCCCTGCGCCGTATCCGCATCGCCCTGGCCGACATCGAACGGGCGGCGGTGGTGCGATCGAAACTGGCCAAGAAAAAACAACGGCAGGGTCGGGGGGAGTAGGGAAAAAGCAAGCGTTATCAGCAAAATAGAACGGTACGCCCACAAACCAGGGGCTCATAAAAAAAATTGACAAATTATTTAATAAATGCAATAAAAAATTATACAATAAAATGTAATACTCCGATGATAAAAACCCACACTCTTTCAGATCCTCAAATACGATTTTTAGATCAACTTTTGATTGATTTTCCAGTATCTACACCTTCTGATATACTAAAGGATCGTTTTACGAACATGCAAGATTTCATTCGAAACCTCTTCGGAGGTCATGATTTTGATCAAAATCCGTTGTTGAAGATTGAAAATATTCCCTCAAAAGATTATTATAAAATGATCCATTGCGTTTTAACGGGATTGGATCCCTTTATGGAACACCCGCTACGAATCCTTGATAGAAGTGCTGTTGTCAGCTCTTCTCAAGGAGATTCTGATAAATCTTTTCATCAGGACGGAGGAGAAATCACATCTTTGTTTTGCCTACAAGGGGGAGGTATCGTTTCTACCGATTTTTTAGATCATAAGCGTTGGTTTGAAGAGCTTCCTGAATTTTCTAAAGAAATTTTACGTGATCAAGAGCATTGGAACCCCTACACAGGAACCATAGGGGCAATTTTTTTTAGTCTCGATGACCTTTCTGATGAACTAAACACCCTAAGAAATTCAGCCTATACCGATGCGTATCACGTTCGCATAACTTTGGGGAATGACGAGGCTATTATTTATAATGACAAAAATATCCTGCACCGCAGAGCCGGAGATTTTGATCATTTAGAGGAAGAAAGAATTTTGCTGCGACTTTCAACTCTTAATTCTTTCAGTCACTAAAGCCCCCACCCCGATTTCCCTCAGGGCTGTTAATTTCTGATAAGACTTAGGCGCAGCATCGATTGTGTTTTCGCAAGCCCTATCAGAAATGGACAGCCCTGGATGGTGTGGGAAATGGCCCCCAGAACATTGCTTTTTAGGTCAGGATCTGGTACTGTTATGGTTGCAGTTCATTGCCATGGAGGACATTATGCACATACGATTTGCTGAAGCGGATAAGGCCTTTATCGCCCATCAGGTTGAGCAGGGTTTGTTTACCAGTGAAACAGAATTGGTTCGTGCGGCCGTGCGGACCATGCGCGAACGCCAAGAAAACCGTTTTTATCAGGCCATCCAAGCCAGCGCCGATGATGTGCGCCATGGCCGCACTATGCCGCTGACGGATGCCTTAAAGGCTGAAATCGTGGAAAACGGTATCAAGCGTGCTGAGCAGAGACAGCCGTACACCCATTGTGATGCCTTGCCTGGCGATGCTTGATCTGACTTTTCGTGCACTACCGTGTCAATAGCTCAATCAGGGCTGCTCATTTCAAACGTCATACCGGACAAAGTGAGCGCAGATCCGGTATCCAGCGCCACTGTCAAAAGGCGCAGCCTTTTGCCGATATACTTTTAAAAACAAGGAACAAAACGCGTTGCGTTTTGGGAGTTGTGCTGGATCCCGTAGGGGCACTCGCTACGCTTGGTCCGGGATGACGAAAAACATTAATTGAGTGGACAATTAAATC
>JBILRW010000004.1:0-71787 GCA_044372405.1 Alphaproteobacteria bacterium
ATTCCCTCCGCACACCCGCATCCAGAAAAAAGAGACGCCCATAGACCCCCATGGACCCCTCTCACCTGAAAAATCCACAAAACCATCCCCTGTCGGCCTAAACAACAAGAAAAATAACCCTATCCCACCTCACTCATCAAAAATTTTGCAAGGGACTCTCAACAGAAAGGATTTTTTATGACATACCCTGATTTTTTAAACACACTTTCGGCCCAAGAGATTGCTCTGCTGTATCATGACTGGCGGATTATGGGGCGAAGCGCCCAGAATCCGCAAACCGACAATTGGTTTTTGTGGATGATTTTGGCGGGTCGCGGTTGGGGCAAAACCCGAACCGGCGCGCAGTGGGTGCACACTGTGGCCTGGCGCCTTAAAAATGCCCGTATTGCCCTGGTGGCCCATACAGCGGCCGATGGTCGGGGCGTGATGGTGGAGGGGGAAAGCGGCCTGCTGGGCTGTGCCCTGCCCTGGTTTCGGCCCCATTATGAACCGTCCAAACGCGTCCTGACGTGGCCCAACGGGGCGCAGGCGCAATTGTTTTCGGCGGAAGAGCCGGATCAGCTGCGCGGCCCCCAAGCCACCCATGCCTGGTGCGATGAGCTGGCCAAATGGAACCATGAAGAAACATGGGATAATTTAATGTTTGCCCTGCGGCTGGGCCGGCGGCCCCAGTGTTTGGTGACCACAACGCCGCGCCCCCTGCCCTTACTCAGCAAACTGATGCAGCGGCCGGATGCGATGGTGTCTCGCGGTCATACGTTTGAAAACGCCCATAACCTGGCCCCCAGCTTTTTATCGTATATGTCGGAGCGGTATGAAGGCACGCGGTTGGGGCGGCAGGAATTGTCGGCGGAGATTCTGCGCGATGTGGCGGGCGCGTTGTGGTCACGGGATAACATCGAGGCTTGCCGGATTCAAACCGTGGATCGTCGGTGCCTGCGTATTGTCATTGCCGTGGATCCCGCCACCAGTCATCATGCCAAAAGCGATGAAACCGGCATTGTTGTGGCCGGATGGGATGGGAAACGGGGCTATGTATTGGAGGATGCCTCCGGCCGTTACACCCCGGATCAGTGGGCACAAAGGGTGCTGGGGCTCTTTGAAACGTACAGAGCTGACCGCGTTGTGGCTGAAACCAACCAGGGCGGGGCCATGGTCAGTCAGATTTTGCGCACCCACGCCCCCCATCTGCCCATTCAAACCGTTCATGCCAGCAAGGGTAAAACCGCCCGTGCTGAACCCGTGGCGGCATTGTATGAGCAGGGAAAAATCAACCACGTGGGGACCTTCCCCCTGCTGGAAGATCAGATGTGCAGCTTCACGGGGCTGGGCAAATCGCCGGATCGTTTGGACGCGTTGGTGTGGGCGCTGACTGCCCTGGCGTTTCAAAAGACCGCCGCGCCAAGGGTGGGGCAGGTGTAGGCAACGGCCTGGGAAGGCAGCGACTGTGCGTTACACGACTGTGCGACTGTGCGTTATCCTTGACCCTGTGTTCGGGGTATTGTAGGAAAAGGGGACGATTTTCTCTAAAACCTTGTTTAGGAGTCCCTCATGACCATCGCCCTTGTCGCTGCCAAAAGAACTGCCGTGGGTGGGTTTTTGGGCGGTCTGTCTTCCCTGCCCGCCCACGCCTTGGGGGCGGCGGTGATTCGTCAATTATTAACCGATGCCAAACTCAGCGCCGGGGATGTGGATGAGGTGATTTTGGGCCAGGTCCTCACCGCGGCTTGCGGCCAGAATCCTGCGCGCCAGGCGGCCATTGCGGCGGGTGTGGCTCAGGACAAAACGGCCATGACCATTAATCAGGTGTGTGGATCGGGGCTGCGCGCTGTGGCTCTCGGCATGCAGGCGATTCTCGCGGGGGATGCCCACATTGTTATTGCCGGTGGCCAGGAAAGCATGTCGAGTGCCCCCCACGCCAGCATGCTAAGAAACGGCACCAAAATGGGTCCTGTCAGTTTGGTGGATACCATGATCGTGGATGGCCTCTGGGATTGTTTTGGGCATTATCATATGGGGATTACGGCGGAAAATGTGGCCAAAGCCCACAGCGTTTCCCGGGCGGATCAGGATGCTTTTTCATTGAACTCTCAAGAAAAAGCCGCCGCCGCCCTGGAAAAAAACCGCTTTGCCGATGAGATTGTGCCCGTCACCATTCCCAGCAAAAAGGGCGATGTGATCATTAACCGCGATGAACACCCCCGGGCGGACACAACGGCGGAGGGCCTCGCCAAGCTGCGTCCAGCCTTTGATAAAGAGGGCACCGTCACGGCGGGTAATGCATCGGGCATTAACGATGGCGCGGCGGCGGTGGTATTGATGCATGTTAACGAGGCCAAAAAACGGGGTCTGACACCCCTGGCCACCCTTAAATCCTGGGCCACGGCCGGCGTTGCCCCTGATGTCATGGGCACCGGTCCCATTCCCGCCAGCCAGGCGGCCCTGAAAAAGGCCGGATGGACACCGCAGGATTTGGATTTGATCGAGGCCAACGAGGCCTTCGCCGCCCAAGCCATTGCCGTGAATCGGGCCCTGGGTTGGGATATAAACAAAGTTAATGTCAACGGCGGTGCCATTGCCCTGGGTCATCCCATTGGGGCCTCTGGCGCCCGGGTTTTGGTCACGTTGCTGCATGAAATGCAAAAACGGGACGCCAAACGCGGCCTGGTCACCCTGTGTATTGGCGGGGGTATGGGGATTGCCCTGTGCGTTGAGCGGACATAACTACTTATTAGTCAAAGAAAAGCCCATGACCCTAAACCTGATTTCCCGTCTGCCCGTTCATACGAATTTTCGTTTGCGTCCATTGTTTTGGCCGGGACTGGCGCTGAGCGGTATTGTTGTCACCCTGTCCATTGTGGCCCTGTTTGTGTGGGGATTGGCCTTTGGCATTGATTTTACGGGGGGGGTTCAAATTGAACTGCAAACCCCCCGTCATACCATTGATCAGGCCAGGGCGCTGGCGGAAAAGGCCCTGCCGGAAACACCGGTGAGCGTTCAGGTTTTTGGGGGTAATCATGTTTGGCTGCTGAAAACCGCCCAAACCACCCTGAATCAGGATCAGGTTCTGGCGGCCCTCACCAAGGTTTTTCCCGCTGATACGGTTATCCGCCGCGTGGATTATGTGGGGCCCAGTGTGGGGGATGATTTGAAACAAAAGGGGATCATCGCCGTGGTGGTGTCCATGATCGCCATTATGTTTTATATTTGGGCCCGGTTTGAATGGCCCTTTGGGGTGTCGGCGTTGGTGGCGTTGATTCATGATGTGGTGATCACCTTGGGATTTTTGAGTATCACGCAGCAGGAATTCAGCCTGGCCACCCTGGCCGCGATTTTGACCATTGCGGGGTATTCCATTAACGATACCGTTGTGGTGTTTGACCGCCTGCGCGATTTTTTGAAAAAATACCAGCGGGAGCCGCTGATCAGTCTGGCAGAGAAAACCTGTAACCATGTCATGATCCGGTCCTGTTTTACGGGGGTGACCACCATTGCGTCCTTAATCTGTCTTTATATCTGGGGGGGGCCTGCGCTGCAGGGGTTTAGTTTGGCCATGATTGTGGGGATTCTGGCGGGGGCGTATTCTTCACTTTTTGTTGCCACGCCGCTGATGCTGCTGCTGGAAAAGTACATTCAGAGAACCCCGAAAAAAAGTGCGGTTGCATGAGCTTGCCCCCCACCCCACCCTCCCCCACAAGGGGGGAGGGCTTTGAGGATTCCCGGGCTCCCTCCCCCCTGGTGGGGGAGGGTGGGGGTGGGGGGGGAACTCCCGAGGGGTCTGCCCATGACCCCCTCATCATTGCCAGCCGCACATTCACCTCTCGATTGTTCATGGGCACGTCCCTTTATCCCAACACCCAGGTTCTGCTGGATTGCCTGGTGGCCTCGGGCACGGAGATGATCACCGCCGCCGTCCGCCGGATTCATGTGGCGGGACGGCAGGCGGATTTGCTGGCCCAGGTTAAGGACCGTTATCACTTTTTACCCAACACGGCCGGATGCTATACGGCGGAGGATGCTGTTTTAACGGCCCATTTGGCGCGGGAGGCCTTTGGGACCCCCTGGATTAAACTGGAAGTCATCGGCGATGAAGATACGTTGTATCCCAACAACCAAGAGCTTCTGCGCGCTGCCGAACGGTTGCTGGCCGATGGGTTTACGGTGCTGCCCTATTGCAGTGATGATCCGCTGATTTGCGCCCAGCTGGAGGCCATGGGCTGCGCCGCCGTCATGCCGCTGGCGGGTCCCATTGGATCCGGCGCGGGGCTGTGTAACCCCTATGCCCTGCGCATGATTATTGAGCGCGCCCGGGTGCCGGTGATTATTGATGCCGGTATCGGCACGGCGTCCGATGCCTGTATCGCCATGGAAATGGGGGCCAGCGGGGTTTTGCTGAACACCGCCATTGCCAAGTCCCTTAACCCCCTGTTCATGGCCACGGCCATGCGGGATGCCATTCGGTCGGGACGCTTGGCCCATTTGGCGGGACGCATTCCGGTGAAAACCCACGCCAGTGCCTCCACCATGGACGCGGGGCGGGTGGCAAAGCATCGGGATTAATTCAGCGCAGCCCCCCTGCGCACAGTATGATCCGCGATACAATTCATGATTTCTGCTTTTTTAAGACCCAATAAAGATGCCCCCGCACCCAAAGCATGAAAAGCGGTTTCGGCGTATTTTTTCACGGTTTCCTGGGGTGTTTTCCCGTCTTGGTTTAGGGCCGTTTTGAAATTGCTTTGGGCTTCTTGAAGTGCCTGTTGATAATGGGTCAACGTGCTTTTTTGACCATGATAAGCCAAATCCATACACAGGGCCGCCGTTGAGAAAAACGGCGTTGCCGATCCCAGGGCGCCCAGCGTTCCCACCCCGATTTGGGCAAAAAGTCGTGCCTTTTCCAGCTTATTGGTTTGATTCCACGTTGTTGCCAAGGCAGCCGCCGACATCACCGCCGCCACGGCCCCCACGCCATTCATAAAACCCCACTCATGAAGGGGAACACTATGGACAATTTGATTTTCTGGATGCATGACAAAGTGTTCCGCACTCTTAAGAGCGCTTTCCATGGCGCGTTGATGGTCAACGGGAAAGCCCCCACTTTGCATGTCGTGAACGTAATCTGCAGCCCCTTTTTGATAGGCGTCAATGAGCTTATTGACGTCAACATTGGCTTTCTGTGCAATGGTTTCAAGGGCCTCGTGCGTCATTTGTCCGATGGCATTGTTGGTCTCATCCTTATCACTCAGGGTCGCCAGCCCTCCTTCTACCATCCCTTTCCATAAATGGTAAATGGTCCCCTCAAAACCTTCGGGGGCAGTACCCACAAAATCCTGCGGGGTATCATAAGGAAGACCGCTCTGCAAAGATGCCCGCACCTCGTCAAGAGCCTCGGTGGCGGCCACAAAATTTTCAGGTCCCGATAAATCGGGCGGCGGTGTTGCTGAAAACAGAACCCCCGTATTGGTAAACAGAGACGTGCCCGCAACAACACCCACCGTGGCTGCACCCGCCGTAAACACAAGGGGGACTTTTAACGTTTCTACAGTCTGAGAGACCACACCCGGGATGGCCATAAGGTCAGCCTTTAAGGCTTGTAAAGCCTTAGAAACCACACCTGGGATGGCCATAAATCCAGCTTTTAACGCTTGTGAAGACGTTTCATACCACCAGGGCTTACGCACAACGTCATTGCGAGCCTCCGTAGGAGGCGTGGCAATCCAGTATTTCCGGTGGCGGCCTTCCTGGATTGCTTCGCTACGCTCGCCAGACGCAAGGTTCTGCGTAAGTCCTGACCGCGTTGGATTAGGAGAACGCCCTGCAACAGGGGGCGGTTTAAAGGATGCTTCTGGAGATAATGAGGGGTTTAAGAATGGTTTTTCTGGAACCACCGGAGATTTCTCCAAAGATTCAGAGCGTTCAGCCGGGGTCCCGGAAGGAACAAGCCCCTTTAACCCCCTCAAAGAAAAGAATCCCACAAAGAAAGAGGACACAAGGCCCAAAAAACGACCCAGAAAAGACCGATCCAAAGGAGGAAGCAGCGACTGCATGGCTTAACTATGGCCCTAAAAAAACATATATGAATAAAATACCATATAACACGATTTTTTAAGAATAGCAAGACGCGCGATCAAGGCGACAGGACTGTCACCCGTCACCTGTCACCTGCTCACGCCACCTGCCGTTTTTTCTGATCCTGTCCCTTGGGGGCTTTCAGGGCTGCCTGGGCCGCCGCCAGGCGGGCGATGGGCACGCGGTAGGGGGAACAGGACACATAATCCATCCCCTGCTGGTGACAGAAATGAATGGACGCGGGATCGCCGCCATGTTCCCCGCAAATGCCGACTTTCAGGCCGGGTTTTGTGGTGCGGCCGCGCTCGATGGCCATGGTGATGAGGGCCCCCACGCCCTGTTGATCCAGCGTGATAAAGGGATCGTGGGAAAGAATACCCTGGCTGTAATACGCATCCAAAAACGATCCGGCATCATCACGGGACAGGCCGTAGGTTGTCTGGGTTAAATCGTTACTGCCAAAGCTGAAAAAATCCGCGTCCTCCGCCAGTTCATCCGCCACGATACAGGCCCGGGGCAGCTCGATCATGGTTCCCACAACATAGGGCAAATCCTGGCCCAGGGCCTTAAAGGACTCCCCCGCCACGCCATGCACCATGGTGGTCAGTTGGGTCATTTCGGCCTTATTGGCAATGAGCGGCAGCATGATTTGGGGTTGGGCGGCGGACCCGATGTCTTGCGTGGCAATATGTTGCGCCTGGAAAATGGCGCGGACCTGCATTTCGTAAATATCGGGATAGCTGATCCCCAAACGACAGCCGCGATGGCCCAGCATGGGGTTGGATTCTTTCAGTTTTTCCAAACGCCCGCGCACGGTATCGACGCTTTTGCCCACGTGTTTGGCCAAATCCGTCAGTTCATGATCATTCAGATGCATAAATTCGTGCAAGGGGGGATCCAACAGCCGGATCATCACCGGATAACCCGCCATGGTTTTAAGGATTGTCACGAAATCATCGCGCTGCATGTCTTGCAGGGTTTTCAGCGGGCGCACGCGCTCCTCCGCCGTATCCGCCAGAATCATTTCGCGGACCAGGCGCAAACGGTCTTCGGCAAAAAACATGTGTTCGGTGCGGCAGAGGCCGATCCCCTCGGCCCCAAAGTCCCGGGCCGTTTGGGCATCCAGGGGGGTTTCGGCGTTGGTGAGAACTTTGAGGGTCCGGAAACCATCGGCCCAGGTCATAAACGCCTGAAAATCGCCAGAGATATTGGGATCCACCGTGGGGACTTTGCCGGCGAAAACCTCCCCCGTGGCCCCGTCCAGGGTGATAAAGTCACCCTCGCCAAAGGTCTGGCCGGCCAGCGTCATGGTTTTCTTTTTTGCATCAATGCGCACCGAAGACGCCCCGGAAACACAGGGCTTTCCCATGCCGCGTGCCACAACGGCGGCGTGGGAGGTCATGCCCCCCTTGGACGTTAAAATCCCCCGGGCGGCGTGCATGCCGTGGATGTCTTCGGGGCTGGTTTCGGCGCGCACCAAAATCACGGCATCGCCCTTGCGGGTACGGGCTTCGGCCTCATCGGCGGTAAAGACAATGCTGCCGCAGGCGGCGCCCGGCGAGGCCGGCAAGCCCTTGGCCAGCAAGGTTTTTTTCGCTTTGGGGTCCAATGTGGGGTGCAGCAATTGATCCAGCGATTCCGGTGTCACACGAATGACGGCGTCTTCTTTGGTAATTAAACCCTCGTTCACCATATCCACAGCGACTTTTAAACTGGCCGCCGCCGTGCGTTTGCCATTACGGGTTTGCAGCATCCAGAGTTTTTTATTTTGGACCGTAAATTCAATGTCCTGCATGTCTTTGAAATGTTGTTCCAGGGTGTGGCTCACGGCCAGCAGCTGGTGATAGACGGCGGGCATGGTGGTTTCCATGGCGGCCTCGGGTTCGTCCGAGCCCGCCACAGACAACGAAAGCGGCGTGCGAATCCCGGCCACAACGTCTTCCCCCTGGGCATTGATGAGGTATTCCCCAAAAATGGCCTTGGTCCCCGTGGAGGGGTTGCGGGTAAAGGCCACGCCCGTGGCGCAATCCTGGCCCCGATTCCCAAACACCATGACCTGAATGTTCACGGCGGTGCCGAGATTGCCGGAGATGTTATGAATCTGGCGATACACCCGCGCCCGTTGATTTTCCCAACTGTTAAAGACCGCCCGAATGGACCGCCACAGCTGGTCCTGGGTATCCTGGGGGAAGGGTTCTTTGGTGATTTCGTGCACTTTGGCTTTGTAGTCGCGAATGACGCCCTGCCAGTCGTTTTCATCCAAATCGGTATCGTAGGCGACGCCTTTGTTGTCCTTGTGCCATTGCAAAATGTCCTCAAAATCATCATGGCCCATGTCCAGGACCACGTTGCCAAACATTTGGATAAACCGGCGGTAGCTGTCCAGGGCAAACACGCGGTTCTGGCTGACGCGGGCCAACCCTTCCACCGTTTGATCGTTCAGCCCCAAATTCAAAACGGTATCCAGCATGCCGGGCATAGAGGACGCCGCGCCCGAGCGCACGGACACCAAAAGCGGATTATAGGCATCGCCAAAGCGGCACCCCATCAGGCCCTCTAACGTTTTGATATTGCGGTCCACCTGTTCGGCCAGATCCGTGGGAAAGGCTTTGTCATGGGCATAATAATGACGGCACACATCGGTGGTAATGGTAAAGCCCGGGGGGACCGGCAGGTTGAGCGCGCACATTTCGGCCAGATTGGCCCCCTTGCCCCCCAGCAAATTAGCCATATGGGCGCGACCATCGGCCCGGCCTTCAGAAAATGCATAAACCCACTGTGTCATCGGCGTTATCCCTGGAAATCGAAAAAGCGTCCCCTGTTCCTAGCGGATTTTTGGGTGGGGGGCAAGGTTTTGTCATTGAGGTGACGTTTTTGGCCCTGTCCTCAAGTCTCTTTACCCCGGGGTTGTTTTATAGCACGTTGGGGGCATGACAAAAGACTGTTTTTTTTCTTTGGGATTGATGAGTGGCACGTCGGCGGATGGTATCGATGCGGCGCTGATTCGCAGCGACGGGGAGGATTTTGTGGAAACATTGGATACGGCCTTTGTGGCCTATCCCGATGATTTTCGAAAACGGCTGCTTTCCTGCGCCCATGAGCATCGGGAAGACGACGCTGTGCGCTCTGAATTTTCATATTGGAACCAGAAAGTTTGTGAGCAGATACTCACAAAAACAAAAGTGAGCGTTCACATGATCGCCAGCCATGGCCATACCGTGGATCATCGGCCTGATTTGGGATGGACAAAGCAAATGGATGATCCTGCTGCTTTGGCCCATCGGTTTTTCGTGCCTGTGGTGTCGGATTTTCGTCAAAACGATATGCAAAACGGCGGGCAAGGGGCGCCCTTGGTCCCCATCTATCATCGGGTGCGGGGGCGGGGCCATGCGAAACCGCTGGCCATTGTGAATATCGGGGGGGTTAGCAACATTACCCTGATTGATCAAAGTGAACAAATGATCGCTTTTGATGCGGGGCCGGGCAATGCCCTGATGGATGATATTTTACAAAAAAGCATCGGGGCGCGGTATGATCATGGGGGGACCCTGGCGCTTTCCGGCCAGGTTCACCAGGATCGGGCCGAGGCCCTGCTATCCGATCCTTTTTTTGCGCAAAAAGCCCCCAAGTCCCTGGATCGTAACCATTTCGCCCAGCGGGCCCAAAGTTTGGAGGGGCTGCCCTTGCCGGATCATCTGGCGACGCTGGCCTATGTCACGGCCCTGGCCATTGCCCGAGGTATCCTGATGCACCAGCCCCATTGCCAGGAATGTCTGCTGGTGGGGGGTGGGCGAAAAAATAAAGCGGTCGTTCACTTTTTATCAGGCCACCTGCCCTGCCCTGTCCGTGACGGCGATGCCGCAGGGTTTGACAGCGATTTTATGGAGGCCGAAGCCTTCGCCTATCTGGGCATACGCAGCTTTTTGGGCCTGCCGTATTCCTTTCCCGAAACCACGGGGGTTCGTGTGCCTACGTGTGGGGGGGTGTGGACGTATCCGGGTGACAGGTGACAGGTGACAGGTGACAGGTGACAGGTGACAGGCAAGAACCATGGGGATGAAAGGGAGGCCATCTAAATTTTCCGTCACCAGGATTTTTAAATCACCACCCAATCCTCCCGCGTTAACCCCTTCACTTTGGAAAAATGGGTGTTGCTGGTGACCAGGATGGCCTCTGCCTGCAGGGCGTGGGCGGCAATCATCAGGTCCATGGCGCCGATTTGGGTTTCTTGGGGCGTTCCTTGGGTCTGCAGGTCATGGCGGATTTTGGCATAAAAGGGCGTGACGGCCTCACACCAGGGCAGGACGTTCAAATAGGCCAGAAAGTCATCCAGAGCCCTTTGCATCAAACGGGGGGTGGGCCGCTTCTCAATCCCATGGCGTAACTCTGCCACCGTGATCACCGACACAAGCACATCTTTCATGGGGATGGCCTGTAATTTTTCCAGAACGGACAGGGGCTTGGTGCGCATAATCGCGCTGCAGGTATCGGTATCTAAGAGGTAACGCATGTTAAAACACACCCCGCTCTTGAGGGGGATTATCCTGACGATTCGCCAGAAAATCCTGGGGTATGGCAGGCGGGGTGGCGAAATAATCGCTCCACGACAGGGGCTTGGGGGATAAAATGACCTTATCACCCTCTTGGGTGATAAAAACCTCCTTGGCCGTAAAACGAAAGGCCTTGGGCAACCGCACCGCCTGAGAACCGCCGGATTGAAACACTTGGGTAATGGTCATGGGGTCACTGTTTTTTTATATGCACAATAAGTATATATTATCATGGATTCAGGGGGATGGCAAGGGGGAATTCTAATGCAGCTCCCCAAGCCCAATAATTTCCTTGGGGGTATCGCCTGGGAATTCGGCGATGAGTTTCAGGTTTCCGCCCAGGGCCTCAACCAATTCCCGTACCTTGGATACGGGCAGATCATTTTGGCGTTCCCATTTGGAAACTTGAAACTGTTGCACGCCCAGCAGCGTTGCCAGATCAATTTGGGTTTTGTGCAGGGATTTTCGTAACTTTTGCAGGGTGATTTCTTCGGCAATTAATTGCTCTGCCCGCTGGGCGATACGGCTTTGCTGGTCGGGGGAGAGTCCTGCGATGATGTCGTTTAGGTTGACGGGCATGAGCAGGCTCCTTTCATTCATCACAAATATATCATAATCAGAATATATTGAAAATGGGATAATCTATCACGGTCAGCAAAAACAGGACTTACGCAGAACCTTTGTCATTGCGAGCGCAGCGAAGCAATCCAGGAAGGCCGCCACTGGAAAGACTGGATTGCCACGCCTCCTGCGGAGGCTCGCAATGACGTTGGGCGCAAGTCCTGAGGCCCTAAGAACTAAAATACAATTTATATTCAATAGGGTGGGGACTGGTTTCGTACAGTTTAACTTCTTCGGTTTTCAGCTCGATATAGGATTCGATCAGACCTTTGGAAAACACGTTGCCTTCGGTTAAGAAGTCATGATCCCGCTCCAGGGCATCCAGGGCTTGACGGAGAGAGCTGCAGACGGTGGGCAGGGATTTGACTTCCTGTTCCGAGGCATCGTAGAGGTTGCGGTCCATGGCCGCGCCGGGATCGATTTTGTTGCGGACCCCATCCAGGCCGGCCATGACCATGGCGGCAAAGGCCAGGTAAGGGTTGGCGGTGGGGTCGGGGAAACGAACCTCCACCCGTTTGGCCTTGGGGGATTCATAGTGGGGAATCCGGCAGGATACGGAACGGTTACGGGAGGAATAGCCCAGGACCACAGGGGCCTCAAACCCAGGAATCAACCGTTTGTAACTGTTGGTGGTGGGGTTGGTGAAAGCGTTAATGGCCCGACCGTGTTTGATAATCCCGCCGATGTACCACAGGGCTTCCTGGGAAAGACCCGCATACTCAGAACCGGCAAACAGGGGCTGACCGTTTTTCCAAAGGGACTGGTGCACGTGCATTCCCGATCCGTTGTCCCCCGCCATGGGCTTGGCCATAAAGGTGGCGGTTTTGTTATAGGATTGCGCCACATTGCGCACAACGTATTTGTACAGCTGCATCCGGTCCGCGGTTTCCACCAGGGTGCCGTATAAAATCCCCAGTTCACACTGGGCGGGGGCCACTTCGTGGTGGTGTTTTTCCACGGGCAAGCCCATTTCCTTCATCCGGGTGAGCATTTCCGCGCGGATATCCACCAGGGCGTCTACCGGCGCGCAGGGGAAATAGCCACCCTTGGCACTGGGACGGTGCCCCAAATTGCCGCCGTCATAATCACGGCCAGAGTTATGGGGCAGCTCTTCTGAATCAATTCTATAAAAAGAATGATCCTGATTCACGGCAAAACGGACATCATCAAAAATGAAAAACTCAGCCTCTGGCCCGAAATAGGCTGTGTCGGCCAGGTTAGAAGATTTCACATAGGCCTCGGCCGCCTTGGCCACCGAGCGGGGGTCACGGTCATAGGGTTTGTTCGTAATGGGGTCAAAAACATCACAAACAACGACCAAACTGGGCTGTGCGGTAAAGGGATCCACAACAACGCTGTGGGCATCGGGCATCAATTTCATATCGGATTCGTTAATGGCCTTCCACCCGGGGATGGAGGAGCCATCAAACATGATCCCCTCATCAAACATTTTTTGATCCACCACGGAAACATCCATGGCCATATGGTGCCAGACACCCTTAAGATCCGAAAAACGGACATCAATATATTGAATGTCATGTTCCTGAATCAGATCAAAAACGTTTTGGGCCATAAAAAGTCCTCTGCCACGGTGAAAAAAATGTTATTGCCTCATATCATGCCAAAAACGGGTTAACGCCTCAAGGGGGGTAAGGGCAAGAGCCCGACTTTTTCACCAATTCCTTTAGGCCGTTGCTTTTTTGTCACAGTTGATCCCTTTAGGGAAAGACCTCAAGATCCAGATCCAAGGGACCATCAAAGGTCCCCCGATTGAACCTTGCGGGGAGCACGATAGCCTTATGACGACGGAACACATAGGCCCCGTTTGGACGGGGTTTTCAAAAAAGAGCGCCAGGTTTGAGACAAAGACCCCGTGGCCTGGATCTGCTTTAAGCGCTCTGCCAGCGGGGTGGGTTCGGGTTTAAAAAGGGTATGATAAAGCGCTTGCAAATCGGCGATGGCTTCCCGGGATTGCCCGGAACGTTTCAGGCCCACCAAATTCAGACCGCGCAAGGATCCCCGCTCGCCCATGACCAGGGTATAGGGCAGAACATCTTGTTCAACCCCGGTCAACCCCCCGATCATAGCCCCGCGACCGATACGCACAAATTGGTGAACAGCGCAAAGGCCGCCCAGGACGGCATCGTCTTCCACAACCACATGGCCGGCCAGGGTGGCGTTGTTGGCCATAATCACACGGTTATGAACCTGGCAATCATGGGCAATATGCACCCCCACCATCAGCAAGCACTCATCCCCCACGCGGGTATGAAGACCCCCGCCCTCCGTGCCACTATTCACGGTCACATGTTCCCGAATGACGGTACGGGGGCCGATGGTGGTGTAGGAGACTTCCCCCGCATATTTTAAATCCTGGGGTGGGGTCCCCAGGGAGGCAAAGGGATAAACCGTCGTATTTTCGCCCAAAACCGTATGACCGTCCACCACCACGTGGCTGATGAGCTTAACACCGGCGTGCAACGTGACATTCGGCCCCACCACACAAAAAGGGCCCACAGAAACGCCCTGCCCCACCTGGGCGGCGGGGTCCACCGAGGCCAGGGGGTGAATGAACTTAGGCGTCGCCATCAGGGGCGTCCCGATCAACAATCATGGCTGAGAACGTGGCCTCGCACACGCGAACGCCGGCAACGGAGGCCTCGGCCTCGATCTTCCACACCCGTTTGCGACGCATCAGGGCGCGCACGTCATAAATCACCTGATCCCCGGGGACCACGGGCTTGCGAAACTTGGCTGTTTCGATGTTCATAAAATAAACCAGCTTATCCGTCATGTCTTCGCCCAAGGCCACGCCCACCAAAACACCGGCGGTTTGGGCCATGCCCTCGATCATCAAAACACCGGGCATGACGGGTTTTCCGGGGAAATGCCCCTGGAAATGGGCCTCGTTAATGCTGACATTTTTAACGCCCCGGGCGCGATCAGGGGCCTCAACAAACAAGACGCGATCAATCATTAAAAAAGGATACCGGTGGGGGATCAGCTGACAAATATCGTCAATGTCCAGATCCTCAACAACGATGGTGTCGGTTTCTATTTTTTTGCGAAATTTTTTCATTAACGTCATGGGCGGGGAAAAAATCGTTTTGTGTCACTGTATTCCTTCAGAACTTAGGCAGAACCTTCGTCATTGCGAGCGAAGAGAAGCAATCCAGAAACGCCGATACCAGAAAGACTGGATTGCCACGCCTCCTACGGAGGCTCGCAATGACGTTCTGCGTAAGTCCTATCCTTAGTCCCATACCAGATTATCATGGGGGGGACAAATGGTTTGTGGGGGCGTGCAGGGCTGTTTATTTTTGAAAAACCTGGCGCGCCCGAGAGGACTTGAACCCCTAACCTCCAGATTCGTAGTCTGGCACTCTATCCAGTTGAGCTACGGGCGCAAAAACAGTGATGGATCCACCCATAATGTTATCATGGGTTTGAGGAGGTGTTCTAATGTATTTCCCTGGGGGGTTCAAGAGATTTATGGAACAATTTACGCCCTGTCTTGAAAATCCCCCAAAATCCGTGCTAAGGCTGGGGCCCTGTATGATTATGAAATAAACCCATGACCCTTTTTCATCGTTTAAAAGCTGATCTTACCCAGAGTGTTAAGGACCTTTTTCCGGAGGCCGGCGAGGTTTCCTTTGTGGTGGAGCCCTGCAAAGACCCAAAACACGGGGATGTGGCCACCAACGTGGCCATGGTGCTGGCGGGGACATTAAAAAAAAATCCCCGGGAGGTTGCGGGGGCGTTTTTGCCGCTACTTAAGGCGCTTTCGTATATTGATCAGGCCGATGTGGCGGGTCCTGGGTTTATTAACCTGATGATTGAGGAAAATTTCTGGCGTGATGAACTCACCCGGATTTATCATGAAGGCCCCCGGTATGGGGCGCAAAATCTGGGGCATGGCACCCCTGTGATTGTGGAGTATGTATCGGCCAACCCCACCGGCCCCATGCATGTGGGGCATGTTCGCGGCGGCGTGTTTGGCGATGCCTTGGCCCGTTTGCTGGCCTATGTGGGGTACGATGTTACCAAAGAATATTATATCAACGATGCGGGGGCGCAAATTGATGTGCTGGCGCGTTCGCTGTATCACCGGTATACCCAGCTGCATGATCCTGCGGTGGGGGATGTGCCGCCGGGGCTGTACCCGGGGGAGTATGTCATTGACGCCGCCCGCACGATTCAGGGCGAAGATGGCAATCGTTGGTTAAGCGCGGGGGAAGAGGTTTGGCTGCCTGCCTTCCGCAACAAAGCTGTGGCGGCCATGTTGGGGGAGATTCGGGATGATCTGGCGGCGCTGGGCATTGTGTTTGATCGCTTTACCTCAGAAGCCAGCCTGCAATCCCAGATTGCGGGGGTTCTTGAGACGTTAGAGCGCATGGGCCATGTGGGTATGGGCACGTTGCCGCCCCCCAAGGGACAAGAGGATGAGGACTGGCAACCCCGCCACCAACGCCTGTTTTTTTCCACACGTTTTGGGGATGATGTGGATCGGGCGCTGCAAAAGGAAGACGGAAGTTGGACGTATTTTGCCAGCGATGTGGCCTATAACGCCGATAAAATTCATCGGGGGGCCAAAATGCTGATTAACGTTTTGGGCGCGGATCATGGGGGATATGTGAAGCGGTTGAGCGCAGCGGTGGAGGCCCTGTCGGGGGGAAACACAACCCTAACCGTCAAGCTATGCCAGATGGTGGCCCTGAAAAAAAATGGGGAAGAGCTGAAAATGTCCAAGCGGGCCGGGACCTTTGTCACCGCCAGGGATGTTATTGATCGGGTGGGGAAAGATGTGCTGCGCCTGATTATGCTGACCCGGCGCAACGATATGGCCTTTGAGTTTGACATTGACCGCGTGTATGAACAAAGCAAAGACAATCCGGTGTTTTATGTTCAATATGCCTTTGCCCGGACCTGTTCCATTCTGCGCCATGCGCTTTCGGTATTGGAAACCACGCCCGAAGCATTGAAAACCCGGATGGATCAGGCGGATTTGACGCGCTTGCTGCCCGAGGATCACACGCTGATTAAACAGCTGGCCCTGTGGCCCCGCACGCTGGAATTGGCGGCGGTGCATCAGGAGCCCCACCGCATTGTGTTTTATTTGATGGACGTGGCCCATGCCTTTCACCATTTGTGGCATTTGGGCAGCAGCCAGCATGCGTTGCGCTTTTTGGCGCCGGAGGATCCGGCCCTGACGTCAGCCCGTTTGGTGTTGGTGACGGGCACGCAAAATGTGCTGCGCTCGGCCTTTGACATCTTGGGGGTTGAGGCGAAGGAGACGATGTGATCCGGAGGACGGAGGACAGAAGACCGAGGACGGAATTTGTTTTGATCCTTTCAAGTGTTCAAAGGAATCTTTCCGCCCCTCCTCTGTCTTCTGTCCTCTGTCCTCCGTCCTGTCCTCCGTCCTTGCATCCCTAAAAAATGCTGATAGACTCGGGGCTTATGACACAGTATAACTCTTCTTTTTTAAAAACGTTGCACGGGCGTGGTTTGCTGCAGGATGGGGCGGGGCTGCCGGAGCTGGATGAGCGGCTGAAAAGCCCTGGCCAGCGGGCGTATATTGGGTTTGACTGCACGGCGGATTGTTTGCACGTCGGCAGTTTGCTGCCCGTGATTTTGCTGCGGCATTTTCATGGGGCGGGGCATACGCCCATTGTTTTGTTTGGGGGCGGGACGACGAAAATCGGGGATCCTTCGGGAAAAGACACCGCCCGCCAGCTGCTGGATCATGACACCATCCAAAAAAACAAGGCCGGCATTATGGCCGTGATTCATCGTTTGGTGCCGGGGCTAACCCCGGAAACCGTGGTGGATAATGCCGATTGGCTGGGGGGACTGGGCTATATTGATTTTCTGCGCGATATTGGCCCGCATTTTTCCATTAACCGGATGCTGACCTTTGATAGTGTTCGCTTAAGGCTGGAGCGTGAACAGACGCTCAGTTTTTTAGAATTTAACTATATGCTGCTGCAATCCTATGATTTTTGGCACTTGTTTAAAACCAAGAATTGCATCCTGCAAATGGGGGGATCGGATCAATGGGGCAATATGATTTCGGGTGTGGATTTGATCCGGCGGCTGGAGGGGAAAACCGCCCACGCCCTGACGGTGCCCCTGCTGACCACCGCCAGCGGGGCCAAGATGGGCAAAACGGCGGATGGGGCGGTGTGGTTGTCGGCTGAAAAGACCTCCCCCTATGATTTTTGGCAGTACTGGCGAAATACAGAGGACGCCGATGTGGGGAAATTCCTGCGGTTTTTTACGACGCTTCCCCTGGAGGACATTGATGATCTGACCAAGGCCGGCGGTGCGTCGCTGAATGCCGCCAAAATCCGCCTGGCCACGGAAGTGACAACGTTGTGTCATGGGGAAGGGGTGGCGCTGTCTGCGGCAGAAACGGCGCAAAAGACCTTTTCCGGCGGGGGGCTGGGGGAGGATATTCCCACGCTGGCCGTCCAGGGCACAGTGACGGTGATGGATTTGCTTGTGAACGCTCACTTCTGTTCCAGTCGGGGGGAAGCCAAGCGGTTGATCGAACAAGGCGGCGTGAAAATAGGCGGCAGCACGGTGGGCGATGTGAACGCCAAGGTTGAGCCCTCGTCTGAGCCCCTGCCCCTTCAGGTGGGCAAAAAAAAACATGCTCGTGTTGTATGGCACTAACCCCCCTTCCCATTTTTCTGGCCCTGGATGATCCCGATTGGGATTTGGGGCATGTGCGCCGTATGGCCAGCCAGATTGTGGGGGTGAAGCTGGGCATGGCCTTTTTTTATCGCCTGGGGCCGGCGGGGGTGGCCGCCCTGCAGGAAGTGAACGTTCCCTTATTTCTGGATGTCAAGGTCCATGACATTCCCAACACGGCGGCGGCGGCGGTGCGGGCCCTTACCGCGCTGGGGGCATCTTATATGACCCTGCATGCGGCCGGGGGGGGCGATATGCTGCGGGCCGCGCGCCAGGCGGCGGATGAAGAGGCGGACAGCCTGGCCCTGCCCCGTCCCAAGCTGCTGGGCGTGACGGTGCTGACCAGTATGGATCAAACGGCCCTGTCCACCGTGGGCGTTCACGGGCCCCTGATTCACCAAGTCCGCCGCCTGGCGGACATCAGCGTGGATGCGGGATTGGACGGCATCGTGTGTTCCGCCATGGATTTGGGGGCGCTGTCCCTGCCGGAGGATTTTTTGGCCGTTACCCCCGGCATTCGTTTGCCGGGCATGCCCCTGGACGATCAAGTCCGCACCATGACCCCGGGGGAGGCCCTAACGGCCGGCGCAACGCACTTGGTCATGGGCCGGCCGTTGCTGCGAGCGACGGATCCGCTGAAGGTTCTCTCTGAGATTCGGCAGGATATGGGGCTATGACCAAAATTAAATTTTGCGGCCTGACCCGCACGTCGGATATTCTGTTGGCCCGGGATTTGGGTGTGGATTATGTGGGCCTGGTGTTTTATCCGCCGTCACCCCGGGCGGTTTCCTTAATCACAGCGGCGCATTTGGCCAGCGTGGCCCGGGCCTGTGGTATAAGCGTTGTGTCCCTGACGGTGAATGCGGCCCCTGCCCTTTATGAAGCCATCGCGGCCCTGGTTAAGCCCGATTTATGGCAACTGCATGGGGATGAAAGTGAACAAACGATCACTCACATAAAAAAAGCCTTTGGCAGGCCCGTGATTAAAGCCATCGCCGTGGCCATGAAAGCCGATATTCCCGCCCATACATCGGCTGATTTTTTGTTGTTTGATGCCAAGCCCACCCCCGCCGATACCCTGCCCGGGGGGAATGGGCGGGGGTTTGATGTGACGGTTTTAAAAAATGTGAACGTTCCCTTTTTTCTGGCCGGGGGACTCACCCCCGATACTGTGGGAAGCCTTTGTGAGCGCGTGCATCCCTTTGCCGTGGATGTGTCCAGTGGGATTGAAACCGTGCGGGGGATTAAGAATCCTGAAAAAATGAAGGCGTTTGTGAGGGGGGTGTCATGACCTTCCCCGCCCTGCGCCTGCGCCGCCTGCGATCTTCCCCCGCCATGCGGGATTTGGTGCAGGAGGTCCGATTGCATCCCAGCGATTTGATTCAGCCCTATTTTGTTCATGATTATGATGATGACGCCCCCATTGCCAGTTTGCCCGGACAGTGGCGTTTGAGTTTAACATCCGTATGTGAGCGTTCACGCACATTTTATGATCACGGCGGGCGGGCGGTGTTGTTGTTTCCGGTGGTGGGGGCGTCCCTGAAGGATGACGTGGGGTCGGAGTCCCTGAATCCAAACACGCTGCATGCCCGCGCCGTGGCTGCCGTTAAGGCGGCGGTGCCAGAACTGCTGGTCATGGCCGATGTGGCCCTGGATCCCTATACCCGTCATGGTCATGATGGCCTTTTGGATGATGCGGGGGATGTGGATAATGATGCAACGATTGAGGCGTTAATCGGTCAGGCCCTGGTCCTGGCCCGGGCCGGCGTGGATGTCATCGCCCCGTCGGATATGATGGATGGACGCATTGGGGCGTTAAGAGCGGCCCTGGATGATGCCGGGTTTTCGGGGGTTTCGTTATTATCGTATACGGCCAAGTTTGCGTCCCATTTGTACGGACCCTTTCGGGATGCGGTGGGCAGTGGGGGGGCGCTGAAGGGTGATAAAAAAACCTATCAAATGAACCCCGCCAACGCGGGGGAGGCCCTGCGGGAGGCCGCCGAAGATATCGCCGAAGGCGCGGACATGCTGATGGTTAAGCCCGCCACGTGGTATTTGGACGTTTTGTATCGTATCCGCCAAAGCACCGATGTGCCCGTGCTGGCCTATCACGTCAGCGGGGAATATGCCATGCTCCATGCCCTGGCGCAGCAAACGGGAACGCCGTTTCAGGCCCTTTATCACGAAGCCCTGCTGTCCATCAAACGCGCCGGCGCCCGGGGGATTGTCACTTATGGGGCGGAGGATGTGGTGGGAGAAGTAAAGAGTGCCCTATGCCCAATATCCCGGCGATAAAACCCGTCGGGCCAGTTAACTTGGCCAGCGGCTTGATAAGCCAGATCCCGGGCCTGAACCAACGTATCCCCCACGCCCACAAGGGATAAAACGCGGCCGCCGTGGGCCCGTAGCGTACCGTCCGCGTCCCGCCGCGTGGCGGCGTGAAAAAGATGCGTATTGTGGCCATCTGTATCAGGCAAGGAAAAAATTTCCGTGCCCGTGGGATGATCCCCGGGATATCCCCGGGTGGCCATGACAACGCACAGGGCATGACGGGGGGACAGGCGGATCGTGTGTTGATCCAGCGTTTTAACGGCGCAGGCGTAAAGGAGGGGGACGATATCTTGGTCAATTAAGGGCATTAACACCTGGCATTCCGGGTCCCCAAAACGGGCGTTAAATTCAATGATGGAGGGTCCGTCCTTCGTCATCATCAGCCCCGCATACAAAACCCCCTGAAAGGGACAGCCGCGCCGCACCATGGCATCCGCCACGGGCTGAATGATGGTTTTCATAATATGATCGACATCCGCAGACCCCAGCACCGGCGCCGGGGCATAGGCCCCCATGCCCCCCGTGTTGGGGCCCAGGTCCCCATCGAAAACACGCTTGTGATCCTGGGCATGACCGATATAGCGTGTTGTTTTTCCATCACACAGGGCAAAAAGGCTGACCTCTTCCCCGTCCAAAAACGTTTCGATGACCACGCGCGATCCGGCCTCCCCAAAGCATCGATCGCCCATCATGGATGTGAGGGCTTCTTTGGCGTCTTGCCCCGTTTGGGCAATGACAACCCCCTTTCCTGCCGCCAGGCCATCGGCCTTAATCACCACGGGCAAGGGGGCTGCGCCGGCGTAGCTGAGGGCCGCCGAAAGATCTGTAAAGGTTTCATAGCGAGCGGTGGGCACGCCGGCCTCGGCACAAATGGATTTCATGAAGGCTTTGGAGCTTTCCAGCTGCGCCGCCGCCTGGCTGGGGCCGAAAACGGGATAGCCGGCGCTTCTGAGTTTATCGGACAAGCCCGCGGCCAGGGGTTTTTCGGGTCCAATGACCACAAAATCAACGGCGCGGTCTTGGCAAAAGGTGAGCACCGCCCCATGATCGTCGGGATTCAGGACCACGGAGGAGGCAATGCCGGCATTCCCCGGGGCCGTCCACAGGTGATCACACAAGGGAGAGGTGGATAGTTTCCAGGCCAGGGCGTGTTCCCGGGCCCCGCCGCCGATTAAAAGGATGTTCATGAAGTGAACTTTCTATACAAGATATTTATATCTGTGGTATACCCCTGTTTTGAGTGAGAAACAAGCCAAGGTTCCCAAATGAATCGCAGTATCATTGAAACCCTGCTCGGCGCGGCCGTTTTGTTGGTGGCGGGGTATTTTTTGTTTTTTGCCTATCAGCACAGCGATGTGGGGCGCGGCGGGGCAGGGTATCCCTTAAAGGCCACGTTTGAGCGCGTCAATGGCCTGGCGCTGGGCGCCGATGTGCGCATCAGCGGGATTAAGGTTGGCATCATCAGCGATATGCAGCTGGACACCAAAACCTTTTTGGCCACCATTACGTTGAATTTAAAAAACAACATTACCCTGTCGGATGATACGGTGGCGGAGATCACGTCCGATGGATTGTTTGGGGGCAGTTATCTGGCCCTGAATCCTGGGGGGTCTGATAAAACCTTAAAGGCCGGTGATGCCCTGACCTATACCCAGTCCCCGGCGACGTTTTCTGAGTTGATTACGAAATTTATGCTATCCTCAAAAGACGATAAGGACAAAGAAGACGATAAAAAAACGCCCCAACCCCAATGAGGTGATGATGGCCAAGGGATTTTATAAAGCCTGTGGGGCACCTCTATTAGCCGTCATTGCGAGCGCAGCGAAGCAATCCAGAAAGGCTGCTGTTCCCGGAAACCCTGGATTGCTTCGTCGCGTTGCTCCTTACAATGACGAAAAATTGGGGTTATTATGTAGAGGTTTTGAGCTGATTTTGCGCTGGACTCTTTTTTCTTGGCTATTGTTTTTTATGGTGATTGTTTCGCCGGCCCGGGGGGAGGATATTCCCGTGAGTGACACCCCTGATGCGGCTGCCCCGCCCCCCCCTGCCCTGTCTGTTGCGGAGCCTGTTGCCGCTGAAGAGCCTTCGATGCCGGAATTATCCCCCCCGGGTCCTGCCCCCATGGACACCAAACATATTGCGGTGCTGCAGGCCCTGGATAAAGTGACGGGCCGGATTCATGTTCTGAATGTTCCTGTGGATCAGCCGGCGCAGTTTGTATCCTTGGCCATTGATGTGCGGAGTTGCCGGAAAAGTTTGCCGGAGGATTCCCCCGAATCCGCCGCGTTTTTAGAGATTGAAGAAACCACCCCCAAGGGCGAAAAAAGGCCGGTGTTTTCGGGGTGGATGTTTGCCTCTTCCCCGGCGGTTTCGGCCATGGAACACCCGATGTTTGATGTGTGGGTGGTGGAATGTCGGGATTAACCCCCAGAAAGGAAGCGTCATGAAAGTCCTGATTTGTGGGGCCGGACAGGTCGGTTACAGCATTGCCCAGTACCTTTCCAAGGAAGACAACGATATTACCGTGATTGATCATAACGAGGATATGATTGATCGCATCAACAATACGCTGGAAGTGCGGGCTTTGTTAGGGCATGCGTCCCACCCCGATGTCATGGAAAAGGCAGGCGCGGAAGAGGCAGAGCTTCTGATTGCCGTCACCCATTCCGATGAGGTCAATATTGTGGCCTGTCAAATGGCCCACAGTTTGTTTTCCATTCCCCGGAAAATTGCGCGCTTGCGGGCCCAAAGTTATTTGATTCCGGCCTTTTCCCATATTTACCGGGGCAGTGATGTGCCCATTGATGTGATTATTTCCCCCGAAAAAGAAGTGGCCCATGCCATCAGTGAATTTTTGGCGGTACCGGGGGCCTTTGAGGTTGAAATGCTGGCAGAGGGTCAGGTGGCGTTTTTGGGTATTACCTGTGAAGCCAGCGCCCCGATCTTGCATGTTCCCTTTCGTCAAATGGCGTCCCTGTTTCCCGATTTGCATCTGCGGATTGTGGCCGTTCAGCGGGGGGGGCGTTTTTTTGTGCCCCATGGGGATCATCAGTTATTGCCGCAGGATCAGGCCTATATCGTGACGGGGACCAAGTCTTTGCGGCGTGTGTTAAAATTATTCGATCATGAATCCCCCGAATCCCGCCGTCTGGTCATTGCCGGTGCGGGCAATGTGTGTCGTTTCCTGGTGCAAAAAATCCACCAGGACCATCCCCACATTGATGCCAAAGTCATTGAATGGAATCGGGACATTGCGGAGGATTTTGCCCGCACCTTTCCCCATGTGAGTATTTTTAACGGTGATGCCCTGGATCAGGAAATTCTAAACGAGGCCGATATTACCAAGGCCGATACCTATGTCGCCATTACCGATGATGATGAGGCCAATATCCTGAGCAGCCTGCTGGCCCGTCGTTTGGGATCGTCCAAGGCGTTGGCGCTGGTCAATAGCTTAAGTTATGAGCCCCTCATCAGTTCGCTGGGGATTGATTCGGTGGTGAATCCCCGCGCCATTACGGTGTCCAAGATTTTGCAATACGTTCGGCGCGGTCACATCCACAAAATCCATTCCATCGGCCAGGGCTTTGGGGAAATTATCGAGGCTGATGCCATTGAAAAATCAGACATGGTGGGCAAGCGTCTTCAGGATGTTTATTTGCCCCGCGATACCTTGCTGGCCGCCATTGTTCGGCAAAATCATGTCATTGTCCCCAACCGTCAAACCCAGATTCTGGCCGGGGATCGCCTGATCATGTTTGTCCCCAAGGGGGCTATTCGTGCCATTGAGTATGCCTTGGCGGCGAAGACGGCGTATTTTTAGGCCCCGTTGGGTCAGAAAAGGCGGGGTCGGGGCAGCAGGATTTGTCCCCCGGGTCAAGGGCGAGACGCCAAAAAAGTTGCGTAGCAAAGCCCCGAAGGGGCGGTCTTTTTTGGTGCGAGGCGAAGCGGACCCTTGAGGCGGGGGACAAATTCTGCTGGGTGGGAGCCTTTTCCTTGTGGGCCGAACGCGGCTCCCGCCCCCACATTCAGGTAACAGGTATCAGGTTGCAGGTAACAGAAAACCCCGTCCTCTGGGGCTTGTTATTTCAAGGATACGTCTTGCTCTACTTTTTTTCCTGTCACCTGTCACCTGTCACCTGTCACCTGATTCACCCCGCCACGTTTCTGAAAAAAAACCGCTTGTCTTTCCGCAAGACTTTCTCAACATCTTTGCTATAAAGTGGGGGGCAACACCCGCATCGCCACAACCAAGGACTGTATTATGAAAAAAATTATCGTAAAAAACCCCATCGTGGAAATGGATGGCGATGAGATGGCCCGTGTGATGTGGGATTTGATTAAGGAAAAGCTGATTCATCCCTATTTGGATTTGCCCATTGATTATTATGATTTATCCATTCAGTCCCGGGATGCGAGCCATGACCAGATTACCATTGATTCGGCCCTGGCGACGCAAAAGCACGGTGTGGCCATTAAATGTGCCACCATTACGGCGGATGAGGCCCGGGTGGCGGAGTTTGGCTTAAAAAAAATGTGGGCCTCTCCCAACGGCACCATTCGGAATATCCTGGGCGGGACGGTGTTTCGGGAACCCATTATTATTAAAAATGTTCCCCGTTTGGTCCCTGGTTGGACCCACCCCATTGCCATTGGCCGTCATGCCTTTGGGGATCAGTATAAGGCCACGGATTTTGTGGTGCCCTCTGCCGGAACGCTCACCATTACCTTCACCCCCAAAGACGGCAAAGGCGAGGTGATTTCCCACAAAGTGTACGATTTTGAATCCCCCGGCGTGGCCATGGCCATGTATAATCTGGATGATTCCATTCGGGGTTTTGCCCGGGCGTGTTTGAATTACGGCCTACATCGCGGTTGGCCGGTGTTTTTGTCCACCAAAAACACGATTTTAAAAAAATACGATGGCCGGTTTAAGGATATTTTTCAAGAAGTGTTTGAGGCGGATTTTAAAGATGGCTTTGCCGAAAAAAACATTACCTATCAACACCGTTTGATTGATGACATGGTGGCATCGGCCCTGCGGTGGGATGGGAATTTTGTGTGGGCGTGTAAAAACTATGACGGGGACGTGCAGTCGGATTCTGTGGCCCAGGGGTTTGGGTCTTTGGGACTCATGACCTCCATTTTAATGACACCCGATGGAAAAACCGTGGAAAGCGAAGCCGCCCACGGCACCGTCACCCGTCACTTTCGCCGGCACCAGCGGGGGGCGGAAACGTCCACGAACCCCATTGCCTCCATCTTTGCCTGGACCCGGGGCCTGTGGCATCGGGGTAAAATTGATGGTAACGCAGAACTGCAACGCTTCAGCCAAATCCTGGAACAAACCTGTGTGGATACGGTGGAAAATGGCGAAATGACCCGGGATATGGCGCTGTTGATCGGGGAAGGCCAAACCTGGCTGAGCACGCAAAACTTCATCGGGGCCATTGCCAGAAATTTTGAGAAAAAACTGGGGTAAGGCAGGGCGATTTAATTGTCCGTCATTCCGGACAAAATGAGCGAAGCGAGTGCAGAGCCGGAATCCAGCGCAACTGTCAAAAGGCCCAGCCTTTTGCCGGTATATTTTTGAAAAACAAAGAACAAAACGCCTCGCGTTTTGGCATATGTGCTGGATCCCGGATCGGCGCTCACTGCGTTCGCTGGTCCGGGATGACGAAAAACATTAATTTAGTGGACAATTAAATCGACCTGGGGTTAAGGCGCAATAAAAAAACTCTCCAAAGAAACAGGGTAATACGGAATTTCTGAGGTTTTTGCGGTTCTCAGCCGTTCTTCATAAAGATGCCGGATCAGGGATTCCCGGGCCGAAAGGGCTGTTTCGCATCCTGTATCCCACGTCATTTCCACCTTTTCTGGCAGGCTGTCCTGAATGGAAACCAAGGGTCCATGAAACAGGGGGAGCCAGTGTTCCATGCCCGGAAACGGATGGCCTGACTCAATGGCCTGATAAAAGGGATCGCTGGTGTAGTGTCCGGCAGACAGGATGCGGTAGGCTTCTTTGAATCGTTGAATGCTGGCTTCTGTCAAGATGACTTCACACACCGGGGAAAGGGTGATGCTTTTCACCGCACGCACGGTGCATTGGGATAGGGGATCAAAGGCCCGGAGACTTTCGATGCCATCCCCAAAACGGTCAATCCGAATGGGATACTGAGAAAACGGTGGGAACACATCCATAATGCTGCCGCGCAAACAAAACTCGCCCCGTTGCCGAACGGTACTGGTGCGGGCGTAGCCCCCCTGGCGAAACCAATCCTGAACCACAGCATCGGGCAGCGTATCCCCCACGCGGATTTCATGCACCTGGTCTGTAAAAAAGGATGGCGGAGCCACCTTTTGCAGCAGCGCCGGGGCGGCAATAACCATGATGGTTGGCCGGTCGGCAAATCCCAAATGCAGGCGAGATAACGTGGCCAGACGTTCTGCCATAATATCTTTGTCAGGACTGATGCGCGCATAAGGATCGGTATCCCAGGGGGGTAAACGCAACACACGGACATTGGGATCAAAAAAGGATAAAACACGGGCACAATAGTCCATGCGGGCCTCGTTTCGGGCCACGTGAACCAACAAGGTATCCACCGGTGTTTTCTGCCTGGCCTGTATCAGATCGTAAAAAGGACGGTCACTTTCCAGGGTCATGGGCAGGGCTTTGGTTTGAAGAGGCAAAATTTACCGGGTTTGGAGGGAAAGTAAATAAGATACCAAGGTCATTCCATAAACCCGCTTTATATTCTGGGAAGAATGGCGTTGAGATGGCGATTAACGGGGCAGAATTGCAGCAGACTTTAAGTGAGTGCATGGTGGGAGAGCCGCCCATTCTCACGCTGAGCATTGATGGCAAAACGCTACGTGGTTCTAAGTCTTATGAGCACCCTGCCACGCACTGCGTGAGTATTTTTTGCCATGAATGAACGGCGGTGGCGGGAGTTACGTTTTTTTTTACAGAAAACAAAACAGCCAAAAACAAAACATCTCTTGACGTCAAGGGGCGGTGGTTTATTGTTGAACCCATGATTTTATCCCTTGTTTTTTATTTTTTATGACCGTCCCCTTTGAACCCCGCCGCACCATTGAACAGGTTGAGGAAGGCCATGACCTGGCCCCCAAGTTTGATGAACACGGTTTGATCCCCGTGGTCACCACCTCCGCGGAAACGGGTGAGGTTTTGATGCTGGGCTATATGAATGCCGAGGCGCTGCAAAAAACCATTGAAACGGGCCAGGCCCACTACTATAGCCGCAGCCGTAAGGTCCTCTGGCACAAAGGCGCCAGCAGTGGCCTAATTCAACATGTCACAGAAATCCGCATTGACGATGATCAGGATGCTGTGTGGATTCGGGTCAGCATCGGTGGCGATTTGGGCGAAGCCAGCTGTCACGTGGGATACCGCAGTTGTTTTTACCGCAGCATTCCCCTGGGGGCCCATCAGGGCAAAGTCATCTTGACCTACGAAGAAAAAGAAAAAACCTTTGATCCCCTGGCGATTTATGGGGATGTGCCGAATCCAACGATTCTTTAAAAGAGAGTGTTATGCCCCACCAAGCCCTGAATTTTGACGAACCGTTGTTGTTTGAATTGCCGGAGGAGGCCTGCGGCATTGACCTGCCCCCCCCTCCCCAGGTCAACGACCGCTTGGGGGGCATGGCCCGCACAAAGGCCCCTGCCTTGCCCAATGTGTCAGAGCCCCGGGTGGTGCGGCACTTTACCCGTTTATCCCAAAAAAACTTTTCCATTGATTCGGGGTTTTATCCCTTGGGATCGTGCACCATGAAGCACAATCCCCGTTTGAACGAACAGGCGGCGCGTCTGCCTGGGTTTGCCAATATCCACCCGCTACAGGAAATGGACACCGTTCCCGGCGCCGTGGCCCTGATGGGGCAATTATCGGATTGGCTGAAAAATTTAACGGGCCTGGCCAGTGTGGCCCTGTCCCCCGCTGCCGGAGCCCACGGCGAATTGTGCGGCATGTTGACCATCCGCGCCGCCCTGCATCACCATGGACATCATCACAAAACCGTCGTTTTGGTGCCGGAATCCGCCCATGGAACAAATCCCGCCACGGCGGCGGCGTGCGGGTTTACGGTGCGGAATTTACCGGCCAATGATCGGGGGCGGCTGGATCTCTCAGCGTTTTATGATGCCCTCACCGATGATGTGGCCGCCATTATGCTGACCAACCCCAACACCTGCGGACTCTTTGAGGATGATATTGTGAAAATCGCGCAGGCACTGCATGCCAAAGGCGCCTATATGTACTGTGATGGGGCCAATTTTAATGCCCTGGCCGGTGTGGTGCGTCCAGGGGATTTGGGTGTTGATGCCATGCATATCAATTTGCACAAAACATTTTCCACCCCCCACGGCGGCGGCGGACCGGGCAGTGGTCCGGTGGTGTTTTCTGAGGCTCTTGCGCCCTTTATTCCCTTACCTTGGGTGGTGGGGAATGCTGAGGACGGCCACCGGGTTCTGGATACGAAAACGGATGAAGCCGCCCACGCCACGGGCAGGATTAAGGCCTTTTGGGGGCAATTTACCACGTTTGTCCGCGCCGTGGCGTATATGAAAAGTTTTGGAACCACCGGCATTGCCCAGGCGTCTAAAGATGCTGTTCTCAACGCCAACTACATCCGCGCGGGGTTATCCGATGCGCTGAAGGCCCCCTTTGATGGACCGTGCATGCACGAGGTTTTGTTTGACGAATCCAGTCTAAAACCCCTGGGCCTGACCACCATGGATATGGCCAAGGGATTGATTGACAAAGGATTTCACCCCATGACGGTCTATTTCCCCCTGGTGGTTCAAGGGGCGATGCTGATTGAACCCACGGAGAGCGAATCCAAACAAACCCTGGATGAATTTATGGTGGCGGTGCGCGATGTGTTGACCATGTCCCCCGAATCCCTGAAAGAATCCCCCCGGCACACCCCGCGCCGACGTCTGGACGAAGCCCGGGCCGCCCGAACGCCGGTATTAAGGGCGTCTACGCACTGAGTTTTATGGTTCGGGGGGCGGTGGTAAACACTACCCCAAAAAATGCTCGATCACCCTTCGGCCATCGGTGCCCAGGCCCAAATCGGGATCCACGGCGCGCTCTGGATGGGGCATTAATCCCAAAACAGTTTTGGTTTCATTGTAAACGCCGGCAATGTCATCAACGGAACCATTGGGATTGTTTGTATAGCGATAGGCGATGCCGTCTTGATCCTGCAGACGTGCCAAGCCTGGAGAATCCAACAGATAGCATCCATCATGATGGGCAATGGGCATAGCAAAAGACCCCTGACCACGGCCATCACACAGGGTGATGATGCGGTGGATAAATTTCAGGCCTTGGTTACGCATCAGGGCGCCGGGCAAAAGGTGGGCCTCTGTCAGGATTTGAAAGCCATTGCAAACCCCCAAAACTTTTCGGCCTTGCTGAATGTGACGGCGAATCTCTGGCATAAGGGCGGCATGGGCGGCCATGGCGCCACAGCGCAGGTAATCCCCGTAGCTAAAGCCCCCTGGCAAGGCAACAAGGTCCACGGTGGGTAGGATCGTATCCTGGTGCCAGACCTTGATGGGGGGAATGCCTGTCACCTGATGCAGCGCCACAACCATATCGCGGTCGCAATTGGATCCCGGGAAAACAATCACCGCGCTACGCATGGGTGGCTTTTTCATCCCCTGGCAATACCGAGCGGATCCCCTCCCAGGGGCTTTCAAAATCAAAGGTGCGAAACGCTTGGTTTAAGTGCACAGGCTCGTACACAACCCCCTGACGATCGGGGTCATAACGCACCTCAACATAACCGGTGAGGGGGAAATCTTTACGGAGCGGGTGCCCCTCAAACCCATAATCCGTCAAAATCCGGCGCAAATCAGGGTGATCCGCAAATCGGATGCCAAACATGTCCCAGGTCTCTCTTTCCCACCAATTGGCGACGGGAAAAAGGGGGATCATTGTGGGAACAAGCAGGCCCTCTTTCACCTCGACTTTAACCCGCACACGGACATTGTGGCGCAGCGATAAAAATTGATAGACCACATCAAAACGACAATCACGCGCAGGATAATCAACACCCGCAATATCGATTAACTGGTGACACAGTGTGGCAGAATCATCCCGAAGAAAACGAACCACATCCATGAGATTATGGGAATCCGTACGAAAGCTGATCTCCCCAAATCGGGTGGATTCCAGGGTCACAAGATCGCCAAAGGGGGCCTTGATGGCCTGAATCATCGTGTCAATCACAGAAAAAGGAGGGGCGTATACCATAGCAGGTGATTTTTTTGGTGTTATTATCCCGTAGCATGCTTAAACGGGGTTGGCAAGACGGTGGGTCAGGGTCATTCCATAAACCAGGATTAGACGAGGAATCCGATGGCTGTGGAGGTCAACACCATTCTTCCCAGAATGTAAAGCGGGTTCATTGAATGACCCTGATAAGACACTGGATCTTTTTTTGCGCTTTCTGCAAAAGGTGTATAGGATCACCCGCATTCAGAAGCCATCCCACAAACAAAAAAGGACCCAAGCATGTCACGTTCTTTAAATCTGAAACGGATTCAACTTTCTGGGGGATTGGCGCTGGGAGCCGTGTTGGCCTTGATTGTTTTGCCACCAACCTGGCCCGAAGGCACCGTCATGCACGCGCTTCTCCGGGCCCTGGGCAGTCTTTTGATTGGTCTGGCGGCGTTGGGGCGTTTGTATTCGACGGCGTTTTTGGGTGGGTTTAAAAATCAGAAGCTTGTGGTGGCGGGTCCCTTTTCCGTGGTGCGCAATCCGCTGTATGTTTTTTCTTTTATTGGGGTCTTGGGTATTGCCCTGGCCACGGCCCAGGTTGTGTTGATGGTGGCAGCACCTGCCTTATTTTTACTGCTGATGCACCGTTTGATCGGTCGGGAAGAGGTTTTTTTGCGCGAAAGGTTCGGTGACGAATATCAAAACTACTGCGCCCAAACGCCCCGTTTTGTTCCCAGGCTTTCTTTATACCAGGCCCCAGATACCATGGATATGTGTCCGCAGTATCTGCGCAACGCCCTGAAAGACGCCATTTGGTGGTTTTCCGCCATACCTGTGTTGGATCTTCTTTCCAGGTTTCATTAAAAGGCCCCTCTCAAAACCTCAATGTTTCGTCTTTGCGAGCCTCCGTAGGAGGCGTGGCAATCCACTCTTTCCTTTGTCGGCCTTTCTGGATTGCTTCGCTGCGCTCGCAATTGACGTTCTGCGTAAGTCCTGAGACATAAAAAATGGCTCTGTTGTCTAACAGGGGCCTGGGCCACCATCTGTAACAAAAGTCACTTTTTGCAAAAAAAAGGTGAAAAAGTTAGCCGGCTTGCTGATCGCATACCTTTTGGACTTCCCGCCAGGTGTCGGCCATGGTGGTCATGGAATCAATGACGGCATCGCAGATGTCGGGGTCATTTTTGATATTGATTTTGGCCAACATGGTTTGCAAAAACTGGTAATAGTTTTCCAGAACATCGCACATTTGATCCGTGGCGGCGTTGCGATCCAGGCAGCTCATCAGGCCCGTCACCAAAGTCATACATTTTTCGGTTTCGTTGTAACGGGCTTCATATTGGTTGGCCAGGACGTGTTCTTTGGCCTGTTTGATGTAGCTGACGCCTTTTTCCATCAGGCGGGCAATCTGCTCCCCCGGGGGCAGGCTGGTGACGTTGTTGGCCTTGTAGGCACTCTGGGCGTATTTTTTGTGCATGGGGGTAAGGATACAGGAAGACAATAAAAAAAGGATTATTGCGGCACCTCTAAAAACCCCCAATTTTTCGTCATTGCAAGTCGCAACGCGACGAAGCAATCCAGGGTTTTCGGGGGCTGTGGCCTTTCTGGATTGCTTCGCTGCGCTCGCAAAGACGGTTTTTAGAGGTGCCCTTTCTGATGAACACCCCGATGATGAACACCCCGACTGGACAATGTTTTGCCGCCGGGATAGGGTAGACGAGACGATTGAGTAAGGTCCCCATGAAACGCTTTTTTTTCCTTTTTTTTAGTTTTTGGATTGCCGGTTTGGGGCTTGGCGATGCCCAGGCGGCGGCACTGCGCATTGCACCCCGTGTGGTTCATGCGGAGCAGGCCTCCGCCACGCTGATTGCCGCCCAAGAGGGCTGGTATCCTGGGGCCGTGCATTATTTTGCCCTGGAACTCACCCATACCCCGGGATGGCATACCTATTGGAAAAACCCGGGGGATTCGGGCCTGCCGACGCAATTGCAGGTGGATATTCCCTCTTCCTTTACGTTATCATCGCTGTCTTGGCCTGCGCCGGAAAAATTGCCGGTGTCTCATTTGGTCAATTATGGGTATCAGGGCACCATCCGCCTTTATTTTTCCATCACCGCCCCTTCGCCCCTGCCGGATTTGACAAGGCCCATTCAGATCAAGGCCACGTGGCTGGCCTGCCAAGACATCTGTATTCCTGAGGACGCAACCTTTGTTCTGCCCGCCCAACTTTTATCCCAGCCGGCATCCCCGGATGCGGATTTTATGGAAAGGCGGCAGATGGATTTGACCTATCCCACGTTAACGGGTCATTTTTTTGTTCAGGATCATGCGCTTAATGTCTTTTTGACCTCTGTGCCCAGGAATGTTGAAAAGGGGTATTTTTTTATTGATAAGCCTGGTGTTGCCCCCCCCAGTGCGCCCCAAAGCCTGAATCAAAATGGTAAAGATCTGTTGATTCAAATCCCGCTAGAGGATGGGGTTACGCTGCCGCTGAAGGACCCTCTTTCGGGGTTCATCACCCTCAACGGCACGCCTTATACCGTGTCTTTGCCTGTGGGATCGTCCGATGTGCCGCTTTATAAAGAGCGTTTTGCATCCCTGGGCTGGGGCCAGGCCTGGCTGTATGCGTTTTTGGGCGGGCTGATTTTAAACATTATGCCCTGTGTGTTTCCGATTTTATCGCTGAAGGCCCTTTCCATTGCCCATTTGCGGGGCAAAGACGAACGTGAAGCCCGCTTGGACGGCGTTGTGTATGCGGGGGGGATTATCACGGGCTTTGTGATCATGGCAGGTCTGATGGCGGGCCTTCGCCAGGCCGGTATCGCCGTGGGCTGGGGATTTCAATTGCAAGAGCCCTGGTTTCTTGTCACCTTAATCCTGATTCTTTTTTCGGTGATTCAGGGATTGCGCGGCATTCTGCCCGTGCATCTGACTATTGCCGTGGCCCATCATCAGGGGTACCGGGGGGCTTTTTTAACGGGATTGCTGGCGACGGTGCTGGCCTCCCCCTGCACGGTACCCTTTATGGCGCCGGCCATTGGGTTTGCGCTGACCTTGCCCGTGTTTAGTTTGATTTTGGTTTTTGTGATGCTGGGGCTGGGCATGGCCTTTCCGTATCTGCTGATTAGTATGGTGCCTGCCCTTCATCGTTTGTTGCCCGCCCCGGGTCCCTGGATGCAGCGGGTGAAGGATTTCATGGTGTATCCCTTGCTGGCGACCATTTTGTGGCTGCTGTGGGTTTTGGGACAACAGGCGGGCCTGGCGGCGGTGATGCTGGTGCTGCTGGGGATGCTGTGTCTTTCGCTGCTGTTGTGGGGGCTGGCGTTTTCCAGGATTTCTGCACTGCGGACGGGCTTTTGGGTCGTCATTGTGTCCCTGCTGGTGGTGATGCCCGTGTTAACGTATAAAATTGATCGGGGGACCGTTTCCGAAGCCAACCTGGCCCCTGCCTTTTCCCTGGATACCCTGAATGCGCTGCGGGCCAAGGATCAACCCGTTTTTGTTTATGCCACGGCGGACTGGTGCATTACGTGTAAAGTCAATGAGGGCACCACGCTGCATCGCCGAGAGATTCAGCAGTTTTTTGTTCAAAACAACATTGCCGTTTTGCGGGCCGACTGGACGCGCCGTGATGATACCATTACCCGCTATCTGGAGACCTTTAACCGCAGCGGCGTTCCCGTGTATGTCTTTTACCCGTCGGGGGATCGTCCGCCCGTGTTGCTGCCCCAAATCCTGACCCCTGCCCGGGTTTTACAGACCCTGACCCCCCTGCTGAAGGATTCCCCCTGCAGCAGCACATCCTGTTAATCTCAAAAGAAAGCATCCCTATGAAATTTTTCCCCCTTTTTGTTTTGACTTTGATGATGGCGCTTATACCCTCAGTGGCCCAGGCCAGTGACGATGGTTCCCCCCAGGATATTTTGACGGTTTCTGCCCAGGGGGAAGTGCGCATTCCCGCCAACCTGGCCACCGTTTCCCTGGCCATTGAAACCACGGGAAAAACGGCGGAGGCCGCCCAGACCGACGCCGCCCGCAGGGCCAATGCCGTGGTGGCTTTTTTGAAAACAGAGAACGTGAAGAACCTGCAAACCACGCAGGTGACCCTGAATCCGGAGTATCGTTTTGATCAGGGGAAAAATACCCTGATTGGCTACCGGGCGGTGCAGTCGTTATCGTTTGAAACCTCAGCGACGGAGGCCGGTCGCCAGATTGATCAGGCCGTTGTTAAGGGGGCGTCCCGTGTGGATTTCCTCACCTTCCGCGCCGATGAAGACAGCCGGAAAAAAGCGGAAACTGAGGCCCTGACCCGCGCCGCTGAAAACGCCCGGGCCAAGGGAAAAACGGTGCTTGAGGCCCTGGGATTAACCTGGCAGCGCATTGCCTTTATCAATGTGAATCCCCTGGAAACCCTGCCCCCCCAGCCCAGAAATTTCCAAATCCGCGCCATGAGTGCCGACGCCGCCCCAGCCCCCTCCCCCACCTTGGGCGGTCAGGATACAGTGAGCGTCTCGGTTCAAATGGGGATTGTGTATCGGTAACCCTGGGAGCGCCGAATCCGGGATGACGAAAAACATAGGGGCAAGTCTAAAAACCTTGAGCCCTAACCCCCCGCCAAAACCAACGCCCGCGCTGTCCGCAGGTCCATTTTTCCTGTGGACAGCAGCGGGATGGTGTCGGTTTTCACCATGGCATCGGGGCGGGGCAGCCAGAGATTGGGCAGGCGGCCGGTTTTTTTCAGGGCCTCGTAAAGCGTTTCCGGGGTCAAGGTCTCACTGACAAACAGGACCCCCAGACGTTCGCCCTTGCTGGCATCGGGCAGGCTGACCACAACGGCCTGATGGTCCCCCAAAACGGCGTGGATTTCTTCCTCGATTTTCCCATGGGGCACCATTTCGCCGCCCATTTTGCTGAATCGGCTCAGGCGGTCTGTGATGATCAAAAACCCATCGGGGTCCAGTTTTCCAATATCGCCCGTGTCATACCAACCGTCCTTCATGACAGAGGCCGTCCTGTCCGGATCATTGTAATAGCCCTGCATTTGGGAGGGACTTTTGATAAAAATCCGGCCTTCCTGATCGGGGGGCAAGATCGTATCGCTTTCCAGATCCAAAATCCGAACGCTGACGCCTGGGATGGGTTTGCCCACACTGCCCAGGCGGGTTCCTTTGTGCTGCAGGCCCCCGTGCTGAATATCCGGAACATTTACCGATACGACGGGGCCCAGCTCGGTGGTGCCATAGCCCTCTAAAACATGGGCCTGGGGCAACGCGGCCGCCAATTTTTCCGCCGTTTCGGCGGTGAGTTTTTCACCGCCCACAATGACCAGTTTCAGGCTGGCCAGCTCGCCTTCTTTGGCGGTGGTTGTGTAGGTGCGAACAAAGGTGGGGGTGGCCACAATCAGGCCGCATTTTTCTTTGTGAATCGTGCGCACCACGGTTTTGGCATCCAGGGGGTTGGGGTGATACACCACGCGCCGCCCCGTAATGGCCGGCAACCACAGGCACGCCGTTAAGCCAAAGGAATGGAAAAACGGCAAAATCCCCATCAGGGTTAATTCGGTTTTCGTTTCACTTTCTCCCTCCGCCTGTTCCAGCAAAACGCCGATGCTTTCGATGTTGGCGATGATGTTTTGGTGCGACAGGGCAACGGCCTTGGGCGTTCCCGTGCTGCCGCTGGAAAACAGCAGGACCGCTGTATCGTTTTTATGGCCGCGCACCCACAGAGATTTTAACAAAAACGTGGGAAACAACGCCACTTGCACCAAAGCTACGAGTTTTCCGACCTTGGAAAGGGTAGCCGGCATATCCTCAAGAAAAACCATGCGGTCATCGGGGGCGATGTTTGCCTTTTCAATAAAGGTCCTTGAGGTGATGATGGTGGTGGCGGAGAGGGTTTTTAGGGCCGTGGCCAGGGCCTCCGCCCCCAAAGAAAAGTTTAGATTCACGGCAACCTTGCCCTGCATCACCGCCGCGATATTCACCAAAGCCCCCCCCACCGTCGCGGGCAGTAAAATGGGAATGTTACCGCCGGAGGTATTTTTTTTCAGCCATAGCCCAATCAGCCGCGCCCCCACCAGGGCCCGAAAGCCGGTGCATTTTTTTCCCGTGGTATCGGAAAAAATCGTATCCCGAAAATGTCGCCGCATCTGGGTGACAAAACGTCCCCCCAGGGTGTCCTTATCAGCATAGCGCAGCGGGATGGCATCGGTGCCCAGCTCGGAAACGATATGTTCCAGTTCCCAGGCCTGGGTTTGCGCCGGCACAGCCTGTCCCACGGAAACCGTGACGGGATAGGGGATTTGTTTGGGCCATTTTTTGAAAAAACGGCGACCGGAAAAGCTGAAAATGCTGCCCCATAACCGCTCCAGATGGACCGGCAGGATGTCCACATCCATCCCGTCGACCAATTTTTCAACGCCGCGTTTAAAGGGATAGAGATGACCCGTGCGGCTGAGGACGCCTTCGGGAAAAATGCAGATAACACCCCCTTCGCGCAGGCGCTCCCGCGCTGTTTCCAGGCCCTGGCGTGTCTCCCCCACGGCCCCACTGCCAAAGGGAATGGCACCGGCCGCCGTTAAACAAAAACGGGTCAGGGGTTTTTTCCAGAACTTGGCCAAGACCAGAAAATGCACCCGCTTGGGCGCCATCATACTGATCACCAGCCCATCAATAAACGTGACGTGATTGGCAATAATCACGGTGGGCCGCGTCAGGGGGGGGAATTTTCCCTTCTCCAGGCCTGGCCCCACCAAGGTGACCCGATAAATGCCGCGCATGACTGCGTAAAGAAGAGATTCCAGGGCATCCTGCAACAATTTGGGATAGGCCATAACGCCCAGCGCAAGCCCGAACAGCACAATCACCCCACTGGCGGTAATCATGCCAGAGGCACTGAGGCCCACCTGGGTTCCCAAAAGCCAGAATAAGCCCGAGGCCAGCAAAACCCCCATCATATCAAAAAAATTATTCACGGCCATAACCTGGCCCCGCTGATCATCGGGGGATTCCTTTTGCATCAGGGTCACCACCGGCACAATAAACAGCCCGGCCCCCAAACCCGCCAGCGTAATCCAAAACGCCGTATCCCAATATCCCGTGGCAAACAATCCGCACGCGATACAGGCCAGTCCCATAATCACCGCGCCCCAGACAATCAGGGTTTTGCGAATGCTTTTGCCCAAAATATAACCGGCGGCGATGCTGCCAATTCCAATACCCACCGCCAGAAAGGAAAACAGCGATGCGGCCTTGGCATCACTCAACCCCAAATGGGTGGTGCCGAGCAAAATCAGGGACAGATAAATGAGTGCCCCCAGCATCCAATACACCGCGCTGCCGGATAAGGCCCCGATTAAGCTCCGGCGTGTCTTCACAAGGGGCCACGCATGAACGATTTCCCCAAAGGGGTTGAGATCAAAGGGCTTACTGGGATTAAAAAGGGTCGTTGTGGGGGCAAACAAACACAAAACGGTGCCGATCACCGCCAGGGCCGTTAAAATCACCCCAATAATAATGGGGTTATGCTGAAAAACCTGCCACATCACACCGCCGGCCAAAGAGCCCGTGATAATGGCCACAAAGGTGAGCATATTCAGATACCCATTGGCTTTGGGCCAATCCTCGGGCTTCATCCATTCCGGCAAAATCCCGTATTTTGACGGGCTGAAAAATGTTGCCTGAACCGCCGTAAAAAACAGCGTCATCATCAGCAAATCCATGCGATGGGGGGCCCATATAAAAATGACCAATGCCGCCCCCATGGCCACAATTTCAACGGCTTTGCTGAGTTTTAAGACACGGCTTTTCGGGTATCGATCCGTCAAATACCCCGCGTACCCCGAAAACAACACAAACGGCAAAATGGACAGGGCGCTGATGACGGATAAATAGGTCTTTTGCTGATTGGGATCCGTGAACATGGCCACAGAGGCCAGGGACAACACCAGCTTAAAGGCATTATCATTAAACGCCCCCAAAAACTGGGCCGCCAGAAAACACAAAAAACGCGGGTGAAACGGATGGATTTTGATCATGAAGCGTCCTGAAAACGGTTAAGCGCTAAGGCGCACAAAGAGAAATTTTGTGTATTCTCTGATGGGGCCCCACCAGGCGTTGGGGTCTTTCCAACGACCCTCTTGAAATAACGGCTCAATCAACAGGGGATGGGGGGTGATGATGCGATCCGGCAGGGCCTTTTTAAATAAAATCATGGCCCGGGGCAAATGGAGATCATCCGTCACCAAAATCAGATGATTGATTTTCTGGTTACGCACCCACGCCGCCGTTTGTTCGGCATTTTGAACCGTATTACGGGCCACACTGTCAAAAATGACACAACAGGCCATTTTGGCCGCCGGAATTTTCCCCCGTTCAATCAATTCTGTTTTTTTAACATCCGGGTGAACGCCGGAAACATAAAAAAAGCGGGCGTGGCCCTCTTGGAACAACCGCAGCCCCTCATCAATGCGCCCCTGACGACCGGTTAAAACAACGATGGCATCGGCAGAGGCTGTGGGTAACGTCCGATCCGTGGGCAGGGTTTGCATAAACACAAAAAACCCCAGGGTGTAGAGCAACACCACGACATTAAAAAGAGAGGAGAGAATAAAAAACATGGCTGCAAAGCGCGTGTGAGAAACTGCTTTTCCAAAAACGAGAGGCATACTAGCACAGGGGGCCTGCAAAAAGAATGTGAAAGTTTTTGGCAGGTGGGGATCTAAAACCCTCAATTTTTCGTCATTGCGAGCCTCCGTAGGAGGCGTGGCAATCCAGGATTTCGGGAGCTGTAGCTTTTCTGGATTGCTTCGCTGCGTTCGCAAAGACGGTTTAAGAGTTGTCTTAAAAAAAACCTTTAAAAAAACGATGCCTTCTTAAGGTTTATGGTCTAGAATGCCCCCACAACAGAAACAATGAATGTTTTTTTTAAGGAGACCTACGGCATGACCACTTCTGCCTCTAACGAATCTAAGAATCCTGATCCCGCGATTCCCTTTGTATCCCCCGCTGCCATGGCGGATGTGATGAAAAGGGCCCAGGAGGTTGCCGCCGATTTTCTGGCGCGTCACGCCGGCACGCAATCCAATGACATGTCCCATTTGTTGGAGGCCTTTGGGGCCTTTTACGGCAAGATTCTCAGCAATCCATTGTACCTGTATCAATCCCAGATTGATTTTTGGAAAAACTATTTTACGCTTTGGCAACGCACCAGCGAGCGCATGCTGGGCGCCGCTGAATCCACCGATCCCGTGGCCGTGCCTGAGGCGGGGGATAGACGTTTCTCTGATCCTTTATGGCAAGAAAACGCGGTGTTTGATTTTATTAAACAGACGTATTTGCTCACCTCTCACTGGGTCAATGGCTTGGTGAAAAATGTTGAGGGGCTGGATGACAAAACGTCTCAAAAAATTGCCTTTTATACCAAGCAACTGGTGGATGCGGCCTCGCCCACCAACTTTGCCATGACCAACCCGGCGGTGCTGCGGGAAACCTTGGCGACCGGCGGGGAAAATTTACTGAAGGGGTTTCAAAACCTGCTGGCGGATTTGGAACGCGGTGAGGGTCAACTGGCCATTAGCATGACCGATTATAACGCCTTTGAGGTCGGTAAAAATCTGGCCACCACCCCGGGTAAGGTTGTGTTTGAGAGCCCCCTGTTCCAATTGATTCAATACGCCCCCAGCACAAAGACTGTCTTTAAAAACCCGCTGCTCATTATGCCGCCCTGGATCAATAAATTTTATATTTTGGATCTTCAGGCCAAAAATTCCTTTATCAAATGGGCTGTGGATCAGGGGCATACCGTGTTTATCATGTCCTGGGCCAATCCCGGGCCGGATTTGGTGGATACAACCTTTGAAGATTACATGATGGCGGGTTATACGGCGTTAAAACAAATTGAAACCCTCACCGGGAACCCGTCTGTTAATGTCATCGGGTACTGTATTGGTGGCACGGCCTTGGCCGCACTGCTGGCGTGGTTGCAGGCGAAGAAAGAGGAAAAACGCGTGGCCTCCGCGACGTTTTTCACCACACTGATGGATTTTTCAGAGCCTGGCGATTTGGGTGTCTTTATTGACGAACAGCAAGTTTCCGCTCTGGAAAAGAAAATGGCCGCCAGCGGTGGGTATCTTGAGGGCCGCGATATGGCCACCACCTTTAACCTGCTGCGCTCCAACGATCTGATTTGGTCCTTTGTGGTCAATAACTATATGATGGGCAAGGATCCCTTCCCCTTTGATCTGCTGTACTGGAATTCTGATTCCACCCGCTTGCCGGGGAAAATGCACAGCTTTTACCTGCGCACCATGTATATGCAAAACAAGCTGATTGAAAAAAATGGCATCACGCTGGCCGGTGTGCCCATTGATTTACGCACCATCAAAACCCCCAGTTATTGGGTGTCCACCCGTGAAGATCACATTGCCCCCTGGCGAGCGACCTATACCACCACGCAGTTGTTTGCGGGGGAAAAGACCTTTTTGCTAGCAGGTTCCGGTCACATTGCGGGCATTATCAACCCCCCAGAAAAAAACAAATACGGCTATTGGCTGAACAAGGCCCTGCCCCCCCGTCCCGAAGATTGGCTGAAAAACGCCGTTGAATCCAAGGGATCCTGGTGGCCCCAGTGGCAAAAATGGGCGGCGGAAAAAGGCGGCGAACAGATCCCGGCCCCCGCTTTACCGGCCAAGGGTGAGCCTGCCCCCGGACGGTATGTTACTGTGCGGTATGGTTGAGGAAGCAGGCGTTTCTCTAACGGATAATGCCTTCTTGGTTGTGGTTGAGGGCAACACCAAACTCTGGGGCAAACCAGGGGGTTAACCCAAACAACTCCTCGTTTTGCTGTTTTTGTCTTTCCTGATAGTTTCTAAGACAGGTTTGTGAGGTTTGGGCCATGCTTTCTAAAATGGCGCGGCGTGTTGTTTCTGGTTGTAATATCTGAAGGCTGCCCCCCTCGGTTGCGGTCACTATGACCTTTATTTTGCTATCATCCAGAAAGGCGTTTAGCCCCCGTCCCCCTGGAAGAAGCAGATTAATCGTTCCTGACTCATCCACCGTTAAGGAATCATCGCCTGCTTGACAGGATCCCCCCAGTTCATTAAGGTTACGAACTGTTGTATTGTAGAGATCTTTATTGCCTGTGGTGATATTGGCAAGAAGCATAATACCACCAGCAATCCCACAAGCAGTAAAAAAAGCCTGATTGTTTTCTGAAGTAAGTTTAGACCTGATCGCGCTCCTGTCCTGATCATACGCCCCCAGGGGATACGTTTCACCCATGGTTTGTTTGAGATGCTTCAGTAATAAACCCAGTTTATCATCGGTCTTGGGGTATCTGTCAAATATTCCCCCAACGATATTGCGGGGCCAAAGCGAAAGCTGTTGGCCTTCAGAGGAAAATGCGTTGTGCCGTATCCTTGAGATAAAGAAATCCCGGAATGGGTGGTTTTCCCCCATAGCCTTTTTCAGGTCATCAAAAAATCGTTCTACTTTCGTTCCTTCACCGTTTTTAGGGTATCGTTCTTCTATGAGCTTGGTAAGAGCTATCTGAAAAGTGACTATGTTTTCTTCTGAAAAAGGCTCGGTCATTTCAGAGATAGAATCATCGTTAAGCAACGTAGAAATAGCCTTCAGAGTATCGTCCCTTTGCCTGCCGGTCAACGCAGGGGAACCGATATACAAGCATAGGTTATCCACTTCAAATGCAGAAGAGCCAATATCAGTATGAGCAAAACCAAGACCAAAACTATGGTTGATAGTATGACATGCAAGCAGATTATTCAGGGCTTCTGCCAAGGCTTCTCTTTGCTCATCAGGAAGGTTACGTATATGGTTGACCAATACATCAGCCTCTTGTGAGCTTCCTACTCTTTGCCTAATCTCTAAAAATTTGGGAAGCACTGAAAAAATGTCGTTAGGAATGCCCTTCATAAAAATACCCTGCTAAAAATTAAAGTCTGTTCCCCAACATACAAACGTTTCCGGAGGAAAGATGTGACGGATGTCACATCTGGGAGGGATTTTTACGATTTTTTTCTTCCTTTCGGGAGGGGGGATATTGGTTCAGGCGATGGGATCGGAAACGGGTCCCAAAGTCAGGCACACCCCGAAAAAATTTCCCAAAGCCCCCCTTGCATCCGGGGGACGTTTTTGCTAAAGCTATGGGCAATGGGGGTGTAGCTCAGCTGGGAGAGCGCCTGCTTTGCACGCAGGAGGTCATCGGTTCAATCCCGTTCACCTCCACCATATTTTTTTAGGACGCCTGGAAAAACCTGAACTTTTCGTCAAAAATTTCCTGACCTTATCACCCTACGAAATGGAAAATCTCTGGTACAAATGCTGATTTTCTCGTCATGCTGCGCATCGTCGTAGCATCCAGGTGGATTCGCCACTGACGTGCGGATGACGATTAGAAATGAACAGCCCTGGCGCCCCCAATGGAAAACCTTGCAACACGCGGGACCCTTTGATATACCTGTCGCATCTGAAGAGTATCGCTGGCTGCGCGTTCGCCTTAGCCTTATTTGTGTACATTTCGTACACGGCACTCGGCTGCGGCGATGCTCGCCTACCGATACTCTCCATCTGCAATAGGTATAGCCTCAGGCTCTACTGTGACAAAGATCCCTGCACCGTTCATAAAAATCAAAAAATGCCCGACTTTTCCCCCGATTTTTTATTCTTTCATGCGCCCGCCTTAATGAAGGGGGCCATGACCACGATACAGTTGGGGGTGTTGTCCTTTGGGCTTAGTTTGATGCTGGGGCTGGTTTGGGCCATGATCCGCCTGTACGGCGCGCCTGTGTTTGCCAAACCCGCGCGTGCGTTGGCGTTGTTTTTTCGCGGTATGCCGGAACTTTTGATCATCCTGGTTATTTATTACCTGCATGGTCCTGTTTTGGATTTTGTGACATGGGGACGGGTGGATCAATTATCGCCCTTTACCTCGGGCGTTTTGGCCCTTTCTTTGTGTTATGGCGCCTATGCCAGTGAGGTGATTCGTTACGCCCTTTTAACCATCCCCATTCACCAGATCGAAGCCGCAGACGCCTTTGCGCTGTCGCCAGAGCGTCGCTTTATCCGGATTGTTTTGCCCCAGGCAACCTTTCGATCGTTAAAGGGTCTCACCAATCTTTTTTTATCCTTGATGAAGGACACAGCCCTGCTTTCCGTCATCAGTGTGCCTGAATTGATTCGCATGACCCACCTCAGCATTGCCTCGGCCAAGCATCCGTTTACCTTTTATATGCTGGCGGCGCTTTTATACTTGCTCATGACGTCCTTTGTCCTGATTGTTATGGGTATTTTGGATCGTGTTTATTTTTACCGCTTTGTGGATGAGGAACGACGTTAATGCTGCACCCAGAAACCCGCCTGACCCATTTGGCCCGGGATTCCCGTCGTTTTGATGGGGCGGTGAATTTGCCCGTGATGCGGGCCTCGACGGTTTTGTTTGATGACACCGAGCATTTAAAAGCCACAGAAAAAACATGGCACCAAAAACCGTACTATGGCCGTCACGGCCTGACCCCCACCTTTGCCTTTGAAGACGCCGTGGCCAGCTTGGAAAAGGGATACAGAGGCATTGCCGTAGAATCCGGACTGGCGGCCTTAACGTGCGCGTTTTCAGCCTTTTTAAAAAGTGGGGATCATGTTTTGATTCACGATGCGGCCTATGGTCCTGTGCGCCATTACTGCGATGATGTGCTGCAGCGTTTTGGGATTGAGGTGAGCTATTATTCCCCCCAAAATCCTATCGCTCCCCTGATTCAGCCCAACACGCGGGTGCTGCATTTAGAGGCCCCCGGGTCCATTACCTTTGAAATGCAGGACATTCCGGCCCTTTGCGCCCTGGCACGAGAAAACAATATCATAACGCTGATGGATAATACCTGGGCGACACCCCTTTATTTCCAAGCCTGCGCCGCCGGTGTGGATGTTGTGATTCATGCGGCCACGAAATATTTTGTGGGGCACTCCGATGCCATGCTGGGCGTGATTGTGGCCAGGGATGAATCCCTGTATCACTCCCTAAAAACCAACGCCGCCCGCCATGGCCATCACGCCGCGCCGGATGATATTTTTTTGGCCCTGCGCGGGATGCGCACCCTGGCCGTTCGGTTGGCCCGTCACCAGGAAACAGCCCGATTGCTGATGGATTATTTGGCGGATCATCCGGCGGTGATACGGATTTTATCCCCCGCCCATCCCAGCCATGGGGGTCACAACCTGTGGAAACGGGATTTTTCCGGCGCCAGCGGCCTTTTTTCCTGTGTCGTTAACATGACCTACGAAGACCTTTGTGCCGCAGTCAACCGTCTGACCCTTTTTGGCCTGGGCTATAGCTGGGGGGGATTTGAATCCCTGGCCGTCCCGTTTGATATGCGCCGCGCACGCACCGCCCTTGCCTGGACAGAGGGCCCTGTCCTGCGGCTTCATGCGGGCCTGGAACATCCGGATGATTTGATTGCGGATCTGAAAAACGCTTTGTCGTGATTTTAGGGCGTGTTCATAATCTCGCTTGGGCGGAAAAGGCGGGGCGGGGCAGCAGGATTTGTCCACCGGGTCAAGGGCGAGACGCCAAAAAAGTTGCGTAGCAAAGCCGCGCAGCGGCGGTCTTTTTTGGTGCGAGGCGAAGCGAACCCTTGAGGCGGTGGGCAAATTCTGCTGGGTGGGAGCCTTTTCCTTGTGGGCCGAACGCGGCTCCCGCCCCCACATTCAGGTAACAGGTTGCAGGTAACAGGTAACCCAGCCCTCTAGGGCTTGTTATTTCGCTGGTACGTCTTGTTCCACTCTTTTTTCCTGTTACCTGTTACCTGCAACCTGTTACCTGATTCACCCCGCCGCGTTTTCCATAAAATCGCTTTTGGCTGAACCTTCCTTTGCCAGCAAGGGATTATGAGATTATGAACACAGGCTCTTAGGGCACCTCACCCCTTGGCCCATTTTTTGCACCACCCTACCCGAACACCCCTCTTTACCCTTTATCAACCAAAGGGGGCGTACACTGATCAACACATAGTCATGGTGAAGCGATGGCAGACGTCAGATTTGGTAACATTAAAGTCAACGACAATGGGTCGATTAACCTGTCATCCAAGGTGCTGGGTGTTGACCTGAATCAGTTGGTGGATGGGTACGTTAAGGCCAAAAGCATTCCCATTACCCGCAAAGAAGTCGAAGTTTCCAAAAAAAGCGATATTCTCTCAGGCTATAAAGATTATGAATCCCTGCTAAACGCCCTAAAAACCCCAGCGTCAAATCTGCGTCGTCCCAGCGTGGCCCAGGCAGGAACCGACGTTTTTGGGCAAAAAATTGCCTATCCCACATCCGGCACGGGGGGATCCTCCACCGCCGTCACCGTCACCCCCAAAACAGACACGCCCCTGGGCACCTATAGCCTGACCGTGAACCGGTTGGCCCGATCCGATTCAGCCCTCAGCAGTGCTGTGGATGTTTTTACCAGTAAAGAAGCCCCCCTCATCACGGCCAATGGAACACTTTCTGTCAATGGGACATCCATCGCGGTCAGTGCCGGGGATAGCCTAAAAACCGTTATTGAGGCCATTAATGCAAAAACGGACACCACCAAAGTCCGGGCGCAAATCGTGGATTTGGGCAATAACACCTATCGTTTGAGCTTATCCGCCAATGAAACGGGCAAGGCCATCGCCCTTTCCGGTTCAGATGCGGGCGTTTTGGATGATTTAAACCTGAGCAGTTCCGGATCCGGCGAAACGGATACCACATTATCATCCGAGGTCGTTTATAACGGCGTAACGGTAACCCGCAGCAGCAACACGATCAAGGATTTGATTCCCGGTGCCTCCATTGATCTGTTTTCCGCCAATCCGCTGGATAAAATCCGGATTTCTGTAGAAACCAACAACCAAAACGTTCGCGGCCAGGTGGATGCCTTTGTTGAGGCCTATAACGATTTAAAAGATTTTTACGATACCCAAACCGTGGTGAATGGGGACGGCACAGTCCCAAAGACCTCTATTTTGGTGAATCAGACAGCGTTTCGTGGATCTTTTCTGGGTCTGGAAACGATGTTAACGGGGCAGGTTTCTGGGGTATCGGGGGTGAATACCCTTCGGGACATTGGCATTACGCTGGATAAAGAGAACCGCCTGGTGGTGGATGATGTGAAGCTCAATGACGCCATTGTGGATAAGGGCGATGCGGTGGCTAAACTTTTCGGCTTTAGCAGCAGCAGTAGCAGCAGTGATTTTTTTGTGGCGCGGCGGCCCGATTCCCTGAAATCCAGTTTGGGCAACACGGATATTACGGTTCGTGTTCTGGAAACCAATGCATCAGGAAAACCGATAAAGGCAGAAATGGTTGTGGGCGGGGTCACGTATAACTCAACCCAGGTGACGATTTCAGACGGGGGTGCCATTGTCCCCCCCAGCGGTATTGGACTCGACGGGGCCCGTTTCGGCTACACCGGCGGTGTTGTTACCGTGGGCAGCCCCAAAACCTCCACCATCAAAATGACCCAAGGCATTGCCGATACGGTGGCCAGTTATCTGGATACCAGTCTCAGTACCGACGGGGTCCTCGCCAATCAAAAAGACAGCATCCAAAAAAACATTGATAAAATTGGCACGCAAATGGCGACGCTGAAAACACAGGTGGCGGATTATGAAAAAGGCCTGCGTTTATCCCTGCAAAGCACTGAATCCCGGGTTTCCCAGTTAACGGCCACGCAAAATTTTCTAAAGGCCCAGACGGATGCCCTGGCGGCGAATAACTAAAGAGGTTTTTCAGGCTTTGGCGGCGCGGAAGGGGTCGTTTACGAAAATCCCCTCTCCACATCCATGGATTGGTGCAAAACATCGACAACAAAAATACCTTCTGGATCTGTTTTTCTGTAAAAAATCACATGGGACCCTTCAAAAAAGCACAAAGCGCCCTCTTCCAGTTCAGGCCTTGCCACACCATGGTGGGGGTTTTTGGCAAGATAGGCCATACGGTTTCTTAACGACAAAAGATAATGCTGGGTGCGATCAGGACCAAAGCGCTCCACAGAAAACTCTTTGATGTCTTTTAGACGCTGAAGGGCGCGTCGCGAGAGTCGATAGGAAGCCATAACATTTACAAATCAGCCATCAACTGATCCATAAACGTTTCCCCATCAACGGTATCGCCTGCCGCCCACTGTCGGTTGGCCTCGGCAAAGCACCCTTTTAAAAACGCTATCTTTTTCTGTTGCTCTTCCAGCAAAAACAAACCGGCCCGAACAGCCTCACTGACCGAGGCAAAGCGTCCCTGATCCAGGCAACCCTGAACAAACTGGGCATAATGGGGAGTTAGCGTTACGCTGGTGTTTCGTTTCATAAAAACCTCTTGCACCCAATAATAATACACCTAAACATAATAAAATACAAGCGTCTATACCTGTTACAGATTGTCTTGAAAATACATCGGTGTCACCCATGCTCAAACATCAAACAGGCCACGTTGACCGGTTTGGATTTCAAAGCCTTTTCCAGACCCAGGCTATGTTCCAATCCCCGCAGGACCGCGGCATGGTTGTATTTTTTCATCAGGGCCAGGATGGCGGGCTTATCCTTAAAAAACAACGGGGGGCGCAGAGCTGCCATGGCCGCATCCAGGGTAGTTTGGGATCCTTTCAAATGAAGGTGCAACGTATGTAATGTTTTAAGAATATCCATCACGGCCCGAACCACCATAATATAGGGCGTGGGCTGGGCCTGGGGATGATTTTTCACAAAAGCCGCCAGATCTTCCGGATAGTGCCTGGGGCGCAGCAAATAGGAAAAGGCCAAATCCCGTGCATGATCGTCATGATCCAGGGCCAGGATACGCATGTCCTCCAGCGTAATGGTGCGGCGGGGATGTACCAGCAGGGGCAGGGTTTGTAGGGCGGCCTCAACAGCACTCATCTGGGTCGCTAAATTCTTTTCAGCAAACAACAGCGCATCGGGATCCATGGTATAATCCGATAAGCCGCGGCGCAGCGCCGCCATACACGCCGCCGGGGTGTCCTCGTAACATCCAATCAGGCCCGCGCGCTCATCGGCCTCGGCCCATTTTCTTAAGGCGCTGGTGGCCTTGATGGTGCCCGAGGTCACCACCACCATCACCCCGTAACGCAGTTGTTTGCCCAAATCCAAAAGGGCAGGGCTGATATCCCCCAGGCCCGATTCCGCCCGCACCACAACACAGGGATCCCCCCCCATCAAGGACGGCGTCAGCATCAAATCATACAAAACGTCCGCCTCTTTCCCCCAATCCTCAGAATGCAGGGTGGTATGGGTGTGGCTGGGCAAGGCTGACTTGATCTGATCCACCCCCCGACGAATGCTGGATTCATTATCCCCATGAAAAATCAGGGTAAAAAGATTTCTCCCCAAACGGGGAAGGATCTTTGGCAAAGCGCTGGGGGTCAATTTCATAATGACTGTGATACTCAACATCGGGTGGCGCGATGTCAAGATATCCGTCGGGGTTTCCCTCGGGGGTTATGGTAAAAGCGCCGCACGGAGGCGGGTGCCAAAAAAAAGAATGCTCACCTTGCAAAATCCCTGTTGACAGCAAGGGGGGCTTGCCCTATAAACACACTCCCTGCTGGCGAGATTTTCAAATTCCGCCCAACTCATAAGGGGTGCAGGCCGGTCTGTGACACAGTAAAAATATGATAACTGACTCTCAGTGAGGGTTAGGCACCCCACAAGCAGAGCCATCTGTTTCTGTGGTGTCTAGCACCAAAAACTGAGAAGCTGAGAACAATCCTCAAGCGTAAATAAGAGCATCTGGTGGATGCCTTGGCGATTGCAGGCGATGAAGGACGTGCTAGGCTGCGATAAGCAGCGGGGAGGGGCCAAGACCCTTTGATCCGCTGATTTCCGAATGGGGGAACCCACCTTTCAGGTGACAGGTGACGGGTGACAGGTAACAGGTTTTGCATTGCGCAGGCCTGTCACCTGATACCTGTAACCTGTCGCCTGATCTAGGTATTCTTTGGCTGAACACATAGGCCTTAGAAAGCAAACCCAGTGAACTGAAACATCTCAGTAGCTGGAGGAAAAGACATCAACCGAGATTCCGTAAGTAGTGGCGAGCGAACGCGGAACAGCCCAGTGCTCTCTCGAATGTAACTGGAACGACTTGGAAAAGTCGGCCATAGTGGGTGATAGCCCCGTACAGGTAAGAATAGAGAGAGACTCGAGTAGGGCGGGACACGTGAAATCCTGTCTGAACATGGGGGGACCACCCTCCAAGGCTAAATACTCGCAATCGACCGATAGTGAACCAGTACCGTGAGGGAAAGGCGAAAAGAACCCCCATAAGGGGAGTGAAATAGAACCTGAAACCGGATGCTTACAAGCAGTTGGAGCGGGCGCACCCGAGGGCTGCGCCCAGGTAACGGGTAGCAGGTAACAGGTAACAGGTAGAAACTTTCGGGTCATAAACTTTTGTTAAATTGATCTGAAATTTTTCTTCCTGTCACCTGTCACCTGTCACCTGTCACCTGGCCGCGCCCTCCGGCGCGCCCGTGACAGCGTACCTCTTGTATAATGGGTCCGCGACTTAGTGTAGCAAGCAAGGTTAAGCCGATAGGTGGAGCCGAAGCGAAAGCGAGTGTGAATAGCGCGTTTAGTTTGCTGTATTAGACCCGAAACCAAGTGAGCTAACCATGGCCAGGCTGAAGGTTGGATAACACCAACTGAAGGGCCGAACCCACGTCTGTTGAAAAAGACGGGGATGAGCTGTGGTTAGGGGTGAAAGGCCAATCAAACTTGGAAATAGCTGGTTCTCCGCGAAAACTATTTAGGTAGTGCGTCAGACGAATACCATGGGGGGTAGAGCACTGAATCGGCTAGGGGGGCGCGAGCCTTACCAAACCGAATCAAACTCCGAATACCCATGAGTACTATCTGGCAGACAGGCATCGGGTGCTAAGGTCCGGTGCCGAGAGGGAAACAGCCCAGACCGCCATCTAAGGTCCCCAAGACTATGTTAAGTGGGAAAGGATGTGGGAAAGCCATGACAGCTAGGAGGTTGGCTTAGAAGCAGCCATCCTTTAAAGAAAGCGTAATAGCTCACTAGTCTAATCAAGCATTCCTGCGCCGAAGATGTAACGGGGCTCAAACATAGCACCGAAGATGCGGGCGCGCCTATGGCGCGCGGTAGCGGAGCGTTCCCTAAGCCGTCGAAGCAGTCCTGTCAGGGGCTGTGGAGGTATGGGAAGTGAGAATGCGGACATGAGTAGCGACAAACAGAGTGAGAGACTCTGTCGCCGAAAGCCCAAGGGTTCCTATCCAATGCTAATCAGGGTAGGGTTAGTCGATTCCTAAGGCGAGGCCGAAAGGCGTAGTCGATGGGAACACGGTTAATATTCCGTGACCTTTGGTCCGTGACGGATCGAAACGATTGTACTTTCTTATCGGATTGATAAGTGCAGTCCAACGGTTCCAGGAAATAACGGACCAGCTTGGGATTGTTTAAGGGAAAAGAAAAAAGCACGCCAGAGGCGACGTGCTAGAAATTTATTCGTTGTTGCGTCGACGATCAATTTCGTCGAGTGCAGCGAATGTGATGCATCCTGGAAGCATCGAAATTGCCCCAGGAATGTTTAAAACAAAAAGAAAAAAGAATCTCCATCCTCCTTCAACAAGGATCATTTCTGCTCCTTGCTTTGGAAATAGGGAAATTCTGTCGGTTTTAAACTCCTTCTCCAGAAGAATTGCGGAGAAGTAAACAAAAAACACGACTGTAACTAAAGAAGAAACGACTAAATTTAGGCGTCTTTTTTTGTACTTATCCATGGTGTTAAGTTATTTAACTAAGGTTTATTTTGACATTATGCAGTGCAGTGCAGTGCAGTGCAGTGCAGTGACATTTGTCACATTACGAAAAATAATTTCCCTTAAACAATCCCAGGCGTTCAGGTGACAGGTAACGGGTAACAGGTGACAGGTTGTGGGTTACAGGTTATGGGTAGATTTTCTACCTATTTTCTGTTTCCTCTTCCTGTTACCTGTCTCCTGTTACCTGTTACCCGGACAATGATCGTACCCGAAACCGACACAGGTGGGCAGGTCGAGTAGACCAAGGCGCTTGAGAGAAGTATCCTGAAGGAACTCGGCAAATTGCTCCCGTAACTTCGGAAGAAGGGAGCCCGTCATGAAGGCAACTTTTTGGCGGGGTCACAAAAGAGGGGGTTGCGACTGTTTAACAAAAACACAGGACTCTGCGAAGTCGTAAGACGAAGTATAGGGTCTGACGCCTGCCCGGTGCCGGAAGGTTAAGGAAGGATGTGCAAGCATTTGACTGAAGCCCCGGTGAACGGCGGCCGTAACTATAACGGTCCTAAGGTAGCGAAATTCCTTGTCGGGTAAGTTCCGACCCGCATGAATGGCGTAACGACATCCCCACTGTCTCCAGGATATACTCAGCGAAATTGAATTCCCCGTGAAGATGCGGGGTTCCCGCGGTCAGACGGAAAGACCCCGTGCACCTTTACTACAGCTTTACACTGGCTCTAGGAATATCATGTGTAGGATAGGTGGGAGACTTTGAAGCCTTGGCGCCAGCCAGGGTGGAGTCAACCTTGAAATACCACCCTTGATGTTTTTAGGGTCTAACCCAGGTCCGTGAATCCGGATCGGGGACCGTGTATGGTGGGTAGTTTGACTGGGGCGGTCGCCTCCCAAATGGTAACGGAGGCGCGCGAAGGTAAGCTCAGTACGGTCGGAAATCGTACGTCGAGTGCAATGGCATAAGCTTGCCTGACTGCGAGGCTGACAAGCCGAGCAGAGACGAAAGTCGGTCATAGTGATCCGGTGGTTCTTCGTGGAAGGGCCATCGCTCAACGGATAAAAGGTACGCCGGGGATAACAGGCTGATAACGCCCAAGCGTCCACAGCGACGGCGTTGTTTGGCACCTCGATGTCGGCTCATCACATCCTGGGGCTGAAGCAGGTCCCAAGGGTATGGCTGTTCGCCATTTAAAGTGGTACGTGAGCTGGGTTCAGAACGTCGTGAGACAGTTCGGTCCCTATCTGCCGTGGGTGTTTGATGATTGAGAGGATTTGCCCCTAGTACGAGAGGACCGGGGTGAACGTACCTCTGGTGTACCGATTGTGGCGCCAGCCGCATCGTCGGGTAGCTATGTACGGAACGGATAACCGCTGAAAGCATCTAAGCGGGAAACCGGCCTCAAAACGAGTCATCGTAGAGCCGTAGTAGACCACTACGTTGATAGGTGGCGTGTGAAAGGGTGGTAACACCTGAAGCTAAGCCATACTAATCGCTCATCTCTCTTTTGGATTGTTCTCGCGTCTTATGTTTTAACAAAGACGCATCTCATGCACCACCGTACAGGTTGGGGGTCCCTCCACCCCCATCCTGTACGGTGGGGTCAGTTATCATATTTTTGCGGTGTTGCTTCACATTTTCTTCATGAAAATTGCTGTTTATGAAACTTTTTCACAAAAAGATTTTTCAAAAACCAAGTTACCGTATTCTTTTGGGTATTTTAGGTGTTGCCCTACTTATTTCTCTGTATTTTAGACATTTGTTTGTTTTTCCCCTCATGACTGCGACGATTGTTTTGCCGATCAGGGCTCCTTTCCTTTTGTTTTCTAAAAGTATCTCATTGTATGAAATGGCTGCTTTTGCTAATTCTGTACTTTTAGGGTTGTGTTATGTGGCTTGGCGTAAACGCCGTCATGCGTGGTGGGTTGAGGTGCTTTGCGTTTTGGCTTTTTATCTGGCAATGGGGGCAGCCATTTTTAGTATGGGGAATATGACGTAGGGGTCAGTTATCATGTTTTTGGTGTGTTGCAGGAAAGAAAAAAGGGCCACAATGTGACCCTTTTTTTAGGCTATTTGTTCTTCATGCGAAGCTCATAGCCTTTGCTCATCAAATCTACCGCCGCGTAATCAAAAGTGACCTTTTTAATCTCTTCGGGGATCTCGCAGATCTCCGAAGAGATTTCTCTGGTATGACTCCCAAGGGGGAAGTGTATGTCAATTTTTTTCAGCCGCACGCCGGCGACTATGAAAAACTTCACCCATTCTTCAGGGATCTGTTCAAAAAGAGCCAGAGCGGCGTCCCACCCATCGGGGGTGTGGACGTTTTCCAAAAACTGGTCTATATTCATCTTCATAATGAAAAAAAAACGCTTGACGCGTTAGGAAAGTTCCCCACCATTATGGCAGCGCAGCGCAGTCAAGATAAATTTTGTGTAAATTTTAGGCAAGCGCCGACTAGACTTATTCAGGCCTGTATGATAAGCTAGAAAAATGATAAAGAAGGTAAACCTTATGATGCAGATAGGGGCTTTTGAGGCCAAAAATCGTTTTTCGGAAATTTTGCGCTGGGTTGCGGAGGGTGAGGAAGTCACCATAACCCGCCATGGTAAAGTCGTGGCCGTCATCATGGACCCTGAACAGGGGCGGACCCAAAAAGCCTCTCAGGCTTTTAGACAGTGGGAAGCGTTGGCAGGCAGCATCAAGGCAACCCCCGGCGAAATCGCCGCATGGGTGAAAGACGGTCGTCCATGAACCTTGTTTTGGACAGCTCGGTTGTCTTATCGGCCTTGCTGGCGGATGAACAGGCGGAGTATGCGTCCTTGATTATTGGCCGGTTGAAGCGTTGCGAAGTGTATGGTGTTGTGCCGTCCCTGTTTTTTATGGAAGCCGCCAACGGCCTTCTTATGGCGCACCGACGAAAAAGGGTGGGTCAAGACACGTTGATTCTGCTGTTGCAAACCCTCTCCATCATGCCTTTTGAGAGGATCGAAACACCGGATATTTTGCAAACAACCGCGCTGGCGCAAAAACACACCCTTACCGTTTATGATGCCACGTACCTGTCCATCGCTCTGCGTGGGGCTTTCCCGCTGGCGTCTTTGGATTCAGCCCTGCAAAAGGCAGCCCTGGCAGAGGGGATCTTTTATCAGCCCTAGTGTTTTCCGTTTCTGTCCATACGAACACAAACCGCGTTCACCAAAAATTTTATTTTGAAAAAACGGAAAATTCCGCCATACTCTGCAACTATGACACGTTGTTCGGGCTACCGGATCTGCGTTCGCGTTGCTTGCCCGGTATGACGAAAAAATAAGAGGGGCTTGTTTTGATCGTAAATTGACCTCACAACACCGGCCCTGTTCCCTGGCCAACGCCTGGGGGATTTTTGAGGGATTTTTGGATAAAGGCCAGGGCGTCTTCGGCGGCCTGGGGCAAAGAGAGTCCGCGCGCCAGTCCTGTGGCCAGAGCGCTGGAAAGAATACAGCCCGTACCATGGGTGTGACGGGTGGGGATGCGGGGGTGAGAAAAACGGGTTTCTTTGCCCCCTTCCCTTAACACATTCACGATCATGGTGCCGTCTTCGTGTCCCCCCGTGATGAAAACAGCGGGGGCGTGAGACAGGGGGAGTAATGCGGCCTCTATGGTGTTGGGTGTCACGCAGGTGATGCGGGGCAGCAGGTCTTTTTTCAGGATAGACAGCCCGTCTTCATCAATGAGCGGGGCCCCATGACTGGCCCAGAGTATGGGATCCAGCACCACGGGACACGAAACCTGATCCAAAATTGTTACCAAACATCGGGCAAGGGCGCCGCTGCCCATCATGCCGATTTTGATGGCTTGGGGCGGTGTATCCGCCAGCAGGGTTTCCACTTGATCCTGAAACAGCGCGGCGTCCGTGGGCACAATCCGTCCCACCGTCAACGTGTTTTGCACCGTTTGCGCCGTGATCACCGCCAGGGCGTAGCCCCCCAGGGCGTGAATGGTTTTCACATCCACCAAAACGCCCGCGCCGCCGCCGGGATCAAAGCCCGCCAGGGACAAAACAACGGGGGGTTTGGGGGATTCAGACATTGTCCCCCTGGGGTAAAACAGCGCTTTGGCCCAGCGGGTGACAGGTTTGCAGGGTATCCCGCAAATGATCATCGGGAATGTGGGTATAAATCTGGGTGGTGGAGAGATCTTCATGACGCAAAATGGCCTGGAGTGTGGGCAGATCGACGCCCCGATGCAGCAAATGCGTGGCCAAAGAATGCCGCAAAACGTGGGCCGACAGGGGGGGAAGGCCCACCTTGGCCGCTAAATTTTTAAGTTTCAGATCCAGCTGCTGGCGGGTGACGTGCCCCTGGCGACTGCGAGCGGGAAACAAAAACGGGCTTTGGGGGCGGGATAAAAAATGGGGACGGACGGCCTGATAGGCCCGCAAAGCCTCTGCCGTCCCGACGGTTAGGGGCAAAAGGCGTTCTTTGCCCCCCTTTCCCGTGACCATGAGAGAACTCAGATCTTTGGACAGGGCCGAAAGCGGCAGCGAAACCAGCTCACTGGCGCGAAGGCCAACGCCATACAGAAGCTCCAGCATGGCCAGCAGGCGTTTGTCCTCTGGCGTTAAGGCCCGCTGCAACCAGGCAAAAAGACAGGCCACGTGGTCTTCGGTTAAATAATGGGGGATGGGGCGGGGTTGCGCGGGGGTTTTCAGGGATTTTGTGGGGTTATCGGGCCGGATGCCTTCCGTTTGTAAAAACAAAAAAAATTGACGCAGAGCCGTAATGGCGCGGCTGCGGCTTCGGGGGCTAAGGGAGAGGGCCTGAACATAGGCGATGATGTCCTCAGCCGTAACAGATTCCATGGGTTTTTGTGTTTTTTCCAAAAAAAAGCCAATATCCCGACGATACGCCATAAGGGTATTGGGCGCAGCATTGCGTTCAATGGCCATCATGTCCAAAAAACGCCCCAAGAAGGTCGGCGATACCGGCGCAGCAAAATCAATGATCTCCGTGGTCATGATCCCCTGCCCCCGATACCAAACGAAAGGTCCGGCTGCAATACGGACAGACGATTTGCCTTTGAGATCCCATGGCCAGATAAACCTTTGGATGTCCCAAGGGCCCGCCGCCGCCATCACATGAGGGACGCGGGGTTTTGACATCAATAACCTCGAAGGCATCCGCGTTTGGAGGGGTCAGGGGTGAAACGGATGGGATCATGATACGGGGTTTCCTGGATTTTTCCTGTTTTTTATAAAGGGGTTTGGGGGAAAAATCAATGGGAGGGTTTAAGTGTTTGTTTTTAGCCTTTCCTTAAAGAATTGGCTTTTATAGTCATAGGATTCGGGACTTAGGCAAAACCTTGCGTCTGGCGAGCGCAGCGAAGCAATCCAGAAATGCCGATACCGGAAAAACTGGATTGCCACGCCTCCTACGGAGGCTCGCAATGACGTTTTGCGTAAGTCATAGGATTGTTTTGGGAAGCCATAGAGGAACCACAACCACCATGCGGGTCAAGGTTATTGAGTGTCATCACCAAGGGACCCTATCCATGGACGGGTTATCCGATCTGTTATCGGCGCGTTTTTTGATGCACAAGCATGATTTGTTTGCGGTGGATGAGGACGGAAAACAGGCTGTTTGGTTGCAAAATTATTACCGCATGAACCCACCGGCGGTTCTGGTTGGTAAAGGGAATGTGGAAATTTCTCCCCTGGCGATTTTATCGCTGTGCCGGAAAGCCAGCCTGGAATTTTTGCGCGAGATCAAAGAATCCCTGAACCAATACAAGCAAAGCATTGCCCATATTAAAAAAGCCGTTCACGTGCCCAGTGGGGGGGAGGTGTGTATTGAACCCAGCCATATGCTGCTGGAGACCTCCGACAGCCAAGTCTTAATCACCTTGGTGCGTCAAGGGGAACAGGGGATTTTGGTTCTGGATAACATGGTGCCCCGTGTCGGAGATACCCTAACGGCGGAGGCCTTTGCCCAGAAAAAAGCCATTTATTATCATGATTCCACGGGGCTAAATCATGATATTGTGGCGTTTCACTTGCGGGACCACCCGGATGATCCGGGGCATGAGGTGCATGTTTTAATTAAGGTGCAGCTTTAACATCCTCAATGATCACCTGAACGGTGGGCGTGCTGCCCCAGGTGTCTTTTTTTAAGGTTCCGGCCACCGAAAGAGGTTTTCCCCGACTGTTAAGTAAGGCCTGACCCATGGGATGATCGGCGCAGCGAAAGGCAATGGCCTTGGATGACCAAGCACGCTGGGGATCCTTCAGCTGACACCGCACATGGGCCCCGCCCACAACACCCGCAAAGGACACCACCACCTGATGAAACGCAAAACGCGGCTGGGGGTTGCCCACGCCAAAGGGCGAAAGGCGCTCAATCTGCTCCACCAAAGACAGATTGGCGGCGGTGAGCGGTAGCGATAAATCCAAATCCAAGAGCGGGCGAATGTTATCCCGGGCAATAATTTCGCCAATGCGGGATTCAAAAAACGCATGGGCCGCTGTCAGTTGATCCGCTGTCACGCTAAAGCCCCCCGCCATGGCATGGCCGCCGCCGGCCAGCAAGATCCCCTCTTGCCGCGCCGCCAGGATCATCTGCCCCAGGTGAATGCCCCGAATGGATCGGCAAGAGGCCTTGGCAATCCCCTTATCATCCAGCGCCAAAACCACCGCAGGTTTGTGGTAACGATCCTTTAGCCGGCTGGCTACAATGCCGATAACACCCGGATGCCAGCCCTGGCCATAGACCCAGATCATGCTGCCGGTGGTGCCCTCGGCCTGGCGGATGGCTTGATCCAGGATATCGGCTTCGATGGTTTTGCGCTCGGCATTGTGCAGGGCCAGGGCCTGGGAATACACCATGGCTTGCTGCGCATCATCACAGCTGAGCAATTTCGACCCCATATCCGATTGCCCCACGCGGCCCCCGGCATTGATATGGGGGCCCAGGATAAAGCCCAGGTGATAGGGGCTGGGGGCCTCGTCCAAACGAGCCACATCAGAAAGGACCTTTAGCCCCATGTTCATGCGGCGGCCCAACACCTTCAGCCCCTGGGAAACAAAGGCGCGGTTGATGCCATGCAGTGGCACCACATCACACACCGTTCCCAGCGCCACAATATCCAAGAGCAAGAGTAAATTAGGCTCGGGCTGGGTTTCAAAAAAGCCTTCTTTTTTTAATGTTTGATTTAACGCCACCAAAAACAAAAACGTCACCCCCACCGCCGCCAGGTGACCGCAGGGGCTGTCTTCATCCAAACGATTGGGATTCACCACGGCCACGGCGGGGGGCAAGGCGCTTTCCCCCACGTGATGGTCAATGACAATAACATCCAGCCCCAAATCCCGGGCATAGCCCAGGGGATCATGGGCCACAATGCCGCAATCAACGGTAATGACCACCTTCATCCCCAGAGCCTTCAGTTTATCAAACGCCCCCCGATTGGGGCCGTAGCCCTCTGCCATACGGTCCGGAATATACACCGTCAGCGGCCGGCCCAGCATACTCATATAGCGTTTCAGCAGCGCCGATGATGTCGCCCCATCCACATCGTAATCCCCAAAAACGGCGATGGCGTCTTTGTTTTTCAGGGCGGCCACCATGCGGGTGACGGCGCGGTCCATGTCCTTTAGGTGGAACGGATCGGGGAGTAACTCCTTCAGCCGGGGATTCAAAAAAACGGCTGCCGTTTCCAGGGCAATGCCGCGAATGGCCAACAGTTTCCCCACAACCTCTGGCACGCCATGCCGCTGTGCCAGGGCCAAGGCCGTGCGGTCTGAATAGGGCTTCAGCGACCACAGCCGACCCGTCAGGGAAAGCGATTCATCCAATACATCCATAAAACATCCCTTCAAGCAGGGGCATCATAGCAAAGTTTGGGGCCAAGTGATGGATTTCATGCGATCTCGTGCGGACTGAGAAATAAAATAACAATCTCCCTCGTCATACTTAGCACCCCAAATGTCGCACTTAGGAAATATCCTTTCAACACATTGAAGCCACTCCATCTCAACGCCGCAGCCCACCAGTTCCAAACGCTTTAAATTCGAGAGAGGCCTTATCCAATCCGTGCTAGAGGGAATCTGAAGGCATATTAAAGTAAGAGCCTCTAAATTCACCAATGATCCTAGAGCATAAAACAAATTGTGATCAAATTTTTTTTCGAATATCGCTTTGTATTTGCGATTAAGTTTATTTGGGTATTTCTGATTCAGATAATATTCGAATGCGTCATCTTCGTATTCGATATCGATAACCAAGCGATTAATGTCTGGGGGAATCTCTGAGAAGTTCGTGCATTCCTGGCCATTAAAGACTCTAAAAATATTTTCACATTTTTCATAAGAAAACTTCGTTGTAAAAGCGGATTTAGCCATAAGCCCTAAGCACGAAAAACTGTTGAAAGTGGCATCATAGCAAAGTTTGGGGGAAGGGACAGGGGGGATCATGGAAAAAAACTTTGGAGGCTCGGAAGGGAATCGAACCCCCGTACAAGGATTTGCAGTCCTCTACATCACCACTCTGCCACCGAGCCTTGCATGATTCATTTTATAAAGACCCTGCCGTTAAAAAGCAAGATGATTGTGGAATTTACGCAGAACGTCATTGCGAGCCTCCGTAGGAGGCGTGGCAATCCAGTCTTTTGTGGCGGCATTTCTGGGTTGCTTCGCTGCGCTCGCAATGACGAACACTTTGCGTAAGTCATTGATTGCAAAGGACTTTCTGTCACCTGTCACCTGTCACCTGTCCCCCGTCACCTGATCCCACACCATGCTGGCCAGGCTTTCTTTACTTTGGCGGGGAAAGGGGATTTCGTGATGCTCGGTGATGAGGGTTAAGGCATTGTCGGGGCTGTCAAAGGCGGGGGCATCGGGGGTGTGGGTGTTGGCCAGGATGATGTCACAGTTTTTTTGAATACGTTTGGCGGCCGCTTTGGCCAGGGTGTCCTCAGTTTGGGCGGCAAAGCCAATGACGCACCGGGGCCGTTGCCCCGCGGGCAGGGCCGCGAGGGTGGCCAGGACATCCACCGTGGGCACCAGGGTTAGGGTCAGGGGGTTGGTTTTGGGGCGTTTGCCGGAACAAACATCTTCACACCGGTAATCCGCCACGGCGGCCACAGCCAGGCAATAATCAAAGGGCTGGGGGCGGTTTTGAATTTGGGCGAGGGCGGCGGAGCGCATAGCTTCTGCCGTGGGGGTTTTGATATAGTGAATGCGGGGGGACGTTGGGCGGGGGGCGGTGGTAAACCCCTCCAAAATCACCACCTCCGCCCCGCGTTCGGCGGCGGCTGCTGCCAGGGCATAGCCCATCTGGCCGCTGCTGGCATTGCTGAGGAAACGCACGGGATCCAGCGGTTCCCGCGTCGCCCCCACGGTGAGGAGCACCGATTTTCCGGTTAACGTTAGCGGCGCCAGCAGCGCCCCCACAATGGTTTCGGGCTCGGCCATGCGGCCCTGCCCTTCTTCCCCGCAGGCGGCCTCACCCACGGCGGGTTCAATGACAGAGATGCCGCGTTTTTTTAGGGTTTCTATATTGGCTTGCGTGGCGGCGTGGGCGTACATGGCGGGATTCATGGCCGGTGCAACCCACACGGGGGCCGTTGTGGCCAGCAAGACCGCACGGGCCAGATCATCCGCCGCCCCCATGGCCATGGTGGCCAGAAAATCAGCGGAGGCCGGCGCCACAAGCACAACATCGGCCTCCCGCGCCAGGCGGATGTGGCCCATGGTGGCTTCATCGGTCAGGGAAAACAAATCGGTATAGACGGGATGCCCGCTTAGGGCTGAGAGGGTCAGCGGACTGATGAACTGCTGGGCCCCCGATGTCATGATCACCTGAACGCTGTGGCCCTGTTTTTGGAGCAGGCGCAGGACCTCGCAGGCCTTATACGCCGCAACGCTGCCGGTGATGATTAAGAGAACGCGCATGTCCTGCCTTTAGTGTAGAAACAATGCCACAAACACCGGAATGTAGAACAAACCGATTAACATACTGAAAAAAACGGTGGTGGCGGCCTTTTCCGGGTGAATGCGGTACTGGGCGGCAAAGGCCACGGTGTTACCGGCAAGCGGCATAATGCTGATAATCATCAGCACGCGCCGGGCCGTATCATCCAACATGCCCACAAAGTGCTGATCCAACGCCACCACGGCAAAGGCCAGAGCCGGCCACAACACAAATTTTTGCCCCCACAGCAGCGCCGCAAAACGCCCGCCGCCCAGGGTCAGGGACTTCACGCCGGATAGGCCCAATCCCACAATCATAATCCCCAAAACGACATAGGCCCCCCGGAAATAGCCCCATAAATCCAGCAGGGGCCCAGGCAACACCACCCCCGTGGCATTGAGTATCAACCCCGCCGCCGTGGCGTACAGCACCGGCATATGGGCGATTTTTTTCAGGCTTTCTTTGGGGGAGAAATGACCCCGGGCCAAGAAATACAACCCCAGCGTGTATTCGCAAAGGGCCACACCCAGGGCCGCGAAAATGTAGACACTGAGGTCATCCGGATACAGCGCGGCAAAAACCGGCACCCCCAGATACCCGGAATTGGCGGTGGAGGACGCCTGGCCGATTAAATTGCGATGGCGGTCTTGGTAAAACAGTCCGCTGAAATGATACATGGTGGTGCCGGTAATGGCCGCCATGGCGTAACAAATAAAGGGCATCAGGATATAGGCGGGCCGAAGCTCCATGGTCGCCGCCGCGCCGAAAAACACGGCGGGGACAACGATTTGAATCAGAATTTTGCTTAAACTCCGCCGTCCCACCCGCAAAAAACGCCCCGCCACAAAGCCCAGGAAAATCAGAAAGTACAGGGGCAAAATTTTGCCCAGCAGCAGAAAAAAAAGATCCATGGGAGGCCTGGGTGGTGGTGAGTGGGGAGTGGGGAGTCGTAAAGATGGTGCCTGAGCAAGGAATGACTGTAACATTGTCACATTTAAAAAAAAAGATTATAAACACTACGACTCACCACCCCCTACTCACCACCGACAATCTTGCCATGACCGAAAAACTTTCCCACGTTGAACATGTTAAGGCCGACAGCCATCAGCTGCGCGGCACGATCCAAACCGATTTGGTGGATACAGAAACGCCGTTTTCTGAGGATATGTATAATCTGCTGAAATTCCACGGCCTTTATCAGGGTTATAACCGCGATACGGCCACCGAGCGCAAAAAGCAAAAGCTGGAAAAAGAATACGAAATGATGATCCGCGTTCGCATACCCGGCGGGCGGATGAATCGGGCGCAATATCTGCATTTTGATACCTTGGCGGATCAGTATGGGGGGGGGAAGCTGCGCTTTACCACGCGCCAGGCCATTCAGTATCATAATATCCTAAAGGGCGATCTGCACGCCACCATGGCGGGGATTAACGAGAGCTTGTTCACAACAGAAGCCGCCTGCGGCGATGTTGTCCGTAACGTCACCACCATTGCCGCGCCGATTCGGGACAAAATTCACGAACGCCTTTACCATGACGCGGATATGCTATCGGCGGCGTTGTTGCCGCGCTCTAACGCATATGCTGAAATTTGGCTGGATAATGAAAAGTTTCTGGATATTCAGAATCCTTCTGTGAACAAAACCGGCGATGAGGTGGAGGATTTATACGGCCCCACCTATCTGCCCCGTAAATTCAAAATCGGCATCACGGTGCCTGAGGATAATTCGGTGGATGTTCTGACCAATGATCTGGGCATTGTGGCGTTGTTTGATGATCAGCAGACCTTGCTGGGGTACAATATCCATGTTGGGGGAGGGCTGGGGATTACCCATAACAAACCCGAAACCTATCCCCGCCTGGCCAGTGCCATTTGTTTTGTGGGGCCGGATGATTTGCTGGCGGCGGCCCGGGCTGTGGTCACCGTTCACCGCGACTGGGGGGACCGCACCAACCGCAAACATGCCCGTATCAAATATGTGGTTGAGGAAAAAGGCGTTTCTTGGGTCAAGGCCGAAATGGAAAAAGTGATGGGCCGCCCGCTGGCGGATCCCAGGCCCCAAAGCCCCTATAAAATCGTGGATCATTTGGGGTGGCAGACCCAAGGCGATGGGCACCTCTATTTAGGCCTACCCGTTTTGAGTGGCCGCGTTCATGATGTTGGGGATATGCGTTTGCGCACGGCGCTGCGCCATGTGGTTACCGAGTATGCGCCCCTGGTCATTGTCAGCCCCACCCAAGATGTGATTTTGGGGGATATTCGCCCCGAGGACCGCGCCGCTGTGGAAGAGATCTTTCACAATCACGGCGTCAAGCTGCGGGATGAGGTTTCCAACGTCCGTCGCTGGTCCATGGCGTGTCCGGCGTTGCCCACCTGCGGGTTGGCCTTAACGGAGGCCGAGCGGATCCATGATCCCCTGATGGCCAATATCGAAACGATGCTGGCCGACATTGGCCTGGACAAAGACCTGTTCACCATCCGCATTACCGGTTGTCCCAACGGGTGCGCGCGTCCCTATGCCGGGGATGTGGGGTTGGTGGGGCGGATACCCGGGTTTTACGCCCTGTATTTGGGGGGGGACTTCCTGGGCACACGCCTGAATGAAAAAGTTCTGGATAAGCTGGCCTATGACGCCATTCCCGCCACGTTGAAAAAGGCCCTGGTGGATTTTCGGGATCATCGAGAGGAGAAACATACGACCTTTGGCGATTATTGTCATGATCGGGGGGTTGAGTACATGAAGGCTTTGCTGGCGGACGCTGCCTGATGCTGCCCCTGATGCTGGATGTGGCGAGCCTGCCCATTGCCCTGATGGGGCGGGGGGAGGCCTATGAAAAACGCATTACGCTGCTGAAAGAGGCGGGGGCGGGGAATTTGGATTTGTATTTGGTGAGCGAGGGGGGAGAGGCCCCTGCCCTCCTCACCACTTTCTCCGCCGGTACCTATCGCCTGGTTTATATCGCCGGCCTTACGGAAGAGGCCTCTCGCCCCTATTACGATGCCGCCAAAGCGGGGGGGGCCTTTGTGAATGTGGAGGATGTCAAACCCCTGTGTGATTTTCACGTCCCGTCCATCCTGCGCCGGGGCCCCATGATGATCACGGTATCCAGCGATGGCCAGGCCGCGGGATTGTCCAAGGCCATTACCCACCATCTGGGCACCCACGTTTTTCCGCCGATTTGGGAAACCTATTTTCAGGATCTGGTGGCCCTACGCGCCCAGATGAAGGCCGAAGGGGCCAGTTTTTCTGAGGTGGCCAGGGCTCTGAGGGAGGGGTTTGGGAGGTTGGTGGGGGAATTCTGATGAGCCCTTGTAGAGCGTTTCTGCTTTTGATGGATACGAGGAAGGCGAGGCGACGTGTATTAAACATACACGAGCCGATGGCTGACAACGTATCCATCAAAATGAGAAATGCTATACCTTGAAATCTCCCCCTCCCTTGGCTATGGTGGGCCTGTGAAGATAACAATAAAATTGAGACTCAAAACAATGCGTATCCGGTTGTGTTTTTTTTCCTGGGTGATCCTGATGATGGTTTTGGGGCTAACCCCCGCCCATGCGGAACTGGCGGTGGATATTAACCAGGGAACATTTAAGCCCATACCCATGGCCTTTGTGCCGTTTTCGGTGACGCAGGGGCAGGATGCGACGCTGGCGGAGAACATTCGCCGGGTGATTACCGCCGATTTGGACAGCACGGGACTGATTGATCCTGTGAATCAAATGGCCTTTCCTGAGGATCTGGATGTGTTTGAGCGCGTTCCCGATTTTGCCAGCTGGCGGGCGGTTTCGGTTCAGCTGATCTTAACGGGCAAGGTCGAGCGCACCAGCACCAGTGCCATTAAGGTTCATTTTAAACTGTATGATGCGCTGCGTTCGGAAACGCTGCTGTATCTCAGCCTGACCACCCCCGTGGACAACTGGCGCCGCTTGGCCCATTTGATTGCGGATCAGATTTATGAACGCATTACGGGGGAATCGGGCTATTTTGATTCCCGCATTGCCTTTGTGGCGGAAAGTGGTCCCCCCAAACGGGTTCAAAAACGCCTGGCGGTGGTGGATTCCGACGGGGAGAATCTGCGGTATCTCAGCGATGGTCGGAACTTGGTCCTGACCCCGCGTTTCTCGCCCAAAGAACCCATCATCACCTATTTGGAATACAAGGGCAACGGAACGCCCCAGGTGTATTTTCACCACATTGATACCGGCCGCAAAGAAATTTTGGGACAATTTCCGGGCATGACCTTTGCCCCCCGATTTGCGCCGGATGGCAAGACCTTGGCCTTTAGTATGGAGGTGGGGGGGAATTCGGATGTTTATAAATACGATATTCGCTCTCGCCAGAAAACGCGGCTGACCAATCATCCGGGCATTGATACTTCGCCGTCGTTTTCGCCCGATGGTAGCAAAATTGTCTTTAACTCGGACCGGGGCGGCACCCAGCAGCTGTATATCATGTCGGCCAATGGGGGCCCTGCCGAGCGCATTACCTTTGGTGAAGGCCGCTACACCACCCCCGTTTGGTCACCCCGGGGGGATTACATTGCCTTTACCAAATCACGTCATGGGACGTTTTATATCGGCGTGATTAAACCGGATGGGTCGGGCGAGCGATTACTCACCAGCAGCTTTTTGGATGAAGGCCCCACCTGGGCCCCCAACGGTCGGGTCATTATGTTCTTTCGCGAAAAGCCTTTATCGCGGGGACAGAAGTCTTCTGAGCTTTTCACCGTGGATTTAACGGGCCGGAACCTGCGTAAAATACCCCTGGCGGTGCGGGCGTCCGATCCGGCCTGGTCGGGGCTGAATCCCAATTATTAATGCGGGGAGGGCCTATGGTCCGATTGGTCGCGTTCCTCTGGATATTAGTGTTAGGCAGCGCGAGCATGGCCCTGGCCGAAATCCCCATTGCCGCCGCGGGCCCCATGACCGGTCCCTATGCCAGCATTGGGGAGCAACTGCGGCGCGGGGCCAGTATGGCGGTAGAGGACATCAACGCCGCGGGGGGTCTGTTGGGTCAACCCCTGTCCCTGCGGATTATGGATGATGCGTGTGATCCGAAGCAGGCGACGTTGGTGGCGTCTCAACTGGCCAATGATCATTATACGTTTGTGGCGGGGCATTTTTGTTCCAGTGCGTCCATTCCGGCGTCCAATGTTTATAACGATGCGGGGATCATTATGGTCTCTCCGGCGTCCACATCCCCCACCCTCACCGAGCGTAATCTGACCAATATCTTTCGGGTGTGTGGCCGCGATGATCAGCAGGGGGTTATTGCTGCCGATTATATCCGCCGTCATTTTGGGGATCAGAGGCTGGCCATTATTCACGATAAAACCTCTTACGGCAAAGGCCTGGCCGATGTCACCAAAAAGGCATTGAATGAGGCCGGCCTTCAGGAAATTCTCTATGAAGGCATCACCACGGGCGAGCGGGACTTTACGGCCCTGATTACCCGTATGAAATACCATAATATCGGTGTTTTGTACGTGGGGGGATACTTTACAGAGGCCGCTTTGCTCCGCCGCCAGGCCCATGATCAGGGCCTGAATATCCCGCTGATTTCTGGCGATGCGCTGGTGACGCGGGAATACTGGACCATTGCGGGGAAAACGGGGGAAGGCACGCTGATGACCTTTAACCCCGACCCTCGAAAAAACCCAGGCGCGGCCAAGGTGGTGCAGGCCTTTCGCGACCAAGGCTATGAGCCCGAGGGCTATACGCTCTATAATTACGCCGGTGTTCAGGTGTATGCTGAGGCCGTCAAACGCGCTGGCACCACGGATGCCAAAGCCGTTCGTGATGTTATGCACGGCGGGACCTTTGATACCTTACTGGGCCCCATTACCTTTGATGCCAAGGGCGATGTGACCAAGCCGCAATATGTGGTTTATGAATGGTCCAAGGGGGAGTATGCGGAGATTGAGGATGGGGGACGGGGGACAGAGGACGGAAGACAGAGGACGGAAGACGGAGAAAAGAAGGGGAAGTAAGGCGAGGGCTTTGTTTTATAACAATTCACTTTCAAAAAAATACGAATCTCATCGTCATCCCGGACCAACGAGCGTTAGCGAGTGCCGAGCCGGGATCCAGCACATACGCCAAAACGCGAAGCGTTTTGTTCTTTGTTTTTAAAGAGTATATCGGCAAAAGGCTGCGCCTTTTGACAGTGGCGCTGGATACCGGATCTGCGTTCGCTAACGCTCACTTGTCCGGCATGACGAAATGTGAGGGTTTTTTTTCACTGTGAATGGGTATACGTTGTTTTTACTGATCAAATAGACCTTGATAGACCCCATACCCCTCGGCCTGCAAATCATCTTTGGCCACAAAACGGAGCGCGGCGGAATTGATGCAGTAACGATTGCCCCCACCCGGTCCATCGGGGAAAACGTGCCCCAAATGGGCGTCGGAGGTCACGGATCGCACCTCAACCCGCCGCATCCCGTGGGTGGTGTCTGTTTTTTCGGTGATGTTTTGGGGATTGAGCGGCTGGGTAAAGCTGGGCCAGCCTGTGCCGGAATCAAATTTGTGGAGGGAGGCAAACAGAACCTCCCCCGAAATCACATCCACATACAGGCCCTCCCCCTTATGATCCCAATAGGGATTGTTAAAGGGCGGCTCGGTCCCGTTTTCTTTGGTGACGTGGTGTTGCAGGGGGGTGAGGGTCATAGAGGGAGAGTATGGGGGAGTTGGAGGCTTTTTCAAAGAAAAATAATTTATGTAAAATTTATCTTGACTGCGCTGCACAGCAGGGCGCGTTTTGGCAGATATGATGGATCCCGTCGGGGCCCCAGGCTCGGTCCGGGATGACGGCGGAATTCGTGGTGTCTTGAAAACGAATGAGTAGGATACGTCCCCTACGGAAACGCCTTAACAATCACCCGACCAACCTTCATTTCGGGCAGCCAGATTTTGCCGTCCTGGATCAAAAAATCGGCAGGACCGGATAAATGTGTTAACACAGGCACCGCTTGCCCCCCCGACAGCGGGATTTGGTAAACTGAACCCGTGGCCCAATCCGACACAAATAAAGAATCCTGATAAACCGCCACCCCATCCAAATTCCCCAACAACGGCGAAAGTTGGGTGAACGCATAGGCATTTTCGCCCGTGCTCGTAATTTTCAGCACGGGACCATTGGCCTGGCCCGTATCCCCAAAACCCACGGCATACACGGCATCGTTATGATACGCCAAACCATTGGGACCCCGGAGTAAATCCACAGGAAACGACTGCTGAGACCCATCCGCCAGGGTAATGCGATAAAGACGCCCCGTATCGGTGCCCGAAACCAGCAAACGATCCTGGGGCGTGGCCACAATATCATTCAAAAACGCAACAGGCTGTTGATTAAACTGAACGGTGCGCGGCGCAAAGGAAAACGCCTGATCCACCTGGCGGGTCTCTACATTATACCCATACACCTGATCAACATCCGTCACCCACAGGTGACCATTGGAAAAAACCAGACCCTTGGGGGCATTCAGCCCCTCCGCCCACTTGGCATCCAGCACCGTGCCATCGGGGGAAACCCGGGTGATGTAACCATCACCGTCTTTGGTTGTGGGGGCCAGCTCTTTACCCAGGTTGGAAATGTAATAGGACGTCCCGTCAAAGGCCACACTTTCCGGATGATCGAGCCCCGTAATCATAAAGCCCTCTGCCGCGGGCTCGCCCGCCCACGCCGCAACCGAAACGCCCAAAACCAACAGCAACGCCAAACGAAAAACGGGAATCATGGTCTACCTCTAACAACATGGGGGATGATTCTTCTTTGTATATCCTAAAACAGGGGTCGGGGGAAGGGGGTAATGGTTTTTGAAAGTGAACAGTCTCTAAAACACCCCCACCCCATAAATCACCCGATGAATCACATAAGGATACTGCACCAACATTTTGTTTTGGTTCAGGGCCAGGATTTCCTGGGGGCGTAGCGGTTCCCCCCGGGCGGGATGGGCGTGGGCGCCGATGCGCTTTAGGGACAAAAGAAAATCAGCCAAGGTTAACGGTTTTGTTGGGTAAATCTGGGTGGTAATGCTTAGGGCTGCGGGATGCAGCAGGGCCACCAGATCGTCCTTTGTGGGCCAGGGAATGATTTTATCGGCCCGGCCCAGGGCATAAAGCGCCTCATAAAACGGTGCAAAGCTGCCGGATCCCAGGGTTGTTAAAGCAATCACGCCCTGGGGTTGCAAAAACGCCCGCCAGGACAGGGGCGCCCGGGGGTCATCAAACCACGGCAAACTCATGCTGCTGGTGATGACATCAAAATGGGGACCCGGGGCAAAGGGCAGGGCCTCCGCCCGTCCCACCACACGCTGCGCCGGCCGCTGAATCTGTTGCAGCATGGCCAGGCTGGGATCCACGGCGGTATAGCGGATGGGATCCGGCAGGGCCTCCCCCACAAACCCCGTCCCCGCGCCTATATCACAAAGGCTTTGCAGATGCGGACATTGCCCCTGAACCCAATGGGCCAAATCCGTGGCCACCTGCCGCTGAATCAGGGCGTGGTCGTTATAACGGGCGGCGGCGCTGTCAAAGGCTTGGGGGGGACTCACGCCAAGACCTCCAAGATTGTCTCTGCGCACCAGGCCGGATGGGTCAGGGGCAACAGATGACTGTGGCCCGGATGGATTGCCACCGTTTGGGCGTGGCTCGCCCAGGGGTAGGTGATGATGGGATCGTTAGCGGAGGTTAAGGCACAGAAAATGGGCGGGGGAGAATTGGATTTATCCACAACGTCATTGCGAGCCTCCGCAGGAGGCGTGGCAATCCAGTCTTTCGGCTCGCTGCATTTCTGGATTGCTTCGCTACGCTCGCAATGACGAGGGTTATGTGTAAATCCTTGGGAAACCTCTTTTTGCATGGCTTTCAAGGCGTCCTGCAGTATGTTTTGGGGCGTGATGCACGGATAGGGTCCCCCAGCCCTTTCCTGAAAATCCCGTAACACCTGGGTGGGATTTTTCTCAAAACCCCGCGCCATGGCCTGTAAAACCCGTAGGGGAATCCCCCCGGGATTTTGGGGACTGGCCACAAAACAGGGGGCGCTGTTAATGGCAATCCATCGGGCATGAGGGAGCGCCTGATACCCCGAAAAAAAGCCATAAGAATGCCCGATCCACAGGTCGTAATCCTCATGTCTCATCCCTAAAAAATCCCAGTTTTCCATAGCTTCACAGTGCCAGGACGGCGGCAGATACCGGATCATCTCCCCCCATATGCCGGGGCCATAGCCCCAACCGTGCACCAGCAACACCCGCATACTATGCCCCAACATAACTGGCGCGACCATACAGCGGCGTGAGGGGGGCCGACGGAGCGTTGAGATAATCCACGGGCAGTAGTGGCCCCGAAAAAGAGTGCGCCGGCGGGTGATTCGTGGTTTCCATAACCTCAGAGGCATCGCCGCCGTAGCTGAGGAAAACCTGATCCTTATAAAACGGCAAAATCATGGGTTGATCCGGCGGGATGACCTGCTGATGCAGGCGAAACCAACAGACACGCAGCGCATCAAAGGCATTGACGCCCTGAGCCTGCCAACCGGAGAGCTTCAGCGCCACCCCCACCGCCAACCCGATACGAATGCCGGTAAAAGACCCCGGCCCCCGCACAATACGAATGGTTCCTTGACGAAGGATTCCCTGATCCTTATCGGTCAGCAAAGCTTGCAACGTGGGTAATAAGGTTTCGGCCAGGCCCCGTTGTTCTAAAAAGAGAGGCTCATCCTCCCCCCTGACCATAAAGGGGGGTTGGGACACCGTGTTAATCAACACATCAGGCACAAGCCGCCTCCACCTTAACCGACTCCACGTTGAGAAGGGGCATCATGCGGGCGCGGGCCTCGGGCAAAGACAGCGAGCGGGGGGCCAAGAGACACATCTCTAAAAAATGTCCCGTAATGCTGAGGGCCTCATAGAGTTCTGTTTCCGAAGGCTCATTTTCCCCATGCCGCCAAAAGGCCGGCAGGGCGAATAACCGATGATGATATGGCGCCCCCGCCGCGCGGGAAACCGCCCGGCCCGTTTTGGGCGAGATATAGGCCAGATCCTCCACCGTTCCCGTTGCCGCGCATCGGGACAGATCACAGGCAAAGCCCAGCTCGGCCAGCAACGACCGCTCAAAATCCGCCAGCACCCGCAGCGGGGAAACCTCTGTCAGCAAATCCGCCTTGGCCTGGTTCATGGCCCCAAACACATCCGGGTGTGGGTCATGATCGGGCAACAGGGTTAAAACATAATGACAGATCATCTGAATCACCATGCCCTTTTGCGGGTGGATCAGGAAGGGGGCATAAAACGGCTCCGTGCTTTCCAGGCTGATGCCCCCCAGGTGCTGATCGCTGCGGGCTTTCCAGGTGATGTTAAGGGACATCCCATTTTGAAAGGGCGCGTGTTTGGACCAGGAATACCCAAACCCCGCCCGTTTTCCATGATCTTGGGTAAAAACCGTCACCATCACGCCGCGCTCGCCATGGCGACGTTTGTTCAGCAAAACAGCGTTATCGGTGAGGGTGATCATATCCTAAAGCCCTGATC
>JBILRW010000054.1:0-7395 GCA_044372405.1 Alphaproteobacteria bacterium
CCGGCACCTTGGGCGTGAGGACGTAATCTGGTCCACAGTCTTTCAAAGACTTAGCGCACTTACGGTCTCTCACGCCCGCTTCTAAAAAATAGCGACTCTTTTAAAAGCTGAAAAGAAGATATAAGAACGCAGTGAGCGCCAAAAAAAATTTGCCATTCCGCCCCCGGGCGTGGCACAAGGGAAGAATAAAAAAAATGAGAGGACGCTCCCCATGAAAAAAATCCTGATTGCTTCTTGTTTACTGCTGCTGATGGGGGTGAGTGTCGCCCGGGCGGCTGAGGATTTTCTGGCGTGGCGGAGTGATTTTGCGGCGCGGGCCAGGGATGCCGGCATTTCTGAGGCCACGTTAAAAAACGCCCTGGAAACCGTGCAGGAACCCAACGAGCGCATCATGGCCCTGGATCAAAAACAGCCGGAAAAAAAGGCATTATTTTCCGAATACATTAACCGCGTGGTGTCACAGGAGCGCGTCACCACCGGATCGGCCCGGTTAAGGGATTATGGGGATCTTTTACAGGCCACCTCAAAACAATACGGCGTACCGCCAGAAATTATCGTGTCGTTGTGGGGCGTTGAAACACATTATGGGGCCATTACCGGCGGGTTTCCGGTGGTGGAATCCTTGGCCACCATGGCATTTGAGGGTCGCCGCCGCGATTTTTTTGAAAAGGAACTCATCGCTGCCCTGCGGATTTTGGATCAGGGGCATATTGATTTACCGGAATTTATCGGATCCTGGGCCGGGGCCATGGGGCAGTGTCAGTTTATGCCCAGCAGTTTTGAAAACTTCGCCGTTGACGGAGATGGCGACGGCCACCGCGACATCTGGACGAACCCCAAGGATATTTTTCCCTCCATCGCCAATTATTTAAAAGAACACGGCTGGCAAGCGGGCCAACCCTGGGGCCGCGCGGTGAAGCTGCCAGCTGGCTTTGATATCTCGAAAGAGGCCCTGAAAGACCCCAAAACCCTGGCCGAATGGCGCCAGCTGGGTGTCACCACCCACGGCGGTAATGTTCTGCCCGGGGCGGATCAAACCACGGCCACGGTGTGGGTCATGGATGAGGATCCCACCCAGGCGTTTTTGATGTATGAGAATGCTCAGGTCCTGATGAAATGGAACCGGTCACGGTATTTTGTTCTGAGTGTGGGGCTGCTGGCTGATGCGATTTAGATTTTTTTTCGTTCTCCTCACCCTGTTCCTCGCGGCCTGCGCGGCCACGGAAAAGCCCCTGCCGCCGTCATCCGAAGCCACGGTACCCCCCAGTCGGGGGATGTTTAAGGTCGGCAAACCCTATACCATCGACGGGCGCACCTATGTGCCCCAGTTGCCTTCCACTTACAAGCAAACGGGCATTTCGTCCTGGTATGGATCTGAATTTCACGAAAAATCAACGGCCAATGGGGAGATTTTTGATAAACATCAATTAACGGCGGCGCATAAGACCCTGCCGCTGCCCTCTGTTGTGAGGGTGACCAATCAGCGCAACGGAAAATCCGCCGTTTTGCGGGTCAATGATCGGGGGCCCTTTGTGGATACACGGCTGATTGATTTATCAGAGGCCTCCGCCAAAGCCCTGGGCTTTCACGGTCAGGGCCTGGCCCCCGTGGTGGTGGAGCTGCTGCCCCGGGAAAGTTATGAGGCCGCCGTGGCCGCCGGCGCCCGCCCCCAGGATGTCGCCGTTTGGAAAAACGCGCCGGAACCCACAGCATTAGCCGCCGCTGCCCCCCAACCTGAACCCACCGGAGAAGAGATTTATTTGCAAGCCGGTGCCTTTCAAAATCCCGAAGCCGCCGCCGCCCTGGCCCGTGACCTGATGGCCATACCGGATGTTTCAACGAAGGCCAAAGTCATCCAAAAACCCGAAGATGCCGCCCACAAAGTCCGCATCGGCCCCCTGGCCCCCTCCGATGTGGATCATGTAAAACAGGTGCTGGCGGGGCATGGGTATCGGGATTTGGCCTTGATTGCGCCGTAGGGGTCGTGTAGAAGTCATTTTCTTTTATGAATAAAGGATTGTGTTATGGCATTTCTGGCGGATCGTTTGTCTTTGGTAAAGCCCTCCCCCACCCTGGCGGTGACGCAAAAGGCGGCGGCCCTGGTGGCCCAGGGTGTGCCCGTGATTAGCCTCGGCGCCGGAGAGCCCGATTTTGACACCCCCCAGCCCATCAAACAGGCCGCCATTGACGCCATGAACCGCGGCGAAACTCGCTATACGGATGTCGCCGGTACGCCCGTTTTGAAAAATGCCGTCATTGGCAAAATGAAACGGGACCATAACCTGATTTATACCCCTGATCAGATTGTTGTGGGCACCGGGGCCAAGCAGGTTTTGTTCAACGCCCTGCTGGCCACCCTGAATCCGGGGGATGAGGTCATCATTCCCGCGCCGTACTGGGTGTCCTATCCCGACATGACCTTGTTTGCCGCCGGAACGCCGGTGATTGTTTCCTGTCCGGAATCGGATGGATTTAAGCTGACCCCCGAAGCCCTGGACCGTGCCATAACCCCCAAAACCAAGTGGTTGATCCTGGTCAGCCCGTCCAACCCCACGGGCGCGTGCTATACCATGGCGGAGCTTAAAGCGCTGACCCAGGTCCTGCACGCCCATCCCCATGTTCATGTGATGTGTGATGATATTTACGAACATTTGGTTTATGACGGCTTTGCGTATCATACACTGCTAGAGGCCGATGCTAGCCTTCAAAGCCGTGTCTTGGTGGTCAATGGCGTTTCCAAGTCCTACGCCATGACGGGATGGCGTATTGGATACGGCGCGGGGGAAAAATCCCTGATTTCCGCCATAGTGAAGATTCAATCCCAATCCACCACCAACGCGTGTTCCATTGCCCAGGCGGCGGCGGTTGAGGCCCTCAACGGTTCCCAGGCATTTTTAAAAGACTGGCAGGCATCCTTTGCCAGCCGCCGGAATTTTGTGGTGGATGCCATTAACGCCGTGCCCGGATTATCGGCCTTAAAGCCCGAGGGGGCCTTTTATGTCTATATTTCCTGCGCGGGCTTAATGGGCAAAACCACCCCCAAAGGCGCTGTGATTCACACCGATCAGGACTTGGTGACGTATCTGCTGGAGGACGCCAACGTCGCCTGTGTCCAGGGGGAGGCCTTTGGCCTAAGCCCCTATTTCCGCATTTCCTATGCCACCAGCCTGGAAAAATTAACCGAGGCCATGAAACGCATTCATAAGGCCTGCGCGGCGTTGGGGTAGGGCGCGGATACGTTGAAATGTAGAGCCCCTATTATCCTCTTTTAAAGAGAACAATAGGGGCTGCAAAAACCATTTCCCGCGGGGCCCTAATTAGGAATAGGGGGCGGGGGTGGTTTTATTTGGGGCACTTCCTCCCTTCCGCGAGGAAGGGTCTTTCTACCCCCTCCATGGAACGAATGGGTTTAAGGTTCCAGTATGCATCTTCCCAGACTTGGGTTCCTTTGGGGCATTGGTAGTTCATATCCCAGCTATTTGGGATAAAAACTGGAAGTGCCTTATCATCGAAAAAAAGGATGCCAAAGGTGACGCCGTTTTTTTCATAGTTGGCCGCTTCTTGCGAAGGCGGGAAAGCCGGGGCCCAGGTTCCGCGAATGGTTTCCTGTGCCTGTGCGGAAGAAGCAACAGCAATAGCCAAAACCAAAGAAAGAGAAGAATAAATGCGATTAAACATTTTGGTCAACCTCAAAACGATAGAGATCCCAAGGGTGCCCAAAAAACATTGAAGTTTTAAGGGGCCTAGGGGTGAATTGGATTTAGCCTAATCTATATATATATATGTCAAGAATTTTATTTGTTTTTTTTGAATTTGGTTTGGTAAGGGCCGGTTCCCCTTTCAGGCATGGAATTCAGGGGATTGTGGAAAGGCTCTTACCCCCTACCACCGACGATCCACAACAAAAGACAAAAGTTCCGGTAGATGACCCTTTTGGGGTAAGGCATCCAGACACGCCATGGCCTGAGTTTTCAGATCCTTCAGCAAAGCCCGACTGCCCTCTATACCCAAAAGGCTGACAAACGTTACCCGTTCGTTGTGGGCATCCTGGCCCTTGGCTTTGCCGGTTTCCTCGGGGGATCCCTCAACGTCCAGCAGATCATCGCGCACCTGAAACGCCAGGCCCAAAAGGCCGCCAAAGGCCGCCATGGTTTTGGTGAAATCCCCCTGTTCGGACAGAATGCCCCCGGCCATGGCGGCGGTTTGAATCAGAACGCCGGTTTTTAAATGGTGCATGGTTTTCAGATCCTCCAGTGTTCTGGCTGTGCCTGCAATGTCCATGGCCTGGCCCAGGGCCATCCCATGACGCCCGCCGGAGGTTGCCAGATGGTGAATCAGGCGCACTTGCCCCTGGGCAGAAAAGGCAGGCTGGGGAGACGCCAGCAGCGCAAAGGCCTCCGCCTGCAGGGCATCGCCGGCCAAAACAGCCGTGGCCTCATCAAACGCCACATGACAACTGGGCCGACCCCGCCGCAGATCACTGTTATCCATACAGGGCAAATCATCGTGGATTAAAGAATAGGTGTGAAATAATTCAAAGGCCGCCGCCATGGGCCAAAGGGATTCCTCAGAAAACCCTGCCAACCCCAGGCTTTCGGCCACCAAAAAGCCCCGAACGGCCTTTCCCGACGGCACAGCACTATGACGCATGGCCTGATGCAAAAGAGCGGACCCCGACAGATTCTGCGCCATAAACGCATCCAGGGTGTCTGCAAAGGATTTTAATACGTTGGGGAAAGGGGTCATGAGGGGATGAAATGCTTAAACCGCCGAGCCCTGTTTCAAATACTGTTTGATATTACGCGTGGCCTGGCGAATGCGGTGGACATTTTCCACCAGACCGATGCGGACATAGCCTTCGCCGTGCTCTCCGAAACCCAGGCCGGGGGCCACGGCCACCTCAGCATGTTCCAGCAGATCCTTGGAAAACGCCACGGACCCCATGGCGCGATGGCTTTCCGGAATGGGGGCCCAGGCAAACATACTGGCCTGGGGCACGGGCACATCCCATCCGGCTTGTTTTAATCCCGACAGCAAAACATCGCGGCGTTCTTTATACAGGGCCCGAATTTGGGTGACGCATTCTTGGGGACCATTCAGGGCGGTGGCCGCCGCCACCTGAATCGGCGTAAAGGCGCCGTAGTCAACATAGGATTTAATCCGCGCCAACGACGCAATCAAATGACGATTCCCCACCGCAAAGCCAATACGGCAGCCGGCCATGGAATAGGTTTTGCTCATACTGGTAAATTCAATGGCAATCTCCATGGCGCCCTCGACTTGTAAAACCGAGGGGGGCGGGTTGTTATCATCAAAATAAATTTCGGCGTAGGCCAGATCCGACAGGATATAAATCCCGTGTTTACGGCAAAAGGCCACGACCTCTTTATAAAAATCCAGATCGACGACCTGCGCCGTGGGGTTACAGGGGTAACTGAGCACCAGAAGCAACGGCTTCGGCACGCTGAACTGAACAGCGCGGGAGAGTTGTTCCATGAACACCTCTGTATAGCTGCGGGGGCTGTCAAAGGGCACCACCAGATACCGCAACGCCGCGCCGGCAATCATAAAGCCGTAAGGATGAATGGGGTAACTGGGGCTGGGCACCAAAATAATATCCCCCGGGCTGGTCATGGCCTGGGCCAGGTTCGCAATGCCCTCTTTGGATCCGATGGTGACAACGACCTCGTTTTCCTCATCCAGCGGCACCCCAAAACGGCGCTGGTAATAGCCAACCTGGGCTTTGCGCAAGCCCTTGATCCCCTTAGAAACGGAATAGCCGTGGGTTTTGGGATCGGAAATCACCTCAATCATTTTTTCCACAATGTGCGGGGGAATGGGGCTGTCGGGGTTGCCCATACCAAAATCAATAATGTCCGCGCCCCGATGCCGGGCGGCCAATTTCAGCCGGTTGACCTCAGCAAAAACATAGGGTTGCAGTCGTTTGATTCGATGGAATTCTTCGTAATGCATCTCAGGGACCCGTTTGGATAAAAGCAATCTCCCCTATCTGTAACGCCCTCACAGGCAAAAGGCAACGGACTCGGATTTTGGCCAGGGTTGTTTATTTCAATGTCTCCTTATCCCACCCCCATTATGGCGATGATGGCATCTGTCAGGGTTTCCATGGGCTCCGCAGCATTCAAAAACACATAGCCCGCGGGGGGATTGTGGGAAAGGTATTCAAAATGCTGGTTAATTTTGTTTTGAAAGGCGGCGTTTCTGGATTCAAAACAATCCCCCTCCTCATGCGCGCGGCGAGAGAGACGCTCGCCCTCACCCAGCTGAAAAATAAAGGTAAGATCGGGGCGTAGGCCCCCGGTGGCCTGGGCCAAGATGGCCTCAAACAAAGCCGGATCTTCCCCATAGGCCTGGTGCTGATACGCCCGTGTGGATTCCCCAAAACGGTCACACAGCACCCAATCCCCCCGCAACAGGGCCGGACGAATCACGTGGGTCACATGATGGGCCCGGGCGGCGGCCAGCAGAAAGACCTCTGCCCACAAAGGCCAGGGTTGGTTTTTTTCATAAAGCAGGGCGGAACGCACGGCCTCTGACGCCGGTGTGCCGCCGGGTTCGCGGGTGGTGATGTGGGCTATTCCTTTAGCCTTTAATACCCCAGAAACCCGGGCAATTTGTGTTGATTTGCCAACCCCGTCACCGCCTTCAAAAACAACAAACATATCGGAACCTTTGGGGGATTTTCTTATGGGCGAGGGCATACATGATTTACGCATAACCATCGTCATTGCGAGCGCAGCGAAGCAATCCAGAATGCCGACACCGGAAAACCTGGATTGCCACGCCTCCTACGGAGGCTCGCAATGATGGTGTGCATCAGTTCCGGCATAGTTTGGGAAATCGAGGATTTTTGCAATGGATTTTTTGTGTCTTCTGACGAAGTCCTGGAAAAATACGATTGTGGTGGGTTTTTTTAAGGGGCTGGCCAAGAATTCCCCTGCCTCTACCCCTGCCTCTTCAACGTCAACACCACCACCGCCGGCCGGGGGGGTAAAGCTGGCGAGAAATCCGGCCACCGCGTGCTGGGGGCGTGGGGGGGGCTATCCCGTCCGGGGTGTTGCACCGACAGAAACACTGTTTTTTGATCGGGCGTCCAGGTCGGGGCGCAGGGCTCCGCGCCCACGGGCACGCGGTAGATTTTTTCCAAAACCCACTGTTTTTCCGATTCTTTCAGCGTATACAGCCCATCGGGGACCCCAGCACTTTCCGGCGCCCCGTCGGTACAAACCCACAGGGTTCCATCGGGGGTAAAGGTCAAATTGTCGGGATTGGCAAAGGGAATGGCCTCCGGATGGTGGGGGATGGTGGGGTCCCCTACGTTTTTTTCAGAATTGGTTTTATCGGTGCCCAAAATCACAATTTCCCAACGATCCC
>JBILRW010000019.1:0-22211 GCA_044372405.1 Alphaproteobacteria bacterium
TCTTCCCTCATTGTTCCCCAAATATCCTAGCGGGGGCTTGGGGGGCGGCAATGAGCCCCCCAATACCAAACCCACACATCATTTTCCCCTTGACCCGAAAGACAGTATCTGGTCCGGGATGACGACGGAATTGTTTTCACCTCTTCTAAACAAGAGAAAAGAAAAAATCCTGCCTGGCTTCAAAAAAAACTTGTTTTTCAAGGATATTATGGGATCTCAAATAATCGCAGTAATCCACAGGGATTAAAGGATTTTTTAGCCACAAAACCTGCACCGCATCCAGCATTTCCTGGGTATCGGCAACGCTTTGCCACAGATCCTGGGGGGTGTCTGCATTTTCTTGAACAGAGGCCTTCCCCAAAAGCAAATCAACCAAACGATACAAAAGGATCTGGTACAGGGACATAATGGTCTTTGCGTCCGCTTTTTCTAAAACGTCCAGGCAAACCCTATGGGTGGGGGGATCGCTGGGACACCATTCCACCAGAAAGGATTTGGGATTTTGGGTTAAGGTTAACTGCAGCAGGATCTGCGTGGCCTTTAAAACCTCTGTATTCCAGGATCGGCTCTGGGCGTCCTCTGATTCTTTTTGATGATAAAGATGATGACACGCGGTGTGTCCGGCGGCCTCGGCCCAGGGTTTTAACTCTGAAAATTCATAGGTCTGATACAAAAAACGGGTCAGGGCCACCAACGTTATCAGATCAGAAGTATGGGAAAAACGATGATTTTTTTTATGATGTTCCATTAAAATGCTGGCCTGGGCGCATAAGCAGGCCTCGCTTAATTTCGTGAGGTGGGATCGTTTTTGTTCAACTTTTTCCTCAAAAACATCATCAGAGAGCAGCGTTGGCTTAAAGACGAGTCCCCAAAAATCCCTCAACCAAGAAAGGGGCTGATTACTCATTTGATAATCCGTTTTGGACACAGCCCTCATGAATATATACGATTTGCTTTTTCAAGGCAAATTAAAACAGCGCGCAAGCTCTGGGATTGTTTTTTCATATCCAGAAATTTCAGAGCCTTAGAGAATTCCGCCGAGGTTTCTTCCCGATGATAGAGCACAGAGAGGATTTCCTCGTACTTCAAACGAATGATGTCATGCAGGGCTTCTTCGGTTTCGGACTTGACTTCTTGGCAGGAAACATTCATCACGCACGTTAACCGCAACAGTTCCACATAGTGGATTTGGAATAAACCGGATCGAATGGCGCGCGTTTGATGGATTTTTTGGGGGTCCCATTCGGCAATGGTGGCATAGGGGTCATCGCAGAAATCGCGATAATAAACTTCCCACAAAACCCGGTGAACATCGGCCAGGGACTGTTTCAGGGGATCCTCTTGCCCCCCAAAAGACGCCAGATGATTATACAAAACATCGAGCGAACAGTCCGTATAACGGGCAAAATAGTCATATCCGTATTGATCACAAAGAACCTGATACAGGGCCTTTAACGATGCCAGATGCGTTTCATGAATCCCGTGGGATTGACCGCGCAGCGCGTCACTAACCTGAAACAAATGCGCCATCAGCTGCAGCGGACTTTTGTCCGACAACAGGGTGTAAAGGTCCCCAGAAGGCCCAGCCGCCTGGTCATTATCATGAAAGGGCAAAGGCGACGTCATACAAAATCTCGTAAAATCAGTAATTCTACGGATTTTGCCACACAAGGGTAAAGATAGCGTTTAGGATGGTGAGTGGGGAGTAGGGAGTGGGGAGTGGGGAGTGGGTATAGAAAAAGGATGAATCCCTCCTGTTTTCTTTTCTGTTTCAAAGAAGTTTTCTAAGTCTTCTTCAGTGACCCCAAGAGGTTCAGAAGATCTGCTTATGGGATCGGTGAACAGCGTCTCTGGATTGCTTGGGTGCGCTCGCATGACGGGGGTTATGCGTCAGTCTTGACAATCCCTTGTGTCTTCGCCCCTTACCCTTTTTTCTTAACCGGGGGGTTCAGGCGGTCGCGCAAAATTTTACCCGATTTAAAAAATGGTGTGGCTTTGGCTTTGACAAAGACGGCTTCGCCTGTTTTGGGGTTTCTGGCCTGACGGGCTGCGCGGTGACGGACGGCAAAAGAGCCAAATCCTCTCAGTTCAATGCGGCCATTGTTGGCGAGGGCCTCGGCAATTTCATCAAAAAACAACACAACAGCCTCTTCGACTTGGCTGGCAGTCAAATGGGGGGTTTGTTTGGCCAAAACATCAATAAGATCAGAGCGTTTCATAGATTATGTCCCTTTGGTTCGTTGAAAATAAAATGAGAATAGCGTGAGGGGGGAGGAGAAAAAATTCCCCCCCCCAAGAGGGTTTAGGCAGTTTCGTCTTTTGAGGCCTTAGCACTTTTTTTAATGGCAGGGCCCAAAATGTCGCCCAAACTGGCGCCGCTGTCCGCAGAGCCATATTCCGCCATCATTTGCTTTTCTTCTTTGATTTCACGGGCCTTAATGGACAACGTGATTTCTTGTTTGGAAAGATTCAGCGCGGTGATCAGCGCGTCGATTTTTTCGCCTTTGGCAAAACGGTCGGGCCGTTGTTCGCTGCGGTCACGGGATAAATCCGCCCTTTTGATAAAGGGTGCCTGATCAAATCCAGATAAAGTCACATGAATCCCGCCTTCTTTAATTTCGGAAACGGTGCAGGTAACAATGTCGCCTTTTTTCAGTTTCAGCGGTGCCGGTGTGGCGGGGGAAGAAGAAGAATCCACTGATTTTACAAGGACTTCGGACGCAGGACGCGTGCCGGAAACAGTGACGCCCGCAAGGGCGATGGACATTTCTGTGGCATCGACTTTCAGAACTTTCACGCTCAGGGTTTCGCCTTTGGCAATGGCCTTAAAGGCCTCGGCATCGCCAGCAAAGTCTTCCGCCGCCAAGGTTCCACGAACGCCGTGGTCAAATTCCACCACCAGTTTCGTGTTGTAGGTGCGCACCACAACCCCTTGGATCTCGGTGCCCTCAGAGTTTTGATCGGCAAAGAGTTTATAGGGGTTTTCCTGGCATTGTTTCATGCCCAGGCTGATGCGGCGTTTGTCGGTGTCAACATCCAAAACCATGACATCAACGTCTTGGCCGATGGTGACAACTTTTTTGGGATCGGGGTTTTTGTCCGCCCAGGAAATTTCCGACATGTAAACCAGACCGACAATGCCGGGTTCTAATTCAACAAACGCACCGTAATCGGTGACGCTGCTGATGCGGCCGGTGAGTTTTGTGCCCACGGGGAATTTGGTCACGGCGACTTTCCAGGGATCCTCCTCAAGGTGTTTCATGCCCAAGGAAATGCGTTTGGTTTCAGGGTCAATTTTGGTGATTTGGACCTCAATGGACTGGCCAATTTCCAGGGCTTCGCTGGGGTGATTAACCCGGCGCCAGGAAATATCGGTCACGTGCAATAATCCATCCACACCGCCCAGGTCCACGAAGGCCCCAAAGCGCGTGATGTTTTTCACGGTTCCCTTGACAACCTGACCCTCGATGATGTTTTTCAGGAACTCTTCGCGGGCTTCGGTGCGGGATTCTTCCAGAATGGCCCGACGGGACACAATAATATTGCCGCGTTTTTTGTCCATTTTCAAAATTTGGAAAGGCTGTTCGATATTCATCAGCGGCCCCAAATCCCGAATGGGACGCACATCCACCTGACTGTTGGGCAGGAACGCCACGGCACCCTGTAAATCCACCATCAATCCGCCCTTAACACGGCTGAAAATTTTTCCGCTGGTGGGTTCATCTTTGGCGTAGGCTTTTTCCAGCTCGATCCAGGCCTCTTCACGGCGGGCTTTTTCACGGCTGAGGACAATGGCCCCGTCGCGATCTTCGTAACGGTCAACGTAAACATCGACTTCATCGCCCACGATGGGGGTTTTGCCATCGGCCTGTTCAAATTCTTGTAAAGGGACCATGCCCTCGGATTTCAGGCCCACCTCAATCAGGGCAAATCCCCCAAAAAGATCAATCACGTGACCCCGCAGAACAGAGCCCTCAATTTTGCCCTCCGCCCCTAAAACTTCGTCCAGCAAGGCACCAAAGGATTCTTTGGATTGAGTGGTTTGCTGCGCTTTTTGTACTTGCATGAAAAATGCCCTTGATTTGGTTAATGAAAGAGTTTTCTTATACGCTCCTGTTTTTGTTTATGCAAGGTCCTTAGAATAGTTTTGGATAGTTTTGTTCCTTTTTCACCATGCGTTTTGAAAAGCCCCCCAGAAAGAATCGTATCGCGTTATGACACACCCCCCCTTTTTACCCGATATTCGGTCCCTGATTGATGCTGCCGTGGCTGAGGATATTGCCACGGGCGATGTCACAACACAAAATTGCGTTCCCAAAAACGCCCGGATGACGGCCCATTTGGTTGCGCGAACGCCCATGGTGGTGGCGGGTCTGCCGTGGATTGGGGGGATTTTTACCCACGTGGGCGCCCCCATGACCATCACCCTGAACGTAGAGGAAGGATCGGCTGTTTCTGGGGGAACGGTATTGGCCACGCTGTCCGGATCCGCTCGGGACATTTTGACTTATGAGCGTATTGTACTGAACATACTATATGTCAGCTGCGGTATTGCCACCACGACGCGGCGATATGTCGAAAGGCTGAGGGGAACGCAGACACGCTTATTAGACACCCGAAAAACATGGCCGGGGCTGCGCGGGGTTTCCAAATATGCCGCTGATATCGGGGGGGCGGTTAATCACCGCATGGGTCTGTATGATGCTGTGATGATTAAGGATAATCATCGACTGTATATTTCAGATTTACCCGAAACCGTGCGCCATATCCGCGATACGCATTCCAGTTTACCCGTGATTTATGAGTGCGATACGATAGAGGATGTGCATCAGGGCCTGCGCGCTGGCGTGGATCATTTGCTGCTGGATAATATGTCGCCAGAGGAGGTCCGCATCGCCGTCGCGCTGATTAACAAAAGAGCCATCACCGAGGCCTCCGGTGGGATAACCCTGGATTCTTTAGGGGCATATGGCCAAACGGGTGTCGATTATGTCTCTAGCAGTGCCATCACCATGAACCCTGAAGCCGTGGACTTGGGGTTGGATAAAAAAGAGGATTGAAAAAACAAAAACTTTGGGGCACCTGTAAGAACCCCAATTCCTCGTCTGCGAGGGCAGCGAAGCAATCCAGAAATGCTGCCAGCGGCAAGACTGGATTGCTACGCCTCCTGCGGAGGCTCGCAAGTTTTCTGGGTAGTACTCCTGTAAAAAAACAGAACCCCTACGGAGCCAAGCACCATAATGTGCCCCCTAAAACCACCGCTCTCCTGCCTGTTCCAGGGCCTCTTGCACCCGAACGGGGGCGGCGCCGCCAAAACTGGTGCGGCGATTCAGGGACGCCCTAGCCGACAGAACGGTATAAACCTCATCCGTTAACTCAGCATAGGCCCCCCGCAGGGTTGCCAGGGGTAAATCGCCCAGATCACAGCCCTCAGCTTCGGCGATTTGGACCAAACGACCGGTGATGTGGTGGGCTTCGCGAAAGGGCATGCCAAAGGTTTGTACCAGGTAATCCGCCAAATCCGTGGCCGTGGAAAATCCCTGCTGCGCCCAGGTGGCCATGGCTTCAGGATTGGCCTGCATATCCTGAATCATGGCCGCCGCCACACGCAGGCACAGGGTTAGGGTATCCACGGCGCGAAAGGTCAGGTCTTTATCGTCTTGCAGGTCCTTGCTATAGGTTAGCGGCAGACCTTTTAGGATTGTCGTGATGTGGGTAAAGGCGCCTAGAAGGCCACCGACTTTGGCCCGCAACAATTCCGCAGCATCGGGATTGCGCTTTTGCGGCATGATGGAGCTGCCCGTGGAAAACGTATCGCCCAAATCAACGAAGGCAAAATGGGGACTGGCCCAGAGCACAAGTTCCTCCCCCATGCGCGAAAGATGGGTACCGGCAATGGTGCAGGCGGCCAAAAATTCCTGAACAAAATCACGGGCCGACACGGCGTCCATACTGTTGGCCATGGGACGGTCAAAGCCCAAGGCCTCCGCCGTTTTATGCCGGTCAATGGGAAAGGACGTTCCCGCCAGGGCCGCCGCCCCCAGGGGGCATTCGTTTAAGCGCTGGGCGCAATCCTGAAACCGCAAACGATCCCGCCCAAACATTTCCACATAGGCCAGCAGGTGATGGGCAAAACTCACCGGCTGCGCAATTTGCAGGTGGGTATAGCCCGGCATCAGGGTTTCGGTGTGATTTTTCGCCTTTTGGTGCAGCTGAAATTGCAATTCCCGCAGCAGATCCTGAATCGTTTGGCACGCCCCCCGCACCACCATGCGAAAATCGGTAATCACCTGGTCATTGCGGGAACGGGCCGTGTGCAAACGCCCCGCCGCGTCCCCAATCAGGGTTTTTAGGCGGGATTCGATATTCATATGAATATCTTCCAATTCGCGGCGAAAGGGAAACCGGCCCTCTTGAATTTCCACCGTGATGGTGTGCATGCCCTGGCAAATGGCCTGATAATCTTCGGCGCACAAAATCCCGCACGCCCGCAGCATTTCGGCGTGGGCCAGCGAGGCCTCAATGTCCTCCGACACCATTTTTTTATCCACGTCCAGGGAAACGTTAATGGCCTGGAGTAACACCGCCGGCGTCTCCGAAAAACGCCCCCCCCAAATGCTGGAGGTCTTCGCGTTCACAGAATTCGTCGTGGGGGGCGGGGCCATGGTTTTCCTTTAGCATCTAATAAAAAAAGCGTGAGATGAAAACGCAGAACCTTTGTCATTGCGAGCGCAGCGAAGCAATCCAGAAACGGCTCAGCGAAAAGACTGGATTGCCACGCCTCCTACGGAGGCTCGCAATGACGAAGGTTCCGCGTGCCTTCCAAAACTACATCCGTTTGCTTTTTTAGGGAAGGGTGAAGTTTTCTAAACCTTAGTGCGGTAGGCAATACCAATTAGTCGCAGACATGATATTGCTGTCAAATCAAGGCTTGAGTAAAAAAAGGGGGAAGCAATCTAACCCAGAAAAACCCGCCAATCGGGGCGGGTTTTAGAATAAATGGTGGAGGGGGAGAGATTCGAACTCCCGTACGCTCACGCGGGCTGATTTACAGTCAGCTGCCATTAACCACTCGGCCACCCCTCCGCAGGGACTCTTGTGTTAGTCTATTTTCCCCCGTCTTGTCAAAAACATTTTGACAGAGAATGATCCCACACCTTACAGTCCCACTCACCACTCACCACTCACCACTCACCACTCACCACTCACCGCCATGATGATTCCCCGCTACAGCCGCCCCGAAGCCACCGCCGTTTTTACCGACGAAAACCGTTTTCGCATCTGGTTTGATATTGAATACTACGCGGCGGAAAAGCTGGAAGCGCTGGGCGTTATCCCCGCCGGTGTGGCCGCTGCCATAAAGCCCGCCCGGGATCAGATCAATCCCGCCCGTATTCTGGAAATTGAGGAAACCACCAAACACGATGTCATTGCGTTTTTAACCCATATTGCGGAATTGTCCGGGGAAAAGGCACGATATGTGCACCAGGGGATGACCTCCTCAGATGTTTTGGATACGTGCCTTTCCGTTCAGCTGACCCAAATGGTGGATTTATGGCGGCTGGGGCTGGACCGCTTGCTGGCTGCCCTGAAAGAAAAAGCCCTTGAGCATAAAAATACGCTGTGCATTGGCCGCAGTCATGGGATTCACGCGGAACCGGTGACGTTTGGTCTGAAAATGCTCACCTTTTACGCTGAATTCAGCCGCCAAAAAGACCGTTTAACCTACGCCCGCACCGATATTGCCACGTGCGCCATTTCCGGCGCCGTGGGGACCTTTGCCAACATTTCCCCGTTGGTTGAGGAATACGTTGCAGACAAATTGGGCCTAACGCCCGAGCCCATTTCCACCCAGGTCATCCCCCGGGACCGTCATGCCTTTTTGGTCGGGGTGATGGGCGGGATCGCCAGCAGCCTGGAACATTTGGCCATTGAAATCCGCCATTTACAGCGCACCGAAGTCCGTGAGGCCGAAGAGTATTTTGCCAAGGGCCAAAAGGGCTCGTCCGCCATGCCGCATAAGCGCAATCCGGTACTGACGGAAAACCTAACGGGCTTGGCCCGCGTCATTCGCGCCGCCGTGATTCCGGCGCTGGAAAACGTCGCGTTGTGGCATGAACGGGATATTTCCCATTCGTCGGTGGAGCGCACCTTGCTGCCCGCCGCCTGCATCGCCCTGGATTTCGCCCTGCATCGCGCCGCCGGCGTTATTGAAAAACTGCAGGTTTACCCGGATCAAATGAAAAAAAATCTGGATTCTCTGGGGGGCCTTCACGCATCCCAGCGCATTTTGCTGGAATTGACCCAGCGCGGATGCAGCCGCGAAGATGCCTATGCCCTGGTTCAAAAAAACGCCATGGAAACCTGGCATAACGGCGGTTTGTTTCTGGACCGCCTAAAGGCTGATCCCAACATCACCCGTCATATTCCCACCCGTGATCTGGACACCCTGTGCGATGATGCCTATCATACCCGGCATGTTGATGAGATTTTTGAGCGGGTTTTGGGGTGATGGGGGTGGGAGTGTTGATGCATTACCACCCTACGGAATTTCCCAAAGACTTCTTTCAGACCACGAAAATTTGAAAAATCATTGAAAAATAAAACGATTTGTCATTCCGCGCGCAGTCGCAGAATCCACCTGGATGCCGCGACGATGCTCAGCGTGACAAAAAAAGCCGGATTTTTACCAGGGGCTGTCAATCCCGTAGGGTGATTAAGAGGAGTGGCAAGCCTCGTCCCCTCCCCCACAATCCCCCCCTTCAAAAAAAACCCATTGACCCACCCCCCCAGGACATGAAAGTTAGGGGGGTGAGTTTAACAGGGGCCCCCTCCCCCCGTAGCGGGGGAGGGCTGGGGTGGGGGGCAGACGCCGGTATGAGGGATGTTGATCAGTTTTCCGGGCACATCCGGCTGCTGCGCCTGTATCATTTTCGTACCTATGGCGACAGGGTTTTTGAGGTCAGCCATCCCCGCGTGATGATTGCCGGCCCCAATGGGTCGGGGAAAACGAATATCCTGGAGGCCCTGTCCCTGTTTACCGTGGGGACGGGCCTGCGGGGGGCCAAATTGGGGGCGATGCAGTCAGCCCATAATGTGGGCCCCTGGGCTGTGCATTTGGATTGGGGGGATGATGATCTATCGCTGGGCACGGCCCTGGATGCGGACGCCCTGGCCCAGGGTAAAGAGCGTCGATTGCTGCATATCAATGATCTGACCGGGACGCAGCAGGATCTTTCGGATCATCTGCATATTGTTTGGCATACCCCCAAAATGGACCGCTTGTTTGCTGAGGGCCTGACAGAGCGCCGCCGGTTTTGGGATCGTACGGTGTATGGGTTTTATCCGGATCATCTGACCCATTTGCGTGCGTACGAGGCCGCCCGCCGCGAACGCGCCGCCCTGTTTGATCGTCAGGTGACCTCATCCGCCTGGCACAGGGGTCTGGAAAGCATTCTGGCGGAAAAGGCTGTGGCCATTGCGGCGGCCCGTTTGGATGTGGTGCGGATTTTGAATGGCTGTGTGCTGGATATTCCTTTTCGTTATGCCCCGTTATCGTGCGCAGGATGGGTTGAGGATGCCCTGATGTCCGGCCAAAGTGCCTTGTTTGCGGAAGAAAGCTATCGGAATCATCTGGAATCCCTCCGCCCGTTTTGCAAAACCGAGGGCCCGCACCAATCGGCTTTTTCGGCTTTTGATGTTCATAAAAATGTTGATGCCGCTTTGGGCTCCACCGGGGAGCAAAAAATCTTTGTTTTGGGGATTCAACTGCGTATCGCGCACCTGTTGGCGGCGCGGCGACGGACCCTTTTGTTGCTGGATGATATTACGTCCCACCTGGACCCCCGGCATTGCCATGAACTGGCGGGGGCGCTGAACACGGGGCCCTTTGTAACGTGGTTATCCACCGTCAATCCGGAAAATCTGGGGTCTTTGGATGCGCAGCGGATTGATTTGGGGATTTAAGGACACCGTCATTGCGAGCGCAGCGACGCAATCCAGAAAGGCTAAAACTCCCGAAAACCCTGGATTGCCACGCCTCCTGCGGAGGCTCGCATGATGACGAAAAAGGGGGGTTTTTTAGAAGTCCCCTACGAATTCATCGCATCAAAGAAATCGGCGTTGTTTTTGGAGTGTTTGATTTTATCCAAAATGAAATCCATGGCCTCCGACGGGCCCATTTGCATCAGCAGGCGCCGGAGCATCCACATTTTGGACAGGGTGGTTTTGTCCACCAGCAGTTCTTCTTTCCGGGTGCCGGATTTGGTGATGTCAATGGCGGGGAAGGTCCGTTTGTCGGAGAGTTTCCGATCCAGGATCAGCTCGCTGTTGCCGGTTCCCTTGAATTCCTCAAAAATAACCTCGTCCATACGGGATCCGGTATCGACCAAAGCTGTGGCGATGATGGTCAGGGACCCGCCCTCTTCAACATTTCGGGCGGCCCCGAAAAAGCGTTTGGGACGTTGCAGCGCGTTGGCATCCACACCGCCGGTTAAGACTTTGCCCGAGGAGGGCACCACGGTGTTATAGGCCCGGGCCAAACGGGTGATGGAATCCAGCAGAATCACCACATCGCGTTTGCTTTCCACCAGGCGCTTGGCTTTTTCCAAAACCATTTCCGTGACTTGCACGTGGCGGGTGGCGGGTTCGTCAAAGGTTGAACTGATCACCTCGCCCTTAACAGAGCGCAGCATGTCCGTGACTTCCTCTGGCCGTTCGTCAATCAGCAGAACGATCAAATAAACTTCGGGGTGATTCGCGGTGATGGAATGGGCAATGGATTGCATCATCACGGTTTTTCCCGTCCGGGGCGGCGCCACGATCAGGGCCCGCTGGCCCTTTCCCAGGGGGGAGATCAGATCAATAATCCGGGGCGTGCGGTCCTTTGACTGTTCAATTTCCAGGTTTAATTTTTTGGTGGGAAACAGCGCCGTTAAGTTATCAAAGTTCACCCGATGGCGGGATTTTTCCGGCACATCAAAATTGATTTTCTTAATGGTATCAATGGCAAAGTACCGTTCATTTTCCCCAGGGGCAATCAAATCGCCATAGACGGTGTCGCCGGTACGCAGGGCATATTGTTTGACCAAATGCGGCGCCACGTAAATGTCATCGGGACCGGGCAGATAGTTGGATTCCGGCGAACGCAAGAAACCAAATCCATCCTGCAAGCGCTCCATGACACCACTGGCATGAATGGTGACTTCGTTTTCGGCCAGCTGTTTTAAAATCGCCACCAACAATTCCTGACGGCGCATGTTGGCGATGTTTTCTAAATCCAAATCCTCAGCCATTTTCATCAGTTCGATGGCTGTTTTGCTCTTCAGTGTCTGTAAATCCATAGGGGGGAGGGTCTAAAAATAAATAAAGGGTGGGTAAAAAGGCGAAGAACGGACCGGCAGGACGCCAACTCTTAATAAAAACACGGACCCAGAAGAATGCCTAAAAAACAATGTTCAAAGGTGTGCCATCTACGCTTGATGTGCTGAGTATGAGACAAAAGGGTTGGGGTTGTCAAGGGGTTTTTAGCGCAACAAAAACAGGGGCAAAATGGTGTTCTGCCCCCATCGCATTGGCAAAAAAGAGTTTGCCGCTTATTTAGGCAACAAAACCGTGTCTATGACGTGAATCACGCCATTGCTGGCAGCGACATCAGCGGTTGTGACGGTGGCATTGTTGACTTTAACGGTTCCAGATGTGGCATCAACCGTGATTTTTTCGCCCTCAACCGTTTTGACATCCAGTTTTTTTCCAGCAATATCAGCGGCTGTGATTTTTTTGGCAACAACGTGGTATGTCAAAATGGACTTCAGTTTAGCGGCATTTTCAGGCAAAACCAGGCTGTCCAAGGTTTCTTTGGGCAATTTGGCAAAGGCTTCGTCGGTAGGGGCGAAAACGGTAAAAGGACCTTTGCCTTTTAAGGTTTCAACCAGTCCGGCTTTTCCCAGCAAGTCAGCCAGGGTTTTGAAGTTACCATTGGCCACGGCAACATCAACGATGTCACCAGCAGCATGAGGGGCTTCGGTGGCTGCAGAAGTCGTTGCATAAGTTTCCCCAGCAGAGGCCACAGGTGCCATAACAGCCCCCAGGGTTGCGAAGGTCATCACGCTTGTTACAATCAGTGCTTTTTTCATTTTTAGATCTCCATTTGAGGTTTGAACCACTATACGCAGATAAAAAAACTTTTGTCAAAAAAATCTCTCCCCACCTTTACAGGCTTTATAAAAATCGGTATAACAAAAGGATAAAGGGGCGTAGTGCCTCTTTGCCTTGGGCTCCCTTCGGGGGGCCTTTTTTTATCTCCCTGAAAAATTGTTGTTTATTTTGTTTGAGAAAACGCGGCTTGGATTTTCAAGGGCTTGCGCACAATGTCATTGCCCGACTCCGTAGGAGGCGTGGCAATCCAGTCTTTCTACAACTGGCATTTCTGGATTGCTTCCTGCTTCGTTCCTCGCAGTCGCAATGACGCGGATTGTGCGTAGATCTTGTTTTTAGGCCGTTCAGGGAGTTTTTTTATCATCTTATTTTAGGAGTTATACTATGAATCCAACCGAAAGCTCTTTTGAGGTCAAAGCCTTAAACGAAGACATGGGGCGCGTTTACGAAGCGTTCTGTGAAACCAATGATGAGCGGCAACGTGACCTGAATAAAAAACAGGCCACAGATCCGCTGGTTGAGGAAAAAATGCGTCGTCTGCACGGTGACATTGATCGTTTAGAGCAAAAGCTGCAAACCATGGCCAACGCCCAAAAGCGATCGGCCCGTGGTGTCCCCAGCGAGACCTTTACCACAACGGACAACGAAGACGCGGTGCAGCACAAGGCGGCCTTTCGTCGTTTTCTGAAAACAGGTCAGGACGAGGGGTTGCTGTCCTGGCAAACCAAGGCCATGTCCGCCACATCGGGTGTGGATGGGGGCTTTTTGGTGCCCAGCCGCCTGCATGAGGAAATCATCAAGGCCATTGACGCCAACACTCCGTTCCGGTCTTTGGCACGTACCATTACCATCAGCAACGACAGTGTCGATGTTGTGGTGGATGATACGCTAACGGCGGCGGCATGGGCGGCGGAGACGGCGGCGCGTCCGGAAACCAATACCTCCACCATTCAGAAAATCAACATTCCTGTACACGAGCTGTATGCGCACCCCAAAATCACCCAGCGTTTGCTGGATGATGCAGCCTTTGACGTGGAAAGCTGGATTGCGGAGAAAATCGCTGAAAATATGGGCCTGGTGGAACAAACGGCCTTTATTAGTGGCACCGGTGTCGGACAACCGCGGGGGATTTTAACCTATCCTGCGGGCATAGCGGCGGGCCAGATTGAGCAGCTGAAAACCGGTGTTGCGGGGGCGTTTCCCGCCGCCAACCCGGGCGATGTTCTGGTGCGTTTGATGTTGTCGCTGGAAACACGGTACATGGATAACGCCGTGTGGTTGTTAAATCGGTCCCTGTTGTCCGATATTCGGACGTTCAAGGATTCCACGGGCCAATACCTGTGGCAACCGGCCCTGGACGGCAAAACCAGCACGACCCTGCTGGGTTATCCTGTGCTGTTGATTGAGCAAATGCCAAACAAAGCCGCGGGCAGCCTGTCCGTGGCCTTTGGGGACATTCGTTCGGCCTATACCATTGCCGATCGCAGCGATGTCAGCGTGCTGCGCGATCCCTACACCGCCAAGCCCAACGTCATGTTCTATGCCGTCAAGCGCACCGGCGGCGCCGTGGTGAACACGAAGTCGATTAAGTTGCTGAACTTTAACGTGTAACGGAAGGCTGAAGACAGGGGACGGAGGACCGAAGAGTGCGGTTTTCTGTCCTTTGGCTGCTGCATGGCCAGCGGTGAGGGGTGCGTCGTTTTTTTCTAACGGTGCTTATATTTTTCAAGTTTATTTTTTCAATACTTAAGATCCTTTTTTGGGGCGCACCCCTCGCCCCTGCCCCCTGCCCTGCCCTTTTTTTTAAAAACATATTTTCATCGGAGACATAGTATGCCCCTACCCGATCCTGTGGTGCTGAGCCTGGTTCGGGCCCTAAGCACCGTGGAAAGCCGCCTGCAAACGGTGGCTGAAGCCCACAAAAAAGCATTTCTAAAAACCCTATCCGCCCGTTATGGCGCGGAGGAAGCCGGCCAAGGCTGGCTGGATGATGAACCGTATTTGCGGTTTCTGATTACCACCTACGCCGGTCAATTTTATGGCACCCTGACCCGGGTGGTGAAAATCCTGAGAAAACCGCCGAAAAGAACAGTGCGCGGGAAAAAAACGGTGGGGTATGCCTTTCCCGTGACCCGCGGGCATTTTTTGGTTACAAAATTTGACACCCGTCACCCCCTGCCCCTTCAGGTTGATGAGCGCATTGCGGTGGAGCTGGGTCGGCTGGACCATCGGTTTCTCACGGCCCTGGCCATGTACCGCCAGCGGGCGGTGGGCTGCGAAAATTACATCTGGCGGTCCCAGGATGACAACCGAGTCCGGGCCCGTCATGCGGATTACGACGATAACGTTTTTGCCTATAGCCGTCCCCCCGACGATGGCCATCCGGGGCAGGCGTATGGGTGCCGTTGTACGGCGGAGCCGGTTTGGCCGGAGGAATTGTCGGATAGCAAGATTCCGACGCCGTCGCAGCAGGCCATCAACGATGCAACCTATACCACGTTTTTGGCGTTTTCAGGGGCATTGCTTTTGATCCGTGGGCTTTTGCTTGCGGGTAGTGCGGGGCTTGTTGCTTTACGGTCGGGGTATCAGGCCTTGGCCCGCTCTTTCATGCGTTCTGTGGCGGAAAAAGAGATCAGCGAATCGGGTAAACAAGCCCTGCAGAAGGAAATTCAAAAGGTTGAACAACAAACCCGTGATCCAAAACCTATCTTTCCCCGTCCCCAAAACGTGCCAAAGGATTGGATTCAAAAACCGACGGGAAAAAACGACGGAACTCGCTATGTCAAACCTGGATCAGGTGGGAAAACTCAGGTAAGGATTATGAAGGCCAAACCCAACTCCCCCAGGAAAGGACAACAGGTTGATTATGTACGTTGGGAAATTGAAGAGGAGGCTATGGACAAGAATGGCAATTTTGTTGACGCAGCTTCTGACGAGTCCCACATCCCCCTCGATGAATTTGAATTTAAACCGGAGTTATTCAATGATTAGACCCTCAAACACACTTTTTGACTGGTTAGAAAAAACGTCCAGCTATGACCGACAGCGGTATGAGTGGCTTGATAATGAGGAGGGCATTGTTTCTTCTTATACAGAAGATTATTACGGCATGTTTTGGGATTCTGGCCTGATGGATTACTATGAAGAAATACCATTTATTTTTGGCCATGAAATTGATAACGGTCTTAAAAATCTGCATGCCCTGATGGCCGCCATTGATGGGTATAAATACACTGAGGAAGAAATTCTGAATATGCCCGAAATGGTCGTGATTCGTGAAGAAGCCGCCCGTATCCTGAAAATGCTGAAACAGCCCAATCCCAACGAAGGGGTGACGTTCCAGTGGATCAGCCCGGGGGAGAAACCGTAGGGGTTTAGGGGGTAGATTGCCAGCAGCCCAATGTCCGTCATCGCGGGGAAAAAGCTGTTGGCTATGCCTTTCCCGTGGGGCGCTGGTATTTTTTCGTGAAGGCCTTTGATCCTGACAAGGACTTGGAGCCCCAACTGAAGCGGCGTATCGCGCTGGAACAAGAGAGGATGGAACACCGTTTTAAACAAGGCCTGGACGGCTATCGCCAGGAAACCCTGGGCATTGATCAGTACATTTGGCGCACGCAGGACGATGGCAAGGTGCGGCCTCTGCATCGGCAGTACGATGATCGCGTGTTTTCGTGGGACACGCCCCCCGCTGACGGCCACCCGGGCGATGCGTACAACTGTCGCTGTCTGGCAGAGCCCGTCTTGCCCGATGTTCTGCCCCTGGACCCTGACCCGCCGGAAATTTCTGATGAGGACTGGGCGGCGTTGGCCCAAGAAATGGCGGCAACGCTGCTGTTAACGGTTCTGGCGGCGTATACGGCGGGCGCGGCGACGCCATTGGCTTTGGCCCGCGCGGCCATTCTGGCCCGCCGCGTTCGCGGGGCGTATCAGGCCGCCGCTCGTTTTATCCGCACTGTTAAAGACCCGAAAACAAGGGAGAGTTTGGAGAAGCGGCAGGAGGCGTTGCAAAATGCCATCAAGCGGGTGGATGAGGCGGTGAAGCGGTCGGAAGATCGGAATGCGGCGGAGAAGATTGTCAGGGGGCATGCGTGGGAAACACACTTTGCCAAAGGAAAGGAATTACCTGATCAAGTCAAAACACCGCAAGACCTTGTCAAAAAAATTGAAGAAACCCTAAAAGATCCAGAACGTGTTCACAATCTTAAAAGAAATAGAATTCTCTACTTGTCAAAAGATAAAAAGACAATTGTTATTGGAGATGAATTAAGCAAAGACTCTGGAACTGCTTTTTATTCGCGAGATGGGGAAAAACGTTTCTTTAAAATCATAGAAAAAGATCAAATGGAATAGAGAGGTTGTTATGAAAATTGAACCACAGGATGATAACCAGAAAAAAATAACAATTTTGCGCTCAGAGTTAAAGACTCTTTCTTGGTCATTAACCACCATCAATAATTTTGAAAATTCTACCCAGTTGGAAAATTGGGATTTTCTTTTTTCAGAAGAATTGGAGGAAAAAATTAATGGAGTCCTAAGAAAAACTCAGGAAAAAATAATTGTTTTGTTTCTGAGCACTTTAGAAATATCTTTTCTGTTAACCGCCCATATCCTTTGCTTAGAAATAGTTGGAAAAAATTATTCTACCTATACAGGGATATCTTGGGAGGAAGCTTCGGCTTTGAAAGAACAGATAGGGGATGATTTTATTGATTTTGTGAATCAATAAAACTCAAGGTGGGTCAGATTGATATTCTGGCCCATTTTTGATTTAAAAGGTTAAAGACCCCACCAGGAAAGAGGCCCTGCAAAAACGGCAAGAGGCACTTCAAAATGCCATTGAGAAAGTGGAGCAGAGGATTAAGGAGGTGGAGAACCGGATCAGGGCTGCTGAACCGAAATATCCTGGAGGAAAGACCGATCGGGAACTTCGGGACATATCGGATAAGATTGTCAGGGGGCATGCATGGGAAAAGCACAAATCTTATTGACCAAGAATTCTCTATTTTGATTGGCAGAACTATAGATGAAGCCTTGACCGTAAGGGATAGTTTCTCAAAAATACTCAAATTGTCTAAGTCTTGATTTTCTAGTCATCCCGGCGATGCGTACAACTGTCGCTGTCTGGCAGAGCCCGTGTTGCCCGATGTTCTGCCCCTGGACCCTGACCCACCGGAAATTTCCGATGAAGACTGGGCGGCGTTGGCCCAAGAAATGGCGGCAACCCTGCTGTTAATGGTGTTGGCGGCGTATACGGCGGGCGCGGCGACGCCATTGGCTTTACCCCCTCCCCCCTGCATGCGAATGGGTAAGCCCCAACATTGTCCCCCTCCCCTACCCCCCCCCATTTTATTTTTTCATTTTTAACCAAGGAGATAGTTTTATGACAACAACACTTTATACCCAACGATTGGAAGGTCCTGCGGTTTCTGCCGTGGCGCTGGCGGATGTTTTGGCTTATTTACGGTTGCCGGTGGCAACGCCCGAGGCCAGCTTGGTCACGCAATTTGTGGACACGGCGATTCAGGCCATTGAGCTGTACTGCGGCCTGGGCCTGATCCGTCAAAAGTGGCGGTTTGTGGCCCACCGCTGGAAAATCAGCCTGCCGGACCGGAAGACTTTTCAGGGACCCGATGTGCTGGTGCGCTATCCGGGGTGCTCGGTTAAGGAGATGAAACTGTCCCGTACGCCGCTGATTTCTGTGGATGCCGTGAAGGTGGCCGGCACCAGTGGCCTGATGGAGGATATTCCATCGTCTCTGTATTTGATTGAATCGGTGGGGCAGACGGTTTATCTGCGCAATGCCTACGGCGCCGATTTGCCCAATCCAACGAAAGACCGTTTTGGCATTCGCGTGGATACCACCATTGGGTTTGGGGATACCGCAAGCACCATTCCCCCGACGCTGCGTCAGGCTGTTTTTGTGTTGGTGGCGTCCTATTACGAAAATCGGGGAACGGGCAAGCTGGATATGCCCCAAAGCGTCAAAGATTTGCTGGCCCCCTGGCGGGAGGTGCGGGTTTAGGGCGTAGGGGGTGGTGAGTCGAACGTTTAAGGCGTTATCTACTCACCACTCCCTACTCACCACTCACCACTCCCTACTCCCTTTTTTTAATATATTTCAAAAGGATATTGATCATGCCCCTACCCGATCCTGTGGTGCTGAGCCTGGTTCAGGCCATCAGCACCGTGGAAAGCCGCCTGCAAGAATTGGCGGAAATCCACAAAAAGAATTTCCTAAAAACCCTATCCTCCCGTTATGGCCCCGAAGAGGCGAATCAAGGCTGGCTGGAGGATGAACCGTATTTGCGGTTTCTGATTACCACCTACGCCGGTCAATTTTATGGCACCCTGACCCGGGTGGTGAAAATCCTGAGAAAACCGCCGAAAAGAACAGTGCGCGGGAAAAAAACGGTGGGGTATGCCTTTCCCGTGACCCGCGGGCATTTTTTGGTTACAAAATTTGACACCCGTCATCCTCTGCCCCTTCAGGTTGATGAGCGGATTGCGGTGGAGCTGGGTCGGCTGGACCATCGGTTTCTCACGGCTTTGGCCATGTACCGTCAGCGGGCCGTGGGCTGCGAAAATTACATTTGGCGGTCCCAGGATGACACCAGAGTCCGGGCCCGTCATGCGGATTACGACGATAACGTTTTTGCCTATAGCCGTCCGCCCGATGATGGGCATCCGGGACAGGCTTACGGTTGTCGTTGCACGGCGGAGCCGGTTTGGCCCGAAGAGTTGTCGGAGGGGTTTCTACTTGAGAAGGCTCAACAATTTCTGCCTATATCCCTGGATCAAAAATCTGAAATTCAGAGATGGGATACATGGGATTTTATCCTACATTTTTATGCAGGGTATGGATCGGATGTGTCTTTATCCCAAATCGGATTGTTAAACAGTATCATTAACCAAGCCCAGGAAACCATATTTCCGCGTGTTAATGATCAAATCATACAGGAAGCTCAAAAAGTTCAAAATGGAAAATTTGTTTACAATTTTTCAAATACTTATAACTTTGGGGATTCATCTTATTCTTTGAATGGGGCCACTGTATCAGGGGTATTCGAAGGTAGTGTTCACTACGAACGGGGCTATCTTGTTATTTTTGGTAAAATTGATTATCAATTCCAAGATGATTTTACCGATCCTGCAAATATACGAGAGATCATTAACGACACCTCCAAGCCAGAGGGGTTATCACCAGAATATGTGGGTTTAACGGATCTTGGAGGCAATGCCTATTCCATTAAAGAGACTTGGTCGACTGAATTTGAAGCCTTTTCAATGTTAAAATAGGTTCGGGTTATCTCTTTAAACAATGATTATTCTCAAAAAAATAAGGGGAATCATTGCCACTAAACTAAAAAATATGACAAGGGATTGGAAAAAAAGAAACGTGATATAAAAAACTATTTTTCCAAAATTGTTAAATCTTAAAGGGGAAAGATAGGGCGGAATGGGTTTTATCATTCTCCCTATCTTTAGATTGATCATGAAATATCCCAAAGACCATATCCATCCAAAAGCAGCCGTAAAAGCATAGCCTGCCCCGTTGGGTGCGTATCGACGAAGGTCCTGTTCTGTTGGATTTTCAATTGCATTAAAAATAATACCTGTTTTATAAAAATGCCAAGACTGCCCCACATAAAGAAGAGCATAACCCCCTAAAACCGCTAAAATTGCCCACAAAATCCTATGTTTGTAAGAAGCCGTTTGGGAAATTTTCCAGACAGCCAGGGGGTGGATAACAAAAAAGAGAATAAAAAACACATTGATCATGTGAGGATTTTAATATCGTTTTTCTATTTGGGTCAATTTTTTGTTTTTTTAATGCGCCCCCAGGCGATGCGTACAACTGTCGTTGCACGGCGGAGCCGGTTTGGCCGGAGGAATTGTCGGATAGTAAGATTCCGACGCCGTCGCAGCAGGCGATTGAAAATGCCCACGTGACGGGGTTTTTGTTGTTTCTGGCAGGATTGGCAATTCTAAGCGGGGTTGCAGAAACACTGGTGGTGGGTTTGGCCATTCGAGAGGCTTATCTGCTGGCGGCGCAACAAATCGCCAAGTATGTGGAGCGCAATGGGGTGAGTCAGGCAAATCAGCAGGTCATCCAACAAGCCGCAACCAAATTTGATCGACAGGCCCAAAGCTTGCTTCGCCAACAACGGTTTAAGGAAGCGGAAGCCCGAGGTCTGTTCAAACGTCCCGAAGGCGTCCCCAAAGATTGGACGCGTGAAGTCACGCGCGATCAAAAAGGGGTGCAATACACCAAGCCAGACAGCGGCAGATCAAGTTATGTAAAAATTTCAGCGGGAGAACCAGAAAGTCGACAGATTGGCCAACAACATGATAATGTTCGCTGGCAAAAAGATGGAAACTCTCTGGATGTTGACGGTAATGTTGTTCCTAAGCAATCTGAAGAATCGCATATTCCTTTTGAAAAATTTAAATTCAGATAAAACAGAGGCTTATATGAAAAAATCCTTAAAAACCATACGATCCAAAGGGATCTATATTGTTAATATTATTCAGGAATTAAATCAAATTTCCCGTTACGATTTTCAAAAAGCCGCATGGATTGAAGGCAATCAAGGATTGTGTTTTAGCTATTATGATCTTTATTCTGGTCTTTATATGGATACGGGTTTGGAAACGTCCTGGAAAGCAGGAGAAACTGTTTTTGGAAAGGATATCGACAAGCAGTTTAAAGATCTGATTCGAGAGATGGAAAAAATCAGCTTTTTCGATTTGGAACACTACATCATTGATTCCCCCCAAATGGACATTGTGCGCAAGAAAGCCTTGGCCCTCTTGCCCTTGATAGAAAACGCCAAAAGTGATCAAGGGGATAACTATTTTCTTTTGTCGATTGAAAATCCTGTATTAAATTCAAATAAAACAAGGCTGGCTTTTTCTGAAGCACTACCCGATGGGAACTATCATATTTTGGAAATAGGCACCTGGGTAAAACCTGGTGAAGAGTTAGCCTTTCAGGTGGGTGACATCGTCCAATGCACCAAAAACATCACCCCTGATATTTGGCGCCGGCGTGTTTTTATCGCAACGGAAAAGGTTGGGTTTAAAGAAGTGGTTTAGCCCGGGGGAAAAGCCGTAGGGGTTTAGGGTGTGCGCGGGGGGGGAATTTAGGCCCCCCCCGACGATGGGGGTACCCGGGCCAGGCGTGACGCCACTTGTTCTCGCAAGGGGTGAACCATGCAAAAACAATCTAACCCCTTCTTTTCATTATGTGCTATAGTTGGGATGTGGTGGTCTTAACGGAAGGCTGTGTCACGTTTTTTTTCTTCGGACAATGCTTGAGCCATGAAAACCCTTTGTTTTCTTAGTGTTTTCGCGATCTTGTTTGTGATGCTTCCCGCCTTCACCCCGCTGAATGATTCGGCATTGGAGGCAAGGGCCCAGGCCCTGGAAAAAACCCTGCACTGCCCCGTTTGCCAGGGGGAGCCCCTGTCGGAATCCCAAACCCCCGTGGCTGATGCCATGCGGTCGTTTATCCGGCAGTCTTTGAGCAAAGGACTGAGCGAAAAAGAGATCCAACTGATTTTGGAAAAAAATTATGGCACGGACCTGTCCATGATCCCGCCCCTGCGCACAGAAACCGCCGTTTTGTGGGCGGGACCTTTTTTGATTTTGCTGCCAGGCATCTGGTGGTTAAAACGGTTTTGGGGGAAGAAATAATACTGTTACCTGTTACCTGTTACCTGTTACCTGATCTCACGCATGCCCCGCGTCCCCGGAAAGATGATCCAGCGGGATACCGGCGGCCTCCAGACACATTTGCCATTTTGTAGACCATCGGGTGTGAAACACCAGGGCAGGGTCATTGATTTTCACGTTGATCCATTGATTTTCAGCAAATTCCTTTTCCAGCTGCATGGGATTCCAGCCTGAATAGCCCAGGGCCAGGAGAGAATGCTGGGGCCCATTACCCTCCGCCCGATCCTTTAAAATTTCCAGGGTTGTGGTCAGGCCCAGGGCACTTCCCGGTATGAGAATGGTTTCCTCTGTTTGATAATCCAGGGTATGCAGGACAAAAC
>JBILRW010000020.1:0-21943 GCA_044372405.1 Alphaproteobacteria bacterium
ATTCTTCGACAAAACCTTTCCTGAAAAGGCCAAAGAATGGACCGACCGACTCACGGATAACTTCCGCGTCATGAACTCCCCCCTTGCCTCAACCTAAAACGGTACTCTTCATTTGCGAGGGGTATATTACCTTTATTTCCACAATCCTCCTTCTCTCTCCCCCATATTTATGAGATACTTAGGGCTAAGACTTGTGAATCGGGAATAGAAATGATGTCAGAAACGGTTTTGATTTTTGATACAACGTTACGCGACGGGGAACAGTCCCCCGGGGCCTCCATGACCCTGGGGGAGAAACTCCGCATTGCCACGACGCTGGAGGCCATGGGGGTGGATATTATCGAATCCGGCTTTCCCGCCGCCAGTGCGGGGGATTTTGAGGCTGTTGCCATCATCGCCCAAACCCTGAAAACCAGCCGCATCGCCGCCTTGGCCCGCGCCAAAACGGGGGATATTGAATCGGCGGGGGCGGCACTGCGCGGGGCCAGCGGTCCCACCCGGATTCATACGTTTTTGGCCACCAGCCCTCTGCATATGAAACATAAGTTAAGCATGACGCCGGATCAGGTGCTCTCGGCCATCACGGACAGCGTGACCCTGGCACGGTCCTTGGTGGATGATGTGGAATGGTCGGCGGAGGATGCCGTGCGCAGCGACCGCGATTTTTTGTTCCGCGCCGTGGAAACCGCCATTAAGGCCGGTGCCCGCACCATCAACATCCCCGATACCGTGGGTTATGCTATGCCAACGGAGTACGGCGCCCTGATTGCGGCGATTAAAAATAATGTGCCGAACATTGATTTGGCCGTGATTTCCACCCACTGTCACAATGATTTGGGGCTGGCGGTGGCGAATTCTCTGGCGGGGGTTCAAAACGGCGCGCGTCAAATTGAGTGCACCATCAACGGCCTGGGCGAGAGAGCCGGCAATGCCGCCATGGAGGAAATCGTCATGGCCATGAAAACCCGCCCTGACTTACTGCCATACCGCATCAACATCGACACCACCCACATCATGCGGGCCTCGCGGTTGGTATCGGGCGTCACGGGCTTTGTGGTACAGCCGAATAAAGCCATTGTGGGGGCCAATGCCTTCGCCCACGAATCCGGCATTCACCAAGACGGCATGCTGAAAAACGCCCAAACCTATGAAATTATGACGCCGGAGTCTGTGGGACTCTCCCGCTCCTCTTTGGTCATGGGAAAACATTCGGGACGGGCGGCGCTGCGGGATAAACTCAGCGCCCTGGGTTACCGTTTATCGGATGAGGAATTGAGTGAGGCCTTCACCCGTTTTAAAGCCATCGCTGATAAGAAAAAACAGATTTTTGATGAAGACCTCATCGCCCTGGTGGACGCCCAGATGGGCCAGGCCGATGAAGCCATCCGTCTGCACAGCCTGAGCGTGACCTGTGGCACCACGGATAAGCCCGACGTTCGCATGTCCCTGTCCATCAACGGCCAGATTCAGGAAACCCAAAGCACCGGCACGGGCCCCGTGGATGCCACCTTTCGCGCCATTGCGCAACTGGTGCCGCACCAGGCAACGCTGCAGCTTTACCAGGTCCAGGCGGTGACGCAGGGTACCGATGCCCAGGCCGAAGTCACCGTGCGTCTGGAGCAAAACGGCACCACCGCCCACGGATCCGGTGCCAACATCGATACCCTGGCCGCCAGCGCGGAGGCCTATCTTCAAGCCCTGAACAAACTCCAAGCCAAAGTCCAGCGCATCGGGCGGTTGGTGGGGTAAGGGATGTAGAAAAGCGTTAACGCAAACATTGCGTTTCATGCCGGCGTATGGTACAATGGTTTTGAATAAATTTTTTTGCTTTTAACATCAGGGTTTACGCATAACCTTCGTCATTGCCAGCGCGGCGAAGCAATCCAGAAATGCCGCCAGGGGAAAAACGGGATTGCCACGCCTCCTACGGAGGCTCCCAATGACGTTGTGCGTAAGTCCTACATCAGGGACGTTTTTGTCATGACGATACGTTTTTTCATGGGGTTTTGTTTGCTTTTTGTGCTGGGGAACGACCATGCCTGGGGGGTCGTGGGGGGCTATCCTGAACGTGTAAAACAACAATATGTGCAGGAATGTATGAGCCAGCCCATCCCCTATGCCATCGATATTCCCAAAGATGGCCGGTACAAGCATTGTTTGTGCACGTTTTATTACATCAAACAAAATATGTCCTACACAGAATACCAAATTTTTGATCAAACGGTGCGCAGCGGACAAATGCAAAGCATCCCCGCCAATTATATTAAAATCATGGAAGACGGCACCACCCAGTGCGCCCGGCGTTATTTAATGGGTGTGGGTAAGATTCGGTAGGGGATGATTATTTTTTTTATAGGACTTACGCGGAACCTTCGTCATTGCGAGCGCAGCGAAGGAGTGCAGAAAGGGTAACATTCCCGAAAATTCTGGATTGGGACGCCTCCTACGAAGGTTCTCAATGGCGTTGTGCGTAAGCCCTATTTTATTTCCGCCTTAAAAACGCCGGAATTTCCAGTTCATCATCCACATCATGGGCAGCGCCTTGAGAAGAGGATGCACTCTGGGGTTCGGCCTTTGGGGGCACCGAAAAGATCTCATCAGCGTTTCGCGATGTTGAAGATCCTTCTTTGCCTGGTTTTCCCGAAACGGTTTGTGCCAAACGGCCAAAGAGAGAGGGCTTTAAAGACGATCCTTCAGTCCCTGCCAAAGGGGGAAGGGGTGAGGGGGCATCACGTCCAGCAGTAGCCGCACCTTGTCCAGAAGGGGGAGAAGCTGACAGGGCTTCCGGTCGTAAAACAGGATTGATGGTCACAGCAGGGGCAGCTGCAATAGGTTCAGGCGCGGAAACGGTTTCCAAACGGGGGGGGACAACTTCAGCCCGCACATCCGCCCGTACAGGGGGCGGGGTCATGAAGACATGGGAAGCATCTTCCCCTGCATGCGCAGTAGAATAGGCAGAATTCAGGGGGAAACTCGATTGCGGGAGACCATATCCACCCCCCGAGGCTGTGTGCGGTGCGTGCTGCTGGGCATAGCCACCAGCCGCATATCCCGTGGGGATTGGGGCAGGGGTTCGCGCCGCATGCTCAATGGGTTTTTGCGTGGGACGCGGCGCAGCGTCAATACCGGTGGCCACAATAGAAATACGGATTTTGCCCTGAACGCTGTCATCAAAGGTGGATCCGAAAATGATATTGGCATCGGCGTCAACCTCTTCGCGGATGCGGTTGGCGGCTTCGTCAATTTCAAACAACGTCATATCTTTGGATCCGGTGATGTTAATCAGGACGCCGCGGGCGCCTTTCATAGAAACATCATCTAGTAAAGGATTCGAAATAGCGGCTTCGGCCGCGGTGACGGCGCGGTTTTCCCCTTCGGATTCTCCGGTTCCCATCATGGCTTTGCCCATTTCCATCATGACGGTGCGGATATCGGCAAAATCCAAGTTCACCAACCCGGGCATGACCATTAAATCTGTAATGCCGCGCACCCCAGAATGCAGAACATCATCGGCCATTTTAAAGGCATCGGCGAACGTCGTTTTTTCATTGGCCAAACGGAAAAGATTCTGATTGGGAATTACAATCAGGGTATCGACAACTTGCTGTAATGAATCCAGACCGGCTTCGGCCAGGCGCATGCGGTGGGCACCCTCGAAATGAAAGGGCTTGGTCACAACACCCACGGTTAAAATGCCTTTTTCCCGGGCCACGCGGGCAATGACAGGGGCAGCCCCCGTACCGGTTCCCCCGCCCATACCGGCGGTGATGAAAACCATATTGCTGCCGTGCAGATATTCAATAACCTCGTCCAAAGCCTCTTCGGCGGCGGCTTTGCCGATTTCTGGACGCGACCCCGCCCCCAGACCACGGGTGATGTTCATACCCAGCTGCACACGATTCGGGCACTCTGACTGCGCCAGAGCCTGGGCGTCCGCGTTGGCCACGACAAATTCGACGCCCTGTAAATTAGCGCGGATCATATTGTTGACGGCATTGCCACCGGCACCCCCCACACCAATGACGGTGATTTTTGGTTTTAAATCAAAATCGTCTTTGGGAATGCTCATATGAATGGCCATGGAAACCTCTTAAAAACAACGAAACATCACAATAATGGGGCGATAGTACACACCTGTTTTTTGAATCACAAGGGGGAAAAAGTCAGAAATAGGGAAAAAGGCTTCGTTTAAAAAATCAATGCTGGCTGAGAGGAATTCATTTATGGTAAAGGCTTTACCATGCGCGTTTTTATTTGTTCTTTGGTGTTCTTGTTTTTGGCTATTTCTTCGGCAGCGGACGCCAAAACCTGTATTGTTCTTTCGGGCGGTGGCGCCCTGGGGATTGCCCATGTGGGGGTGTTAAAGGTTTTAGAGGAACAACACGTTCCCATCGATTGTATCGCAGGCACCAGCATGGGGGCCATTGTGGGGGGGCTTTATGCCTCGGGCTATTCAGCAAAAGAATTGGAAACATTGGTGGAAACGTCCCAGTGGGCGACGTTGTTTAGTGAACCTAATAATCGGCGGGATTTTACGTTTCAACGTAAGCGCGATGACCTAAACTTTTTGATGGATTTTAAAATTGGTATCAATAGCGAAGGTCGCGTTGCCCTGCCCAAGGGGGCCATTTTGGGCAATCAGATCGATCTGGCCTTTTTGGAGTTTACGCTGCGCAGTCATGGTATTACCGATTTTGATCGTTTGCCCATTCCCTTTCGGGCGGTGGCCACGGACGTGGAAACCGGGAGGCCCGTAGTTTTAGGCCAAGGATCCCTAGTCAGTGCGATGCGCGCCAGTATGTCGGTTCCGGGGGCTTTTGCGCCGGTGGAAATTGATGGAAAATTTTTGGTGGATGGGGGTGCCTCCAACAATTTGCCCATCGATGTGGCCAGATCCATGGGGGCAACCCACGTGATTGCCGTGCATATCCCGACGATTTTAAGATCTTATGAGGAACTGAGCTCCGCCCTGGCCGTGGCAGGACAGATGATTTCCATTTTGATTAAACAGAACGAAGACCGCCAGCTGCTAACCTTAAAAATTACAGACATCCATATTCGTCCGGATATTCAGGGATTTACCTCCAGCGATTTCGCACAAGCCAAAGAGATTGTCACACCAGGGATAAAAGCCACCCGCAATCAAGAAAAAGAACTGGCCCGCCTGGCCGTTTCGCCAGAACGCTATGCCGCCATTCGGGCCCGTCAGTATACACCTGCCCCCGAAAAACCCATGATTGATTTTGTGGAACTGCATAACCGATCCACCCTGAATGATAAAATTGTATGGCAGAAAATTTCTATTAAGGCAGGAGAGCCCCTGTCCATGGAGGTTTTGCAGCGGGATTTGTCCCGTCTTTATGGGACGGGGCATTTTGAAAAAGTGACTTTTAACATTGTGGAGCGTCCCGGAAAAAAAGCGGGCGTTATTTTGTCAATGGACGAAAAGGCAAAAGGAACGCCCGCTGAGGTTGCCAATAAACCCTCACAAAACCCCACTCCAACCCTTTCTGAAAACAAGCCTGATAGCGAAAAAGGGGTTTCTATTACCACGCGGCCCAAAGATTGGTCCATGGATAACGTCCGCTTTGGAGTGAATTTAGAGGATAATTTTCAGGGCAATACGTCGTATAATCTTTCTGCCCGTTATTCCCAAACCATGATGAATGATTTGGGGGCGGAATTGAACCTGGACGGCCAAGTGGGGGAAAACAACAAAGCCAAAGCAGAATGGTATCAGCCACTCAGTACCAAAAATGGACTGTTTGTGGCGGCCGATGGGGGGTATGAGGGCCTGAATGTTCCCCTTTTAGAAAACAGACAAGAAGTCGCCAAATACCGCCTGACCCGCTATACCAGCCAGGGTGCCGTGGGAACGACGTTGCTGGACAATGATGCGGAAGCCCGCCTGGGGATAGCACGCGGCTTTGGCTATGTGGATCTGCAGACAGGCGACAGGCCCTCTAGTGTTGATAACCATTTTGACATTGGGAACTACTTTATCTCTTTTGATTATGATACCCTGGACCAGGTGAGCTTTCCCAAAAAAGGACAATTTGGTAACCTTACCTTCCGCCAAGCGGATGAAACGCTGGGATCCACCGAAGCGTATAAGCAAGGCGAGGGCCGGCTAACCTGGGTAGAAAGTCTGGACGATGATAACATCCTGGTTTTTACCAGCAGTTTAGAGCTTTCGTTAGAGGACGATACCCCCATCGAAGGCCAGTTTTTGGGCGGAGGCTTCTTGAATTTTTCAGGATATCAAAAAGATCAGATTTTTAGTCCCAACATCAGCAGCAATCGTATTTTGTATTTTCATCAGCTTTATGGGGATAATGAAGCCCTTTTTAACCTGCCTGTGTACCTGGGGGGATCTTTTGAGGTGGGTGATTATCAGCAAGAGCGTCAAGATCTGATGAGCGAACCCATTTTCTCAGGGTCAACCTTTTTGGGGACAGATACGGTGTTTGGCCCTGTTTATCTGGGGTATGGTCAGTCTGAGGGCGGCGTACGGTCCCTTTATTTATTCCTGGGACGGTCGTTTTAAGCCACCATCGTTTTAAGCCACCGCTATCAATCCCGATGATACGGGTGGTTTTGGCGGATGCACTGGGCGCGGTAAAGTTGTTCCACGAACACCAGACATGCCAGGGCGTGGGGCAGGGTCATGGCGCCCAAGGAAAGGACATGATGGGCCTCTTTCAGAATTTCTGGATCGTGCCCCTCCGCCCCGCCGATAATAAAGGTGGGTTGGGGCCAGCGTTCCAAAACCGCGGAAAACTCAGCACTGGTATAGGTTTTGCCCCGCATATCCAGGACAATGCGGGTGCCTTTGGGGGGAAGGGCCTTTCGGATACGATCACCCTCATCGCGAAGACCAGCAGGGCCTTTGTGAGAACTAGGGGATAGATCGATGATCTGAAGGGGTGGACGGAGCCGCTTGGTCAGATCATCCACAAGCACTTGATAGGGGTCCGGCAAAGGATGCCCGACCCTAATCAAGATAAATCCCTTAGCCGACAATGTGATAACCACCGTCGATGTAGATAATTTCGCCCGTGATGCTGGGGGCCAGATCAGAGGCCAAGAAGGTTGTTGTGCGACCGACCTCCTCCAGCGTTACCAACTGGTGGGTGGGGGCGCGTTCAGCAGCCACAGAAAGCAGGTGTTCAAATTTTTTCAATCCCGAAGCGGCCCGCGTTTGCATGGGGCCAGGGGAAATGGCATTGACCCGAATGCGGCCTTTCCCCAATTCCAGGGCCAGATAGCGCACGGTGCTTTCCAGGGCGGCCTTCACGGGGCCCATCATGTTATAGTTGGGGACAGCCTTTTCCGAACCATAATAGGTCAGGGTAAACATGGCCCCACCGTTTTTCATCAGGGGTTCGGCCAGTTTGGCCATGCGGATAAAGGAATGACACGACACATCCATGGCATTCAAAAACCCCGGCAGCGAGCAATCCACCACGCGGCCATGCAAATCATCCCGCGGGGCAAAGGCAATGGCGTGCACCAGGACATCCAGCTGGCCCCATTTTTTTTCGATGGATTCAAAAACGGCCTCTAAATCCCCCTGCTGCGTTACATCACACTTGGCGAAAATGGGTACGTTGAGACCCGCCAAGGAGGGTTCCACAAAGGCCTTGCCTTTGTCCGTTTGATACGTCACGGCCAGCTCGGCCCCCGCCTGGGAGAGCGAACGGGCAATACCATATGCAATGGAATGTTCGTTGGCAACACCAACAATCAGGGCCTTTTTGCCCTTCATCAGGTCACCAATGCGTGTATTAGAAAGATCAGTCATGAGGAGTATTGTCCTTAAAAGAGGTTAAAGGGGAGGGGTCCTGAAGATGACGCAAAACATCGGTCATGCTGAGTGTTTCCTCGGCATCATGGACATCGTCATCGTCAAAACATCGGCGGCACATGGGAAATGACCTTTATACTATGATCGCGTGCGTTTCTTATAACCCCTTTAAAAAGAAAAGGCAATTGGGGCGTTAACGCTACAAAAACATCGCCCTTAACGTATCCACCAAGTCCAGTTTTTCCCAGGGGAAGGTGCCGCGCTCACCGGGTGTTCGGCCGAAATGGCCATAGGCCGCTGTTTCCTGATAAATGGGACGATTGAGATGCAGGTGTTGGCGAATCCCTTTGGGGGTGAGGTCGATGAACGTGCGGAGTTTTTCCGCCACAATTTCTTCTTTCAGCGTTGTTGTATCGTGAAAATTGAGATACAGAGACAGGGGTTCAGAAATCCCAATGGCATAGGAGAGTTGCAACGTACAGCGTTTGGCCAAACCCGCCGCCACAATATTTTTGGCCAGGTAACGGGCGGCATAGGCGGCTGAGCGATCAACCTTCGTGGGATCTTTTCCCGAAAACGCACCGCCCCCGTGGGGGGCCGCCCCGCCGTAGGTGTCAACGATGATCTTGCGTCCCGTTAATCCCGCGTCACCATCCGGCCCGCCAATAACAAAGCGTCCCGTGGGATTGATATAGTATTGTGTTTCCGGGGTTAAAAATTCAGGCGGCAAGGCCTTGGCCACATAGCCGCGGACAATGTTGTGAACATCAGCAACATCAATGGTTTCCGCATGTTGGGTGGATACCACCACGGATGTCACGCGGGCGGGCCGCTCCTTTTCGTACAAAAAGGTCAGCTGGCTTTTGGCATCGGGGCCCAGGCCCTTGATTGTGCCCGAATGGCGGGCCTCCGTCATCAAACGCAAAACTCGATGGGCATAATAAATCGGGGCGGGCATGAAATCCGGGGTTTCATCACAGGCATACCCGAACATGATGCCTTGATCCCCTGCACCCTCGGCCTTTTCCGATGTTTCGTCCACACCGACGGCAATATCGGCGGATTGTTCGTGCAGATAGTTTTGCACCACCAGGTTTTTCCAGTGAAAGCCCCGTTGTTCATAGCCAATGCGACGCACGGTTTGGCGCACAACGTCCTCAATCACATCGGGGGTCATGTCGTCGGGGCCGCGCACTTCCCCCATCAAAACAACACGGTTGGTGGTGGCCGCCGTTTCAATGGCGCATCGGGCGTGGGGATCCCGGGACAAATACGCATCCACCAGAGCATCGGAAATCTGATCACAAATTTTATCCGGATGGCCTTCGGACACGGATTCGCTGGTAAATAAGAAAGAACTCATGGCCGGCGACTCCTAAGCGATATGAATCAAGGGTTCGTTGAATTCAACGGGCTGGCTGTCCTGAACAAAAATGGCCTTCACCACGCCGCGAACGGGGGAGGGAATGGGGTTCATGACCTTCATGGCCTCAATAATCAATAGCGTTTGGCCCTTTTCAACGGTATCACCGACCTTGACGAAGGCATCGGCCCCCGGACGGGGCGAAAGGTAAACATTCCCCACCATGGGCGATTTAACAGCATCGCTGGGGGAGGCCGCAGCCGCCACCGGCGCAGAAAGTGGGCCCTCAGCGATGGGGGCGGCGGCATAAACCGTGTTCACCGCTGGCGTGCCCTGCCGGGCCACACGAATTTTAAAGGTTCCGTCGGAAAGTTCAATCTCTGTCAGGGATGTTTCGTTCAGCAAATCGGCCAGATCCTTGACCAACGCTTTATCTAAAATGGTTTTTGTCATGGTTGTTTCAGAAGCTCAGATAAATGCATCAGGGCATACTTATACCCGTTTATCCCAAAACCGCAAACAGTTCCTTTGGCCAGCGGCGCGACATAGGAATGATGACGCACGGGCTCGCGGGCGAAAATGTTGCTGATGTGAACCTCAATGATGGGATGCGTATACAGCCGCAGGGCATCATGCAGGGCCAGGGACGTATGCGTCAACGCCCCCGCATTGACAACCAGGCCCACGGTGTTTTGAACCGCAGCGTGAATGGCATCGATCAAATCACCTTCATGATTATGTTGTTGTACTTGCACGGAAAATCCCAGTTCATTCCCCGTTTTCTGGCATAAGGCCACAAGGTCTTCATAGGTCGTGGTGCCGTAAACGGAAACCTCGCGGCTTCCCAGTTGATTGAGGTTGGGGCCGTTGAGAATCAGGATAGAGGGGGGCATAGAGGAACAATTCTCTTTTCATGTTCAGAAATGAACTGTTTTATACCGTGGATGCCCTGAAAATGCAAAGGCATGTTATCCACAAAACGTCAACGTCGCCTCCGCAATAACACGTTCTTCGTTGGTGGGCAGGCAGTAAACCTCGATCTTGCTGTCCGGACGGTGGAGTTTTAGATCATTGCGGGCGTTGGCCTCTTCATCAAAGGACAGCCCGGCAAAGGAAAATCCGGCGCACACGCGCTGGCGGATGAGGGCAGAATGCTCCCCAATACCGGCGGTAAAGACAATGGCGTCACATCCCCCCAGCGCCGCCGTCAAACCGCCCATTTCACGGATAATGCGATAGATATACAAATCAACGGCTTGCTTGGCGTGGGCATCGGGGCTGTCCAATAACGTCCGCATATCATGACTGATGCCGGAAACACCCAGAAGACCCGATTCTTTATACAGCATATCCTGAATTTGATCCGGGGTTTTCTCCCGCAGCAGATGCAAAATCACCCCCGCATCCACGCTGCCCGAGCGGGTTCCCATCATCAAGCCATCCAGGGCGCTAAAGCCCATGGTTGTGTCATGGCTTTTCCCGTTTTTCAGGGCGCACAGACTGGCCCCATTCCCCAAATGGGCCACAATAACGCGAGAAGCCTGGGTCATTTTGGGCAACTGACCGGCAATATAATGATAAGAGAGTCCATGAAAGCCATACCGCTGGATGCCTTGATCGTAATAAGTCCGGGGCAGCGCAAACCAGGTGGCCAGGGGTGTTTGGGTCCGGTGAAAGGCTGTATCAAAACAGGCGACCTGACGTTTGCTGGGATCGTTTTTTTCAATCCAGCGCATGGGAAACAGGTTATGGGGCTGGTGAAGGGGGGCCAGGGGGATTAAGGTTTCCAGGGCGTCCAAAACCTGGGGCGTCACCCGTACAGGATCGGCATAGTGCACGCCCCCATGGACAACGCGGTGCCCAATGGCGGCAATGGGCCAAGTGTTAAAAAACCAGGGGAGCAATGTGGAAAGGACAGCCTCGTGCCCCACCCCCAAGGTTAAGGGAGGGGAGACATCCTGCCCCTTAATTTTTAAAACAGGCTCCGTTGTGATGCGATCAACCTGGGCGGTTAGCGTGGGATGATCCAGCGTGTTTTCATCATAAAGGCTGACCTTTAAACTGGAAGAACCGGCGTTGAGAACCAAAATCATGACGATGTACCCTGCTTATTATGAAACAGCACTTACGCACAACGTCATTGCGAGCCTCCGCAGGAGGCGTGGCAATCCAGTCTTTCCGGTGGCGGCTTTTCTGGATTGCTTCGCTTCGCTCGCCAGACGCAAGGTTCTGCGTAAGTCCTGTTAAAGACAATCTATAAAGGTTACGCCCAAAAACACCATGAAAATCTTTGTAACTTTTTCAATGGGGTATTTAAGCGGTGTTATTTAAGCGGGAGACCGGGGACCTGGGGAGTTACAAATCTTCCTCAGAAACGCGTACGATGGTTATAGTTTTCACCTGGCCACTTTGTTTATAGATTTTTTAAAAAAAATATCATAAAATGTAATCCTACGGGGTGCCGATGAATTGCAAATTTCAAAGTTAAAAATATTTATGAATTGGAAATCAATAGATTGGGGATCAGTTCAATTTTGTAACGACGAGATTTTACGTGGATTAAAGAATTATACAACCGTTTGGGTTTACTTGCCTGCTATACACGAAAAACTGAGAACAAGCCCTCAATATCAAGAGGTTCTTAGCAAAGAAAATCCTGAAAAATATCAAGCCAAAACAGGACATTATACGAATATTCTTCAGGAAAAGAAACCCTTCCCTCGGCCTGTTGTTGATTACCGTAGGGAATTTTCCGGTTATCAACTTCTTTTTGAGCAAGGGCGACACAGATCAGCCACTTTCCTTGAAAGTCTAGCAGAAACGGGGGAACCTGTATTTGTTCCAGTAGATATAAGCGCCGATCCTGAAAGTCTGACGGCATTTAAAAAAGATTATGGGGCAGCAGCTTACCTGGAAAGAGAGTTTGGCATTATTGTTGACCCCTCAGAAGAACATTACAGTTCCTTGCATGGCCTTTATAAGGCAGGGGAATTTAACAAAGCCTTCCTGGCAATGCAGGGAACGTTTTCCATAACAGGATGTTAAAATGATCTTTCAAACATCCACCCGCTTGGCCTTCAGCCCATTTCCCTGAATAAAGGCGCGTCTCGGTTCCACCACATCAATCATCAGGGATGAGCATCAACCGTAGGATGAGATACTTTCTGACGGGCCTTTGGGGTTGGCTTGGGTGATACCAACACCGCCTGGTCAATGTCAAAATCGCTGGTGTCCAGGCCTTCCCACCACAACCCCCTTCCTATTCCCCCCTTTTCCTCTTATAGTGGCCGGAACGTGAGAGCCAACGGAGCCCATAATGACTGCCCTGAAAAAAGAAGATCAAGACAACGCTGCCTCTCAGGAGTACGGCGCGGATTCCATCAAGGTTTTACGGGGACTTGAGGCCGTTCGCAAACGTCCCGGGATGTATATCGGCGATGTGCACGATGGGTCGGGCCTGCACCATATGGTGTACGAGGTTGTGGACAACGCCATCGACGAAGCCCTGGCCGGGCACTGTGACCGCGTCATTGCGACCATTCACAGCGATGGATCCGTGAGCGTTTCCGACAACGGGCGGGGGATTCCCGTGGACATTCATGCCGAAGAGGGCATCTCCGCCGCCGAGGTCATCATGACCCAGCTGCACGCGGGGGGGAAATTCGATCAGAATTCCTACAAAGTCTCCGGCGGTCTGCACGGGGTGGGGGTGTCGGTGGTCAATGCCCTTTCCGAATGGTTAGAGCTGACCATTTACCGCGACGGCAAAACCCATCAGATGCGCTTTGCCCATGGAGAAGCCGTGGCCCCCCTGGCCATCGTCGGCGATGCGGGGGGCAAAAAGGGAACCACCGTGCGGTTTTATCCGTCTGTTGAGACCTTTTCCGCCATTGTGTTTGATTATACGACGTTGGAACACCGCTTGCGCGAGCTGGCGTTCCTGAATTCTGGTGTCTCCATTACCCTGATTGATGAGCGCGGCGAAGAAGACCAACGCACCGATTTTTGTTACCAAGGCGGCATTTCGGCCTTTGTGGGGTATTTGGACCGCGCCAAACAGGCCATCAGTTCCACCATTTCCATTGAGGGCGAACGCGACGGCGTCGCCGTGGAAATTGCCCTGCAGTGGAACAACAGTTATCACGAAAATGTTTTGTGCTTCACCAACAACATCCCGCAAAAAGATGGCGGGACCCACCTGGCCGGTTTCCGGGGGGCGCTGACCCGTACCGTCAATCAAATGACAGCGCTGGCCCCGGCCAATAAGCGCGATAAAATTTCCCTAACCGGCGATGATGTGCGGGAGGGGCTAACCTGCGTTGTATCCGTAAAAGTCCCCGATCCCAAATTTTCGTCCCAGACCAAGGACAAATTGGTGAGCTCTGAAGTTCGCCCCGTGGTGGAAAATATCTGTGCCCAAAAGTTGGGCCAGTGGTTAGAGGAACACCCCGCCGAGGCCAAACAAATTGTGGAAAAGGCCTATGAAGCCGCCGCCGCCCGGGAAGCGGCCCGGAAGGCCCGGGAACTTTCCCGCCGCAAAGGCGCCCTGGACATCGCCAATCTGCCCGGAAAACTGGCGGATTGTTCCGAAAAAGACCCCAGCCTGTGCGAGCTGTTTATCGTTGAGGGAGACAGTGCTGGCGGTTCGGCCAAACAAGCCCGTTCGCGGGCCACCCAGGCCATTTTACCTTTGCGCGGGAAAATTTTAAACGTGGAGCGCGCCCGTTTCGACCGCATGCTGAATTCCGAAGAAATCGGGACCCTGGTCACGGCGCTGGGCACCGGCATTGGGAAGGATGATTTCAGCGTCGATAAACTGCGCTATCACAAAATCATCATCATGACCGACGCCGACGTGGACGGATCGCACATTCGGACGTTACTGCTGACCTTCTTTTTCCGTCAAATGCCGGAACTCATCGCCGGTGGATACCTGTATGTGGCGGAGCCCCCCCTGTACCGTGTGCAGCGCGGGAATTCTGAGGTTTATTTAAAGGACGATGGGGCCCTGGACCGTTATTTACTTAATAATATCGTGGATCATGCGGTGTTGACGCTCAGCGATGGCAGCCAGCGATCCGGCGGTGATGTGCGGGATGTGCTGGAAAAACTGCGGGCGTGCGAGGGTTCTTTGGAGTATCTAGGCCGCAAATACGGGCACAAACCCGCGTTTGTCAAACTGGCCAGCCAGGGGATGCTGGGGGTTGAAGCGCTCTATCAACCCGAGGCTGTTTTGACGGCCATCAATGCCGGCGATGCCAATCCCTGGACGCTCTCTCATAACGATGGTGATGGATTGACGTTAAACCGCACCGAAGACGGCATTGTGCGCACCTTGACCCTGACGGTTGGGATGCTGCGATCACACGAGGCCCAAAAACTGAACGCTGCCCGTGAAACCCTGGCGTTGTTTGAGAAGCCGGCACAATTAACCATCAAAGAAACCCCCCACCGCATCGACGGCCCCATGGACGTCATCGCCGTGGGCTTTGAACAGGCCAAAAAGGGCCTGTCCATTCAACGGTACAAGGGTTTGGGGGAAATGAACCCCGATCAACTCTGGCAAACCACCCTGGACCCCGTGGCCCGGAGCCTCTACAAGGTCCACGTCCATCATCATGACGAAGCCGAACAGCTTTTCTCCACCCTGATGGGCGACGTGGTGGAGCCGAGACGGGCGTTTATTCAGGACAATGCGCTGAAGGTGAAGAGGCTGGATGTTTAGGTCACAAACAAATACTTGAAAAAATATAGTTTTTAGCATACAATTCATTTATGTTCGAATGGGATGAGGACAAGCGGATAAAAAATGTCCTCAAACATGGGTTGGATTTTTTAGAAGCCCCGCCCCTGTTTGATGACCATCGTAAAATAACTTTTGAGTATTGGGTCAAAGGTGAAGAGCGTTTTTTGGATATGGCCATACACAAGGGAAGGCTATGCTGTTTGGTTTATACCAAAAGAAACAAAAATATCCGATTGATTTCTTTAAGAAAAGCCAGCCGGAAAGAGAGGAGACGTTATGAAAATAACAAGAATGACTAGGGAGCAAATGGAAAAAGCAACCAGCTTATCCGACTGGGACCGAGCCATGTCCATTCCCGATGAAGACCTGGACACCAGCGATTTTGACATCGACCAGGCGGTGTTGGTACATCCTGCGCCAACCCAAAAGCCCTCTAAAAGCATACCTCAGTCCACGGTTGATACTCATCCCTGATGATTGATGTGGTGGAACCCAGACGTCGCTTTATTCAGGAAAATGCCCTGAAAGTGAAGCGGCTGGATGTTTAAGAAGGAAAAAAAAACCCTACCCCCACCGTAAATCCAACGTACACGGAAACGCCGGATGATTCAGCGGAGATTTCAGCGTAAAGACCCCCTGGGTATGGCCGCTTTTTTCAAATCGGGACAGGCGGCGGCCTTCGGCTTCGTTTTCGTTAATGGGCAGACGTTCATAGCTGCGGCCGCCCTGGTGCATGACGTGATAGGTACATCCGCCCAGAGACCGATGATACCGCACATCCACCACATCAAACACCAAGGGGGTATGGATGGGAATGGTGGGATGCAGGCAGGAAGCCGGGGCCCACGCCTTATACCGCACCCCCGCCACAAAGGTATCGGGGGCCTCCGTGGACATCAGGGGCAAGGGATGGCGGTTACAGGTTACAACATGACGCCCGGGAATCAGGCCACGGGCGGACACCTGCAGACGCTCCAGCGATGAATCCACCCCGCGGGACATGCCGCCGCCGGCGGGTTCCTCGCCCATGACCGGCCAGGGCTCTAAGGCCATGCGCAGTTCCAGCTGAACATCCCCCACCTGCACCGTGCCATAGGTGGGAAACCGAAAATCCAAAAACGGCATAAACCACACGGGATCAAAGGCATAGCCGTGGTGTTTCAGGGCCCCTAGAACATCACAAAAATCCTGCCACACAAAATGGGGCAACATAAATTGATCGTGCAGACGCGTGCCCCAGGCCACCAGGGGATTTTGATAGGGCTTATCCCAAAACGCGGCGATACAGGCGCGAATCAACAGCGCCTGAAGCAAATTCATCTGCGGATGCGGCGTCATTTCAAACCCGCGCATCTCCAGTAAGCCCAAACGCCCCCGCTGGCTGTCGGGGCTGTAAAGTTTATCAATGCAAAATTCGGATCGGTGGGTGTTGCCCGTTAAATCCACCAGCAGATTTCTCAGCATTCGGTCCAGCAGCCAGTGGGGGACGTCTCCCTTTTCAGGAATATGGGACAGGGCAATGTCGAGTTCGTACAGACTGTCCAGCCGGGCCTCGTCCACACGGGGGGCTTGACTGGTGGGGCCGATGAATTGACCGGAAAAAAGATAGGATAACGACGGATGATTCTGCCAAAACGTCAGCAGGCTTTTCAGCAGGTCCGGACGCCGCAAAAACGGGCTGTCCTCGGGCGTGGCCGCCCCCGTCACAATATGATTGCCCCCGCCCGTGCCCACACGGCGGCCATCCAGCAGGAATTTATCCGCCACCAGGCGGGATTGCCGGGCCTGTTCATAAACGTTTTCCGTGATGGTTTTTAGGTGATCCCAAGAGGTTGCGGGCTGAATGTTGACCTCAATCACCCCCGGATCCGGGGTGATGCTGAAATGTTGCAGGCGTAAATCCGTGGGTAACCCATACCCTTCCAAAACAATCGCCATATGGTGTTTTTCGGCCACCGCCTCCACCGCCGCCAGCAGGGCAAGCGCATGTTCGGCGTAGGACAGCGGGGGTAAAAACAGATGCAAGGTGCCCCCGCGAATTTCAGCGCACAGCGCGGTGCGGATGCTGGTGTCTTCGTGAAGCGTTGAGGCCGTTTTGGGCAAGAGAGCCTCAAGATTCGGCAATGGATCCCGTTGATCGGCGGGACTCCGCTCCGGCAGGATTTCTTTGGCTTTTTCGTGGGGTAAACTGGCCAAGGGCAACCGTAACCCCACCGGGGAATCTCCCGCCAAAAGCACCAAACGATCCCGACGAAACGCCCAAATCGTGCTGGCCCATCCTTGTTGTTCCATACTATAGAACAGGGGCAGGACATAGCCCGTGGGTTCGTTATAGGTTTTATCAAAAAGTCTTTGCAAACGGGCCCGTTCGGCGGCCTCAAACGGGTCATCGTGTTTGATTTCGCCGTCCAGGGGCAAAGTTCCCTCTTTCCACAGGGCATAGGGAATATCTTCAAACGCCGGCAAAAGGGCATCCTCAGAAACGCCCAAATGATTGACCAGATCCATCATAAAGGTTTTGGCCTGCGCCATGGTATGCCCCTGATCACTATCGGGATCGGCGAGAAGACCATCATTTTTCCAAATCGGGAGGCCATCTTTCCGCGTATAGGCCACCATGGACCAGCGGGGCAGGATTTCCCCCGGGTACCATTTGCCCTGGGAAAATTGCTGTACGGCCCCCTTGGGACACAGGCGTTTGAATAAATCATAGGCCAACGGTTTCTTTTGCCCCCCCAGCGCCGCCGTTTCCCAGGCGGGATGGTCGCGTTCGTTTAGAGATACAAAGGTGGGCTCCCCCCCCATGGTCAATCGCACATCACCCGCCGCCAGGTCTTCATCGACTTTCTGCCCCAGGGCATCAATGGCATTCCAGAGCGGCGCGGGATAGGGCTTGCTGACGCGGTGATCTTCATGAATGCGGGTCACGGTCATGGTGTGCTGCAACGTACTTTCGCACGGATCCAGCAAACCACTAATGGGCGCGGCGCTTGAGGGATTCGGGGTACAGCAGAGGGGAATATGCCCCTCCCCCGCAAACAGGCCCGATGTGGGGTCCAGTCCCACCCATCCGGCCCCTGGTAAATACACTTCGCACCAGGCATGGAGATCGGTGAAGTCCTCCGCGGGACCATTGGGCCCATCCAGGGCCGCCACATCGGTTTTTAACTGAATCAAATAGCCCGACGCAAACCGACTGGCCATCCCCAAATGCCGCAACATTTGACACAGCAGCCACGCCATATCGCGGCAGGACCCACTGCGGTTGCTCAGGGTTTCTTCACAGGTCTGCACCCCGGGCTCTAACCGAATTAAATAGGATAAATGGTGATGCACCCGTTGATTCAGCGCCACCAAAAAATCAATGGTGGGCAGGGGGGCGCGGGAAACGCCCGATAAAAAATCCATCAACAATGGCCCGCGGTCCTTGATTTCCAAATAGGGAATCAGTTCTTCGGCGGTGTTTTCATCGTACTGAAAAGGACTGTTCGTGGCCGAGGCATCCAGAAAAAAATCAAAGGGATTAAACACCCGAATGTCCGTGACCAGGTCCACCGCAACCTCAAAAAAACGCGTAGGTTCCGGAAAAATAACCCGGGCCAAATAATTGCCAAAGGGATCTTGCTGCCAGTTTAAAAAATGGGGTTTGGGGGTGACGTTTAGGCTATAGGATTCAATCAACGCCCTGGCATGGGGCGCAGGGCGTAGGCGAATGGTCTGAGGCCCCAGCATAATGGAGCGATCATAATCATAACGGGTCACATGGTGAAGGGCGGTGAGCAGGGTCATGGCCCCACCATACCCAAGAGACGTGGGTGGGGCAAGAGGCGGCTTTTCCCTTTCCCCCCACCCCCAAAGCCTGCTATAAGAACGCAGGACTTACGCAAAATGTTCGTCATTGCGAGCGAAGCGAAGCAATCCAGAAATGCCTTTACCGGAAAAACTGGATTGCCACGCCTCCTACGGAGGCTCGCAATGACCTTCAGGTGTCTAAGTCCTGGAATAAAAAACCCTCATGATTTTTGAGTCCGTAATTATGACCGACACAACCCCCACCCTGCCCGTTCATCCCACGGTTTCCATTGAACAGGAAATGCGCACGTCCTATTTGGATTATGCCATGAGTGTCATTGTGTCCCGCGCCCTGCCCGATGTGCGCGATGGTCTGAAGCCCGTGCATCGCCGGATTCTCTACGCCATGAAAGAGGGCGGGTATACGGCGGATAAACCGTACCGCAAATCCGCCCGTATTGTGGGGGATGTGATGGGTAAATATCACCCGCACGGCGATTCGGCCATTTATGATGCCATGGTGCGGATGGCGCAGCCGTTCTCACTCCGATTGATGCTCATTGACGGCCAGGGAAACTACGGATCCATGGACGGCGATGCGGCGGCGGCCATGAGGTATACTGAGGCTCGCTTGGCCCGCTCAGCGGAGGAACTCCTGCTCGACATCGACAAAGAAACCGTTGATTTTATTCCCAACTATGATGATTCGTTGACTGAGCCATCGGTCCTGCCTGCCAGTTTTCCCAACCTGCTGGTCAACGGCGCGGGCGGGATTGCCGTGGGCATGGCCACCAACATTCCGCCGCATAATTTGGGGGAGGTCATTGACGCCGCCTGCGCCCTGATTGACGATCCCAGTTTGGGGCTGGATGATCTGCGGGAGTATATCTTGGGCCCCGATTTCCCCACGGGGGGATTGATTGTGGGTCGTCGCGGGATCAAATCGGCCTTTGAAGAGGGCCGTGGTTCCGTCATCATGCGCGGCAAAACCCATTTTGAACCCTATAGCAAAGACAAACAACGCATCGTCATCACCGAAATCCCCTATCAGGTGAATAAGGCCAAATTGGTGGAGCGCGTCGGTGAACTGGTCCGCGAAAAAATTGTTGAGGGCATCGCCGAAATCCGCGACGAATCCGACCGTGACGGCGTGCGTGTTGTTATTGAATTGAAAAAGGACATCGAGCCTGAAATTATCCTGAATCAACTGTTTAAACACACCGCGCTGCAAACCAGCTTTGGCGTGAACATGGTGGCCCTGAATGATCGTCGCCCGATTTTGATGAATGTGCGGGATGTGCTTACCGCGTTTTTGCATTTCCGCGAAGATGTCATCCGCCGCCGGACCATTTATCTCCTCAAAAAAGCGCGCGAGCGGGCGCATTTGCTGGTGGGTCTCTCCGTGGCCGTGGCCAACATTGATGACATTATTGCGCTAATTAAAGCCGCCCCGTCCCCCAAAGACGCCAAAGAGCAATTGATGGCCAAAGCCTGGCCGTTGTTTGATCTGGCCCCCATTATTGCGTTGATTGAGCCTGATTTTTCTGTTTCTTCTACCACGTACCGCCTGTCCCCCCTGCAGGCCCAGGCCATTTTGGATATGCGCCTGCATCGGTTAACAGGGTTAGAGCGCGATAAACTGCAAAATGATCTGCGCGACATTGTGGCGAAAATTGAGGAATTGCTGATCCTGCTCCGTCACCGCGACCAACTGCTGGCCCTGATGAAAAGCGAAATGCTGACCATTAAGGAAAAATACGGCACCCCCCGCCGCACCGAAATCATCGAGGACACCGGCGAGGTCAACATCGAGGACCTGATCCAGCGCGAAGACATGGTCGTCACCATGACGCACCATGGCTATATTAAACGTGTGCCCCTGTCGGCCTATCGCGCCCAAAAACGCGGCGGTAAGGGCCGCAGCGGCATGGACACCAAAACCGATGATTTTGTGTCCACCGTCCACATCGCCAGCACCCATATGCCGTTGTTGTTCTTCAGCAATTTAGGCAAGGTGTATTATCTAAAGGTTTACAATCTGCCCTCCACCACGCCCCAGGCCCGGGGTCGTCCCATTGTCCAGATGCTGGCCAATATCCAACCGCACGAGCGCATCAGCGCGGTGCTGCCCCTGCCCGAAATCGTGGAACCCGATGATGCCCGCACCATGGTGTTTGCGACGTCTTCGGGGAATATCCGTCGAAATCGTTTGTCGGATTTTACCAACATCAAAGCCAACGGCAAAATCGCCATGAAACTGGACGATGGCGACCTGTTGGTGGGTGTGGCCATTGTGGAACATGACGAAGATGTCTTCTTGGCCACCAAAGAGGGAAAATGTATCCGTTTTGGCATGGACGAGCTGCGCGTGTTCGAAAGCCGCAATTCCAGCGGTGTGCGCGGCGTGCGTTTGGCGGATTCGGATCGTGTGATTTCGCTGTCGCTCTTAAAACGCTGCGACTTTACCATGGAAGAACGGGAAGCCTATCGTATTGAGCAAGGCAAATTGGCAGGGCAAGAGTTGGCCAATCCCGATAATCTCAGCCTGTCCCCCGAACGCTTCGCCGCGATGCAGGCGGAGGAAGAATTTATCCTAACCATCTCTGATCAGGGCTTTGGCAAACGGTCGTCGGCCTATGAATACCGCCGCACCGGTCGCGGGGGCATGGGGATTGCCGCCATGGAAATGACCAAAAAAACGGGCAAAATGGCCGATGCCTTCCCCATTAGAAACGACGATCAAATCATGCTGGTGACGGACCAGGGCCAAATGATCCGCTGCGGCGTGGCCGATGTCCGCATCGCCGGCCGGAAAACCCAGGGGGTCACGTTGTTTAAGGTGAGCTCAGGCGAACACGTCGTTAGCGTGGGGCATTTGGCGGGGGAGGATGAGGATGGAGACGGGGCTTAAGATCATGTTTTTTTTAAAAATAGAACTTACGCAGAACCTTCGTCATTGCGAGCGCAGCGAAGCAATCCAGAAAGGCTAAAACTCCCGAAAGTCCTGGATTGCCACGCCTCCTGCAGAGGCTCGCAATGACGTTATGCGTAAGCCCTGTAAAAATTATTTTACTGTTGAGCCCCTTGCAAAATTTTTGATGAGTGAGTTGGGATAGGGTTATTTTTCTTGTTGTTTAGGCCGACAGGGGATGGTTTTGTGGATTTTTCAGGTGAGAGGGGTCCATGGGGGTCTATGGGCGTCTCTTTTTTCTGGATGCGGGTGTGCGGAGGGAAT
>JBILRW010000021.1:0-21942 GCA_044372405.1 Alphaproteobacteria bacterium
CCAAATATCCTAGCGGGGGCTTGGGGGGCGGCAATGAGCCCCCCAATACCAAACCCACACATCATTTTCCCCTTGACCCGAAAGACAGTATCTGGTCCTATACCCTGATGATGGAATCTACATTCTTCTCTACATTCTTCTCTACATTCTTCTCTACATTCTTCTCTACATTCTTCTCTGGATTTCCCACGACATCTCATTTATAATTATTTCCTTTCTTAGGGGTGTAGCTCAATTGGTAGAGCGTCGGTCTCCAAAACCGAAGGCTGTGGGTTCGATTCCCTCCGCCCCTGCCAGGGAAAAACAGGGTTTTAGGTGCTTTTCTGGTGGAACAAAAAATAAAATGGCACACTGGCGGCACATTTCGCATCAACAAAGCACAATAAAGCCGTGAAGGGCCCTTGCTAAAAATTGCGTAACTCCATGGGTGTTTAGTGCCACGATCTTCCCGTCGCGTTCGTCCATTCACCTTGTTTATTTTATTCTGATCTTTAAGCCAAGCGAATTCTTCGGATACCTAGGGAGTTACAAAAAGTGCACGCTTTCGGAATCATACCATTGGGGGCCACCGAATAATGCCCCCTTGTAAATGCGCAATGTTTTGATATCCCATTTTTTTTAAGTGACGGGCCCCCGTTACGCTCCGGATGCCATGCTGACAATACACAACAATGGGGCGTTCAGGGGATAGGGTTTTCAAAGGATTTTCCATGGCTAACAAGTCCCGTAAGGGTATGGCCAGGGCCCCCATGAGGCGGGGAGGCGTTTGCTCACTCAGCTCCCTCACATCAATAAAAACAGGATTGCGGGCCAGGGCTTCGGGGGCGGAAAGACTTTCGATGTCATCCCCCAAAGAACAAAAAGCATCCGCCGTATCCTGTAAAACAATGGTTTCCCTCGGTAAGCTACACACAGAACAGGCGGGATTTTTAGGGATTTTCAGGGTCCTTGTGTTCAGGGTCTGTGCCTCTAACAACCAGAGTTTTCCAACCAAAGGGTGTAGATTTTTTTGTTCACACCACGTTAACCCTAAAGCCATGTATAGGGCCTGCAGCGCCTGCGCCATCCCCACCATACCCGCCACGGGACCGAGAACGCCGGCTTCAGCGCAATTAAGAACCGGAATTTTCGGGGGATGAGGGTATAGACAACGATAACAGGGACCACCGGGGGTCCCAAATACAGAAACCTGACCCTCAAATCCCAAAACGGAGGCATAAATCAAGGGTTTTTCGTATTTCAGACACGCATCATTAAGCAAATACTTCGTTACAAGATTATCACTGCCATCCAAAACAATATCATAGAGGGGCAAAATCCCCTCCACGGTGGCGCTGTCCAGACGCTGAGGATAGGCAACAATCTTAATATCGCGGTTTACGTGAGAAAGATTTTTTTTAGCCTTTTCAGTTTTAGACTGGCCAATGTTAGATTCTTTGAATAAAATTTGTCGGTGCAGATTGCTCAGATCCACGACATCGTCATCCACAACGCCCAAATGCCCCACGCCCGCAGCTGCCAAATATAACAGTGCGGGAGATCCCAGCCCCCCCGCACCCACGCACAAAATTTTGGCGTTGGCCAGCCGCGCCTGGCCCTCGGCCCCCAGGGCCGGAAGAATCATTTGTCGGGCGTAACGTTGGGTCATGGGGTGAATAAAAGGACTCCACCAAAAATAACACATTTTTTCATTTGAACTCTGTAAAAAAATCCCGTATAAACGGTCCTCTTTGGAATTTTTTTAGGGGACAGCACGTCATGTCACGGGTTTGCGAATTAACCGGAAAACGGTCCTTGGTGGGTAACAACGTCAGCCACGCCAACAACAAAACAAAACGGGTGTTTCAGCCCAATTTGATCAAAAAAACTCTGAGGATTGAGGGGCTTAAGCGTTCGTTATCCGTGCGTCTTTCCACCCACGCTCTGCGGACCCTGGATAAGGTTGGTGGTTTGGATGCTTATTTGAAAAAGGCCAGTCCGTCAGTTTTATCCGACCGTTTCAAGGTTTTTCGTTCAGAGTTATTGAAAATTGAGACATCTCAATCTCAGGCTTAGTGAAAAAGCACCAGCATAAGGGAACTTTGTGAGCCAGCCAAGAGCCACGCTCTCCCCGTTTTTTTCCCAAGTTTGGCCCTATTTGCGCCCCCATCGCTGGCGATTTTTTCTGGCTATGGCGGCGGTGATTGTCACATCCGGCATTGTTTTACTGTTTGGTCAAGCGCTGCGTCATTTTGTGGATAAGGGGCTTCACCCCGCTGCCGGGGTTTCCATAACCCCGGCCAGTTTGGGCTTGATGGTGCTGGTTCTGGCTTTGGCAGGGGCCAGTTTTCTGCGGGCGTATGGGGTGTCCTGGTTGGGGGAGGCCTTTGTTTTGGGGCTCCGTGCGGATGTTCTGAAAAATCTTTTGCGTCAGTCCCCACCCTTTTTTGAAACGCTTTCGGTGGGGCAGACGTTATCGCGCCTTAGCAATGATTTAACGCTGCTGCAAACGGTGGTGAGTACGGTGATTCCCATTGCGGTACGTAATGGCATCATGGTGCTGGGGGGGTTTGTTTTTTTGTTTGTGACCAGCGTGGAATTGGCCCTGATTATTTTGTTGATGGTGCCCTTAATTTTCGGGGTTTTGGCCATTTTTGGAAGCAGCATTCGGGACCAAAGCCGCACGGTTCAGCAGTGTCATGCCGATTGTACGGACTTTGTTGAGGAATCGTTGCATGGGCTGAAAACGCTTCAGGCGTATACCCAGGAATCCACGCTGTATCAGCGCTATCAGGGACTGATCCAAAATTTGTTTACCCAGGCCGTTCGGCGCAATGCCCGGCGCAGTATCATGACGTCATCCATTATTTTGATTGTTTTGCTCTCGGTGGTGGGGGTTTTATGGATTGGGGCGCTTCATGTTCAAGCCGGCACTCTCAGCACCGGGGATTTATCGGCTTTTTTGTTTTATGCTGTGGTGCTGGCGGGATCACTCAATGCCTTTAGCGATATTGGGGGTGAACTGCAAAAGGCTGCGGCGGCGGCTGAGCGTTTGTTTTATTTGCGGGATGCCCCCCCGGCCCTTGTGGATGTCCCTTCTCCCGCACCACTACCCAATCCGGCGGTGCCGGTGGTGTTTTCGGATGTGTGTTTGGCCTATCCCAAATTTCCAGATCGTCAAATTTTGCAGGGGATTTCGTTAACCCTGAATCCGGGGGAACACGTGGCCCTGGTGGGCCTTTCGGGGTCGGGTAAAACATCATTGTTTGATTTGTTATTGCGGTTTTACGCCCCGCAATCGGGCAGCATTACCCTGGCGGGGGTTCCCATTGAGCAACTCGACGTTTCCGATCTGCGCCGCGCCATTGCCTATGTGCCCCAAGATTCTTTTCTGGTGTCGGCCAGTTTGCAGGATAATATGACCTTGTCTCAGCCGTGTGATGGGGAAACCCTGAAAAAAACAGCGGATCATGTGCAGCTGACGTCCTTTATTGCGTCTCATGAGCAAAGTTTTGACACGCCGGTGGGGCCCCGGGGGCTTCATCTCTCCGGCGGGCAGAAGCAAAAAATCAATTTGTCACGGGCGATTCTGAAGAACGCCGATATTATTTTACTGGACGAGCCCACGGCGTCCCTGGATGGGTTGTCTGAGGCCCACTTTCTCAGCATTCTCAGCACCGACTGGAAAGACAAAACGGTCTTAATCGCCGCCCACCGCCTGGCCACCGTTCAAACCATGGACCGTATTTTGGTGATTGACCAGGGCCGCATTATCGATAGTGGCCGCCATGCGGATTTGTATGAACGGTGTTATTTGTATCGGGATTTGGTGGATACCCAGGTGATTCAGGGGGTATGATTTTTGTTTCTTTTGCCCATCAAATCAAACAAGCCAAACAAAAATCCAACAAAAATAAGCTCCAATCCCAAAATAATCCCAAAAATAGATACGCTGAATAGCCGCAGGGTTTGAGACGTTTCCAAAGGACCAAAGCCAACATCCTGCCACAAACTAAAGGTGTGCATCAGTCCAGCAGCCCCCAAAATCATGAGTATTCCCCCCCAAATCGCCCCCGATTCCACAGGATTCACCCATGGTTTTTGACGGGAAGGAGGGATCAGATGGTTTTGCTCTGCATAGCGGGACGCCAGATGCCCAAACAGTAAAATCTGAAGACCCAAAAACAAAATCATTTGAAACACCATCAGCGTGTGAATATCCAGAATAATGCCTTGGAAAGATAAGGGTGTGATGGCCAGCACCACCGTCATGATGCCGCCCAACAACGACAAAAAAAGCCCCGGCATCCGGTACAACCATCGGGGGCACAGCAGCAGCATAAATTTTAAATGACGCCAGCCATCCCGCCAGGTTCTAAGGTGAGGTGCGCGAGAGCGTCCATCGGGGTGCAAGGTCACGGGAACCTCACAGGATTTTAGGGTTAGCATGGCCGCCCGGGCGACCATTTCACTGGCAAACTCCATACCGTCGGATTGCAGCGCCATATCCTCAAAGGCTTTTTTGGTAAAGCCCCGCATCCCGCAGTTGACGTCTTTAAATTTGTGATGGAAAAAAACTTGCCCCAGAACTGTCAAAACAGGCGTGCCCAGATAACGGTGTAAAAAAGGCATGGCCCCCGGCTTGATCTCTCCCCCACCGGCAGGGAAGCGGCATCCCATGACAAAATCGTGGCCGTTTTTCAGGGCCTCAATAAAACGGGGAATTTCGCGAAAATCATAACTGTCATCCGCATCCCCCATAATAATATAGGGCGCAGCGGCGGCGGCAATCCCCCCCTGAAGGGCAGCCCCGTACCCCCGACGCGCCACAGGCACAACCCGCGCCCCCAAATCCAGGGCGATTTTTTGGGATCCATCAGTGGATCCATTATCCGCCACGATAATTTCGCCCACAATGTTATGGGCACGAAAGGTTTCGAGGATTTTTTGAATACATGTTGCCAGGGTTTCTGCCTCATTCAGGCAGGGCATGACAACGGTGACTTCAGGATTCATAGGGTTTCTTCCCATAACAAAGCATGCTGACAGATGGTTTTTATATCATCATAGAGAGGTTTCCAGGCAAGAAGATTCCGAAGGCGCGTGGCATCCGCCACCAAACAATCGGGATCGCCGCGACGCCGGGGGGCTTCCTCAACGGTAAAGGGGCGCAGAGACTGCATCACCTCAATAATCTCCCGCACGGAAAATCCATGACTGTATCCGACATTCAGGGTTTGAGAGTCCCCGCCCGCCCGTAAATACGTCAAAAGCTGAACATGCGCCCCCGCCAGATCCGATACGTGCACATAGTCCCGAACACAGGTTCCATCGGGCGTTTGGTAATCTGTGCCGTAAATGGATAAGGATTTTCGTTTACCACAGGCGGCTTCCGCCGCCATTTTTATCAAATGGGTACTGATGTTTCCCCTCTGACCCAGGCGCATGTCAGGATCCGCCCCCGCCACATTAAAATACCGCAAACATCCATAGCGCAGTGTGGGGTCCGCCAGGGCAAGGTCCTGAAGCGCCCATTCCAAAACCAGTTTTGAGCGTCCATAGGGGCTGATGGGCTGTGTCAGGGCGGTTTCGGGTATGGGGATGCTTGCAGGATGCCCATAAACGGCGGCGGTGGAGCTAAACAAAAAACGCCGGATGCCGGCATGATAGGCTGTTCTTAAAAAAGATAGGCTTTCTTCGGTGTTGTTTTGGTAATACAGCAGGGGATTTTGAAACGATTCCGAAACAATGATGGATCCCGCGCAGTGAATGATGCTTTCAGGGGCATGTTCCTTGATCAGGGCAGAGACAGCCACAGAATCTCCCACGGCGGCTTTATAAAAAGGGACACCGGGCAACAGGGCCTCAGAACTCCCATTGGATAAATCATCCAAAACAACGGGATGATACCCCGACTTTAACAGAGACAGAACGATATGAGAGCCGATATAGCCCGCCCCCCCCGTGACAAGGACTGTTTTTAATGGTTTAGGCATTAACATTACTCCGACACCACATCCTGGCCCCATTGATCCAGCAGTTGATCCTGGGTGCGTTTAAGATCATGAATTTTTCCCTGAAAATTCCAGCGCAGGGTTTTAATGACAAATTTAGGGGTGATGGCATGAATCCCATAGCCCACGGCCGCCCCCATATAGATCATCAACCAATACCAGGGGCTTTGTAAATAGGGCATGGCGTACCCCAGGTTTTGCCCCATAGGGAGAATATCTTTAATCACCAAAAAAATACACGTAAGGTTTGTTAAACCAACCGTGTACCCCAGGGATTTACTGGGGTTATTATCCCGATACCAGGCCACAAGCGTAGGGAGCGACCCAAACAACGCCATCACAAACGCCGCAAAAGAAACCACGCCCGTGGCTAAAAGGATGAGAAAAAAAAGAATCTTAACCAATCGATTGCGTTTTTTATAGGAGTCTGCTTTGTTTTTGGTTTTAGCCATGGAGGATCCCTTTCTAAACAAAAAGATAAAGAGTGGCGATGAAAAGACTCCCAAGGGCGGACAGTAAGATGGAAAAATTATCACAAATATCTTGGGAGACACTTCGGATATTATCCAGTTTGAACTGCCATTCCTTGGTTTTATGAACGGTATAAATATGATGTTTTTTTGCCTCCATAAATTCATCCATATCCACTTTTTTTTCGGCAGCATTATCAATCAGATGCAAAAGGCGATCAAAGGGACAAACACTGCGGTGGGATTCCAGCATTTTTTTGATTTTTTCCCGTCGATTTTTGGATCGATAGACGGCCAGGCTTTGCAGGCTGAGATCATGGACCCAGTAATAAAGGTCTTTTAAGGGGGGCGGGCTGGTATTTTTTTCGATGAGAGAAAGAAAACGTATACACGCGATGATTTTTTGTTCCTTGGGTGCCTTTTCGTCAGGCAGGGCATTGAGAAAATCATCCTTAATAAAATCATAGTGTGTGGCCGCATAGGCCACAAGATGCCGATCGATGGGGAGTTTTGGGGCCAATTGATTTTGATGATGCTGGGCATAATGGTTCAAAGCCGCCAGCATATCTGTGCGTTCATACACCGTGACATGATTCATCATGGCACTTTGGCAAGGCAAGTGTGGATTCAATTCATAAAGGCAGCGCTCAATCCCAAAACCCATACCCCGTTTGGACAAAAAGCCAGAGGTTTCCTGGTAAAGTTTGTTAAAACGCATGACCTGAGGCGATTTTTGGCCCCTTAACGAAAGCCAAAAAAGGGCGGCTTTGCTGTTGAGCAAAGCGGCCGCATCACTGCGCATTTTGGTGTCATGAAAATAAGCGGCCAGATGATCGCCAATGCCATCCAGGGCGTAAACAAGCCCCCTGAAATAAAGCGGATTTTCAGGATCAAGAGCCATCAGACTATAGGATAAAATCGCATCATGCCGGACACTGGCTTCGGTGCGGGAGGCCGCCACCTTGGCCTCTTCTATCCCATCGCCCTGCTCATGCTTTCCGGAATTGCGCCGCATCCAGACACGGAATTCCTCTGTGTAAATGATATCCTGAATCCCTGTCCAGTCCAGCCCTATTTGATGAATCAACAGCGGGGGGCTGTCATAGTCTGTTCCTTGGTAAGAAAAAGGCTTGGTAGCACTTTTTTGAGGGGGCCGATAACGGGCATGGACTTTGTTAAAGTCTGCCCAGGATTCTAAGTCATCCAGCGTCCATCGTTGATGGATTTCATCACAAATCAATCCTTTAAGGAGCTCGCCAATACGATCTGAAAATATTTGTTTTTCAACAAAAAAAAAGTAGCTTCCTTCGCTGAGGCGTTTTTTATTGTCTTCCGAGGAAGAAAGACGCTGTAAGAATTTGGAGTCTTTATAAAGAGAAAGAATCGTCACACCCAAGGCGTAAAGATCATAACTGGGATGCCCCGCCCCCCTAGCAGTGGGTTCCGAAAAACATGTTTGTAACGGTTCGTAACAGGCGGGCTGCAAAAATCCTGGGGGTGTTAAAAATCCAGGTCCCAAAGCCAAGTGACGAAAGGAAAGATCTTCAAAAGTAATCCTTTCCGGATGGATAGCCCGATGGGTTAAATTGAGCTGTTCAAAATCACGCAACAAACTGACAAAAGGTTTCACCAGGTACTCAGCGACATTTTTATGCATCTGAAAAAAGCCTCGGGCTTCACCCGATGCCAAAGAAATTTCTTTGGGTTTTTGGGCAATCACTAACATTTGGTTGTGGGGACTATTTTGAATGCGGAGAGGGTAGACTGTATATCCTTGAAGCAAATGGGGATTATCAATTTTGCTCTGAACCTCCATCATAAAAAGACGGGGAACGATATGGGGGGCCAGAAGATAAGCAATTTCGTTTATTTTCTGTACCGGGTAAGCGGTAATATGGGGATCAAAGGATAGAGAGGGTTGGGAACTGGTAAAATCCACCGTGTCCCCCTGACCGAACGTGACGGGCTCGGCTAATGAGATTTTTTTTATAGCATACAAATGTTGGCTTTTATCCCTCATCCTTTGGATATGACATAGGGATGGTTAAAAAAGGACTTATAACACTCCTCATTTTTGGATTGATACAGTGTCAGGTTTCGGCTCCTTACCACCCTACAAGATCTACATTCTTCTCAAAGCGTGCACTTTTTTATTGCTTTTTAAGGGGTTCGGCGTTACGGGTTAACCATCAGAGAAACATTAACCTTTTTTTGATGACTTTTTCTTTATTTTAAAAGGTGTTATGACCAAAGAAGACCTTATTGAATTCAACGGCACGGTGGAGGAAGTTCTTCCCAACGCCATGTTTCGCGTTAAACTGGAAAATGATCATTTGGTTTTGGCCCATACCTCGGGCAAGATGCGCAAAAATCGTATCCGGATTATGGCCGGGGATCAGGTTACAGTGGAAATGACCCCCTATGATCTTTCCAAGGGCCGCATTACCTTTCGCTTTAAATAATCTCTGTTTCAGGGGAGATTCATGCTTTTGCACCGTCTTTTCTGCCTTTGTCTTGTGCTTTCAGCACACAGTGCTATGGCCCAAGAGCCGGTTGTTCTTGGCGGCGCTACAGGCGCAATGGTCACACCTTCATCGCCCGCCTCACTCTTAGAACTTCAGGAAAAAATCAATACGCTGGAAGCCACGCTGCAAGGACAAACCCAGCAAATCGAAGATCTGCAAAAAACCGTTCGCACGTTGGAGCAACGCTTGCCTGCCGAACCCAAACCAACGGCAGAAGCGAGTCCGGAGACAGTCCAGGAAGCCGCATCTAACGAAGACGTTACGGAAAACACACCCGCATCCACAGAAACACCAGCAGTGCTGGGGACTGTTCCCCCCTCTAAGCCTTTGGCAGAAACATCTTCACCTGCCTCTCCTCAAGGGAAGTATCAAGGGGGGATTGATGCCCTCAAACAAGGGCGATATGCTGAGGCTCGTGAGCATCTGAATACGTTTATCAAAGAAAATCCTGATGATAAACTGATCCCCAATGCCTATTATTGGATGGGGGAGGCTTATTATGCCGAAGGCAACTATCGCAAAGCGGGAGAGACTTTTTTAAAGGGCTTTCAGGATTATCCCGAGAGTCCCAAAGCCCCAGACAGTCTGCTTAAGCTTGGTTTATCGCTACAATCTGCCAAACAAACTAAGCAAGCCTGCCAAAGTTTTGATGAGCTGATGCGCCGTTATCCCGATGCCAGCCCGGGTGTGATCAATCGCGCCAAACGGGCCAAGGCCTCCTGCGCTTAGGGCTATGCTACCGCCCCTTACGTTTCTGCCCTCAGCGCCCCGTATGGCCATTGCCCTTTCTGGGGGTATGGACAGCCTTGTGACCCTGAACCAAGTTCGCCGGTCGGTACCTTCAGGAACGATGATAACGGCTCTTTATACAAATCATCAGCAAAGGAAAGCGGCTTGTATCGAATCCGCCTTGGTGAAACAGTGGTGTCAGGCCCTTGGTGTCCCCTTTCATAGCCTGGATTTAGCTTTACATCCCGGATTGGATGCGGCGACCCTGCGCCGCGCCCGTTATCGGGCCATGATTACCTGGTGTCACGAACACCATCATCCTGTTTTGATCACCGGACATCATAGTGATGACCAAAATGAAACCTTTTTGATTGCCGCACAGCGGGGTAGTGGGGTCGATGGCCTGGCGGGTATGCGGCCGGTGCATACCTGGTGGGGGATTCAGGTGGTTCGTCCCATGCTTTTATTTCCCAGACAAGACCTTTTGGCTGAAGCCCGAACATTAGGACTCCGGTGGGTTGAGGATCCCAGTAACGCCAAAACATCTTTTTTACGAAACCGATTGCGCGCAGCGTTAATAGACATCCCTCATCACCTGGAAACCACCATAGAGGCTGTGGCGGCGGCGCGTGATTATTTTGATCGCCACGTGGATGCCTTTTTTAGCCACCATGTTCAAATGTTTCCTGAGGGATATTTAACACTGCCCTACCCAACACTGGTGGCCCAAGATCAAGAAATCGCCCGGCGTATTTTAAAGCAGGCCCTTCGCTTAATCAGTGGAAAAGCCGTGGATCCCCGTTTTTCCCGTTTGAGTCGGGCGACTTGGGCCCTGTACCAGGCGCCTAAACAAACGTTGAGTCTCCACGGCTGTATCATCACCAGCACATCAGAAAAAATTATGATTTATCGCGAACTCAAAGCCATTGATAGCACGCCTTTGCCTGGGGATCAGGCGCATTTGTGGGATCAGCGTTTTTTTTGTCAGGCCAGCGAACCCAATGCCTATTGGTCTGCTTTGGGGGCTCAGGGATACGAACAGATCCGCGCCCACCTGAAACCCACAGGTCGCCCTTTGCGCTATGCGGTGTCGCTAACCCAACCCGCTTTGTGGTCAAAAGAGGATCATCGTGTCCTGGCCGCCCCCACGCTGGGTTACCAATCCGAGGAGATATCTTTCAGGGTGTTTTTTTTGGGGTAGCTGTAGACAGCGCCCTCTTCCAAGAGATCCCCTTGATTTTCAGCATTTTCACAGGTATGGGATAAAGACAAGGAAAGATATTTGATCATGCCCTCCCCGATTTTGCCCGTTTTTTCCCCCATGCCAGTTTCTTTCGTTCGGGGGGAAGGCGTGTATCTGTATGATTCATCAGGAAAACGTTATTTGGATTTTGGCAGCGGCGTTGCCGTTTCGGCATTGGGGCACAGCCACCCTGCGGTGATTCAGGCCATAACGAACCAGGCCCATCGGGTGATGCATGTTTCGAACTGGTATCAGATCCCCGAACAATACCAGGCGGGGGAGGCTTTGATTGCAAACACCTTTGCAGACTATGTCTTTTTTGCCAACTCCGGAACGGAAACCATTGATGGGGCCATTAAACTGATTCGGCAGTATCATATTGCCCATCATCATCCTGAACGGTATCGCATTATCACCATCAAGGGGGCCTTTCACGGCCGGACCTTCGCGGCCATGTCGGCGTGTGGAAAAAACACGTTTCCCCCTGATTTACCGGGCTTTGATCAAATTCCTTTTGGGGACTGGGACGCCCTAGCGGCCGCCATTACGCCCCACACCGCCGGTATTTTGATTGAGCCCATTTTGGGGGAAGGCGGCATTTTCCCCGTCCCCCTAAATCAGCTACGTCGCTTAAGAAGCCTTTGTGATCAACACGATCTGGTGTTGTGCCTGGATGAAATTCAAACGGGCGTGGGGCGGACGGGATATCTTTATGCCCATGAGGCCGCCGGGATTGTGCCGGATGTGTTAACCACCGCCAAGGGCCTGGGGGCGGGCTTTCCCGTGGGGGCCATTCTGGCCAATGAAAAAATTGGGGGCTGTATGCAATCCGGCATGCATGGATCAACCTTTGGGGGTAACCCGCTGGCCTCGGCTGTGGTTTCTGCTGTTTTGGGGGAAATCACACGGCCGGGCTTTTTGGACAACGTCAAAGCCATGGGGCAAATGTTGTGGGACAACCTCACCACCCTGACGCAAACCTATCCCCATGTTTTTTCTCACGTGCGCGGCGCGGGACTGATGCAGGGCCTGGTGTGCGTGCGGGGCAATCGGGCCGTAGCGGAAGCCTTAGTCAAAGAGGGGCTGTTGGTGATCCCTGCGGGGGATAACACCATTCGTCTGATGCCGCCCCTGATCGTGACAAAGGATCATATTAAAGAAGCCCTTGCCATTTTGCGCCATTTTTGCAACGCTCCTTCTTTCGTTTCGTAAACAGGCGTTTATTATGCCCCGTCATTTTTTAGATTTGGACGTCCTGGATGCAGGCGTGTTGCAGCACCTTTTAGATCAAGCGTTGTTGATGAAGAAAACACGGACCTTCCCTGATACTTTTCGGGGTCGCACCGTGGCCATGATTTTTGAAAAACCCTCGACCCGTACCCGCTTTTCCTTTGAACGCGCCATCACCGATTTGGGGGGGCATGCCATTGTTGTGAATAAAAACGACATGCAGTTGGGGCGCGGGGAAACCATTGGGGATACCGCCCGTGTTTTGTCACGCTATAGTGACATCCTCGTCGCCCGCACCCTGTCCCACGATACCCTGGTAACATTGGCCAAAAATGCCACCATTCCTGTGATTAACGCCCTGAGTGACCGCAGTCACCCCTGCCAGATTCTGGCGGATTTGATGACCGTGCAAGAGGCCCTTGGGTCCCTACACCATCACCCCATCACCTGGATTGGGGATCCCAACAATGTGTTTTTTTCGTGGCTACAGGCGGCGATCATCCTGAATCTTCCCCTGACCCTCAGCTGCCCCCCTGAACTTTATCGCCAGGATCTAAAGACCCTTTTTAATCAAAATTCCAATCTCATCTGGGAAAAAGATCTGCAAAAAGCGGCCAGAGACGCCCATGTTATTATGACGGATACCTGGGTATCCATGGGATGTGAAAATCCCGATGAACAGACGCGGTTGCTGACGTCCTATCAAGTTAACGAGGCCTTGATGAAAGAGGCCGATCCCCAGGCGATTTTCCTGCACTGCCTGCCGGCGGTGCGCGGCCAAGAAGTCACCGATGCTGTTATGGACGGCCCCCAAAGCCGTGTGTTTGATCAGGCGGAAAACCGCCTGCATGCCCAGCGGGCTTTGCTGTTATGGTGTTTTGAATAAAGACAGAGACTAGCCCATGTTTTTTTTGTGGCTCAAAGACGGACTCGCGGCCCTAACCGCCGGTCATTTGGTGGTGATTCCCACGGAAACGGTTTACGGCCTGGCCGCCGATGCGACCAATCCTGAAGCCATCACCGCCCTGTACGCCGCCAAGGGTCGCCCTGCCAACAATCCCCTCATCGTCCATGTTCCTAATAAAGCGGCGGCTTTGCGTTGGGGGATTTTTTCAGAAACGGCCCACAAACTGGCCGATGCCTTTTGGCCTGGTCCGTTAACCCTGGTGCTGCCCATGACTGAGGAAGCCAAAGCCCGCCTGGCCCCCGCCGTTACGGCTGGTCATAATACCCTGGCTCTTCGTGTGCCGGATCATCCTCTAACGTGGGATGCCCTGAGATCCCTACCCTTCCCCCTGGCCGCCCCCAGTGCCAATCTATCCAACCATCTTTCGCCCACACGGGTGAGCCACCTGCACCCTCAGCTCCTCACCCACGTCGCCCATGTTTGGGACGGGGGGCCTTGCATTCAGGGGCTGGAATCCACCATTGTTCAAGTCATCGACAACGACTGGGCCGTCCTGCGCCATGGAACCTTAACCCAGCAAGATCTGACCGCTTTTTTAAAAACAAACCCCCAGCAAGGAACAGCCGCCGCCCCCGGCCAGTTATCCCGCCATTATGCGCCGGAGCATCCCCTGATCCTCAATGCCCGTGAAGTGGGTCCCAACGATGCCCTGCTGGCTTTTGGGCCCCATGTCCTCCCCGGGGCCATGATCACCCGAAATCTCAGCGTGCGGGGGAATCTTTCTGAGGCCGCCGCTACGTTATTTGACGCCCTGCATACCCTGGATGCCTACCCTTGCGCGCGCATTGTGGTCATGCCCATTCCTGAAATGGGTGTGGGCCTGGCGGTGAATGAACGGTTGAGGAAGGGGGCGATGGGGTGAGGATTGAATTCCTCAATAAAACGACGCCCTGAGCAACAGCCGCCCATATTCCGTCTGGGGGGCGGCGAAAAAATCGGGGGCGGGCTGATATTCCATGGTTTTTCCATCTTTTAGGACCAAAATATCATGGGCCATGGATTGCACCACGCGCAAATCGTGGCTGATAAAAAGGTAACTCAGTCCCAACGATGTCTGCAATTGTTGCAAAAGAGAAACGATATGGCGGCGCGTTAAGCTGTCCAGGGCCGATGTGGGCTCATCCAAAATGATAATCTCAGGGTCCGTCATCAGGGCCCGGGCGATGGCCACACGTTGACGCTGTCCCCCCGAAAGCTGATGCGGCCAGGCATACAAATAGTCCGGCCCCAACTGAACCCGGGCCATCATGTCCAAGGCATCCTGTTCGGTTTTGTTCTTTCCGGCCTGAATCAGGGAAGCCGCCACTGTTTTTCGGGGATTGAGCGAGGCAAAAGGATCCTGAAACACAATCTGCACCCGGGGGCGTTGCTGCCGCAGGGCCTTGGGGGGTAACGTATCCCAACGCTGCTGCCCCACCCAGACCTGACCTGTTGACGGTAACGCCCGCAACAGGGAAAGCGCCAGCGTCGATTTTCCCGAACCACTTTCCCCCACCACGGCCAAGGTGTGACCCTTCTTCAGGGTTAAGGACACCTGATCCACAAGGGGGGGGCCCAAACGCTTGCGCCAAAACGTCCCTGACACAGGCAACCGGACGGAAATATCTTCAGCACGCAGGGCAGGGGGGGCGTCTTTCAGCACAGGGGGCGGGACCAGATCCTGATACACCGATAACAACTGACGCGTATAATCCTGCTGGGGATTGGTAAAAAGGTTTTCGGTGGGTTGCTTTTCAATGATCTTGCCTTGGTACATGACACAGGTCACGTCCGCCATTTTTTTCACCAATGGCAAATCATGGCTGATAATCAGCAGCGCCATGGCATATTTTTTTTGCAGGGCTTTTAAAAGGTCCAAAACCTTTTGCTGGCTGTAGACATCCAGGGCCGTTGTGGGCTCATCCGCAATCAATAATCGGGGATGGTTCAGCAGAGCCATGGCAATCACCACTCTCTGGCGTTGCCCTCCGGAAAGTTCGTGGGGATAGCGCGATAAAATCCGTGGCAACGCGTGCAAATCAACATCACGCAAAACATCCATGATGCGGTTTTTTTTGCTTTCTAAAGAAAGATCTTCCCCGTGCAAATCAAGTGATTCTTTCATTTGTTTTCCAATGGGCTGAAGGGGATTTAACGCCGATTGCGGTTCCTGAAACACAAAACCAATGTCTCCCCCTCTGAGGACTCTCAATTTTTTTAAGGGTAGGGCTAAGAGATTTTTCCCCTCAAAAAGAACCTCTCCCCCATAAGGGGACGTAAGCCCATCATCCAATAAACGAAGGATCGAGCCCGCTGTTAAGGTTTTGCCTGAACCACTCTCCCCCACCAGGGCCACGGATTGACCCGGAAAAACATCAAAATCCACCCCAAGGACCAAGGGGCGATCCAGCGTTACCGATAACCCGCGAACAGAAAGTAAGGGGGCCGCAGTCATGGAAAAACTTTCATGGCAAAACTTTAAACACCTTGCCTGCGTTGGGGGCATCCGGATCGGGCTCAAAAGAAACCGATAACGTGCGGCTTTTCCCCGTCACAAGATTCTGAAGGGCCTGAAAAAAATCCCGTCCCTGTACTTGAAACTCGGGGTTGGTTTTGACAAAACTCTCTTCTAAGGTCACCAGACGTTCTTTCACCAAAGGTACGGCCTCTGCCTCAGAAATCCCTGATTCTTTGGCAAAAGACTGCAACCATAATTTTATGCCGCCCAGATCTTTAAAAATGCTGGCGATCCCATCGGCCTTAACAACGTCTGTGAACACAAAGGGCTGGGGGGAAACGGGATCCATCCCCTTACGAAGGGCCCCTATCGCCTCAGTCAGGCCCCGCAGCAACGCCCGATTGGACACATCAAACACATCGGCCATGTACCAACGGTCGGTGTAAAGCCATTGATCGGTTGAGGGGATCTTTAAGGTAATGTCCACAGCCACACCCATTTGGGGAAGATTATTAAGAAGTAGCAAGGCAAAGTCATCGCCCTTCCCGCCCAAAGATGTTCTTAACGCCCGTTTAAACGCCTCTATCTGCGCCGGGGCAGCATCCCCCCCTAAAAACAAACTGGCGATCTCTAAACGGCCCCCGCGAAACTGCCCCTGTTCAATCCGTAAGCGTGACAACCGCACATCCCGCAGCCCCACCGTCAATAAACCCTCTGATGTCGGACGAGAAAGGGAGATGTTGGTCATCACCGTAGATAAATCCCGGGCCACCGCGATTTTTTCGGCATAAAGAATGGTTTTGTTCTTGGCCTCTTTGTTTTGAATATCGGTGTAGACGTTTTTCAGGACGATGTTGCCCCCCTCAAACCCCAGCCGGTCATAGGTAACCTTACCCCCGGTGGTTTTCTCAAATTCATAAATCAGGCCCTGAACCACGGGATAGGCCGGATGCCACACTTTCTGAAGCTGCGTCACCACAAAAAACAAAGCCACCAAGGCCAAAACGGCCAGCAATCCCAGAACGACCTTACGCGGCGTAATTTTTATTGTTTTAATGTTAATGTTTGACCCCATAACCCCGTTTCCATCCTTCGTAACACAGACCCCATAGCAGAACCGTTACCCCCAAAACAACCCAAAACCCCACCTGCAAATTTCCATCATGATGCCCCGTCATGGCATACCGCATACCATCGATCATGTAAAAAATGGGATTAAAATCAACCAAAAAATGCCAGGCGGGATCCAGATTTTGCACCGAATAAAACGTTCCCGATAAAAACGATAACGGCGCCACGACAAAATTAGTCACCGTGGCCACATGGTCAAATTTTTCGGCCCACATCCCCGTTAATACCCCCACCAATCCCAGGGCGATGCCGCCAAAAACCCCGTGAAACAGCAACATTACCGGATGATGGATCGAAAGCGGAACGAAAAAGAGCATGGCCAGGGCGACACTGAACGCCACCAAAATCCCCCGTGTCATGGCAGAGGCCGCCATGGCCAACAAAAACCCGCCGGCCGTTATGGGGGCCAGCAAAATATCCACCAGGCACCCATTCATTTTGCTGATGATCAGGGACGACGACGAATTCGCAAAGGCATTTTGCAGCAGCGCCATCATCATCAAACCAGGGGCCAAAAATTCAGGAAAGCTGAGCGCTACCACGGTTGTTTGCTCCGAATGATGCAACGCCACCTGAAATACCGTTAAAAATAACAGCGTTGTCACCATGGGGGCCACCATGGTTTGCATCCAGACCTTAATAAAACGGTGCGTTTCTTTTTGGTATAAAATCCAAACACCCAGGGCATTGGTCATGGCATTCCTTAATTTTACCTTTTTGAGACGACAATCATGACGCCTTCCCCGTAACTTGGCAAGCGGGAGGTTCTGAACTGAACAAATCCACCACCACCCCATCCAACCGCAACCGCCCTGCCGCTGTTAAAAATATAGTTTCCGGGCCCTGATCTATTAAGCCCTCAGCCTGCAAGCGGCGATGGGCTTCAAAATCAATATGCCCCTCCGTTTGCAACCTCTCAAAAACCGAACGCGGCATCCCTGTACGCAAACGCAGGCCCATGTACAGGCGTTCCAGGGCAATCTCGCGGGGGGTCAGCACCGTTGTTTCGGAAAGCCCCTGCCCTGCCTTCATCACCGCGTCCCGCCAGGCCTTTGGATTTTTCAGGGTTGCCAGGGCGTAGGTTTGCCCGTCATGATGCACACGCCCATGGGCCCCTGGGCCAATGCCCAGATAGCTGTTGTAATACCAATAATGAAGATTATGCCGGCACTCTTGGCCCGGGGCGGCAAAACTGGAAATTTCATACCCGCCCAGGCCTGCCCCTAAACAATACTCATGCGTTACATTAAATAAATCCGCAAGAATGCTGTTTTTTGGTAATTGATAATCACCTCGTTGAAACAGACGATAAAATCCCGTTTCCGGTTCAATGGTCAGTTGATACAGGGAAAGGTGGCGGGGGTTTAGGGATAAAGCCTCCCCCAATCGCTGCCGCCACAGTGGTACTGTGTGGCCTGGTAAGCCGTACATCAGATCAAAAGAATACCGATCAAACACCCCCGCCACGGCGTCCACGGCCCGCCTGGCGGTTTGGGCGTCATGATCACGGCCCAGAAATGCCAACTCATCATCATCAAATGATTGAACACCCAGCGATATTCTGTTGATTCCCAATGATTTATAGTTTTTTAATAAGGTTATGGATATATCGCGGGGGTTAGCCTCCAGCGTGATTTCCAGATCCTCATGTGAGGCATGAAAACCCTCATAAATCGTAGATAAAAGAGTCTCCAGAACAGACAGCGGCATTTGGGACGGCGTCCCGCCCCCGAAAAAAACGGTATCCAACCGATACCCGGAATAACCCTGGGCCAGGGTTTTTAATTCCTGGGTATAGGCCTGGGCCCACAGAGCGGCTTCCTCTGGCTGCCAGCCTACGGCGTAGCTGTTATAGTCGCAGTAGGGACATTTTTTCGCGCAAAACGGCCAGTGAATATACAGAGCCAGCGGCGGCAAAACCACTATAACCAGCCCCGTACATCCGTTAAATGGCCGGTCAGGGCCGCGGAGGCCGCCATGATGGGGCTCATCAAGTGCGTGCGCCCTCCCCTGCCCTGGCGTCCCTCAAAATTTCGGTTGGATGTGGAGGCGCAGCGCTCCCCCGGGCTTAGTTTGTCTGCGTTCATGGCCAGGCACATGGAACAGCCGGGCTCGCGCCAGTCAAAACCCGCCGTTTTGAAAATCTCATCCAACCCTTCGGATTCAGCCTGCTCTCGCACCAGGCCCGATCCGGGAACGATCATGGCCCGCAAACCGGCCTTCACCTTTTTCCCCTGAACCAGGTGGGCCACGTCGCGCAAATCTTCGATTCGGGAATTGGTACAGGAACCAATAAAGACGGTATCAATCTCTATGTCGCTGAGAGCTTCACCGCCCTGCAGCCCCATATAGGCCAGCGTTCTTTCCAGGGACTGGCGGTGGGATTCATCCCGGGCCTGATCCAGCCTGGGCACGCGACCCGTAATGGGCAGGGCATCCTCCGGACTGGTCCCCCAGGTGACAAAGGGTTCCAGCGCCGATCCATCGATGGATACTTCCTGGTCAAACACCGCCCCCGCATCGGTTTTTAAGGTGCGCCAATAGGACACCGCCTGTTCCCATACCGCCCCTTTGGGGGCCAGGGAGCGCCCTTGCAAATAATCAAAAGTGACCTCATCCGGCGCAATCATACCGGCGCGGGCCCCGGCCTCAATGGACATATTACAAATGGTCATGCGGCCCTCCATGGACAGCGATGTGATGCCCCCCCCCGCATATTCAATGACATAGCCCGTGCCGCCGGCAGTACCGATTTTGGCGATAATGGCCAGAATAATGTCCTTGGGGCCGACACCGGCCTTTAAGGGGCCGGATACGGTCACGCGCATGGCTTTCGCCGGACGTTGAATCAAGGTTTGGGTGGCCAGAACGTGCTCAACCTCCGAAGTACCAATACCAAAGGCCAAGGACCCAAACGCCCCGTGGGTCGATGTATGGGAATCCCCACATACAATAGTCAGTCCCGGCAGGGTAAAGCCCTGCTCTGGCCCCACCACGTGAACAATCCCCTGACGCACATCATCCAGGGGATAATACGTCACGCCAAATTCACGACAATTTTTTTCCAGGGTATCCACCTGCAGGCGAGATTCAGGATCCGCAATCCCCGCCGCCCGATTTTCCGTGGGCACATTATGATCCGCCACCGCCAGGGTCATATCGGGGCGACGCACAACGCGCCCGGCTTGGCGCAGACCCTCAAAGGCCTGGGGGCTGGTCACTTCGTGAATCAAGTGGCGGTCAACATAGATTAAACACGCTTCGCCGCTGCGATCCACCAGGTGATCGTCCCAAATTTTTTGAAACAGGGTTTTGGCTGTCATGACGGTCTATCTCTCAAACATTTTTCTAAGGGATAGACAGTATACAAAATACCGCGCCCACTGCAAGGAATGGAAAATCCTAATTCCCCCCTTCCCACGCCCCCAATCTGCCCCTAAAGTAGGGACATGATTTTTGCGTATCCTTTTTTGTTGCTGGCGCTGTTGGGGCTGCCTTTGGCGTATCGCTGGATGCGGGCGTTACCGGGGGGGGAGGTCCTTGTGCCCTTTGCCGCCATGATGTTTCTGGGTCCAGCCCGGGGGCCTGTGCAAACCGTTAAAAAAATTCCGTTGTGGTTGATTTTGCTGCGTTTGACCTTACTGGCGTTGCTGATTTTGTGGGCGGCGGGTCCGCACAGATCCGTGGAGGCTGAGGCCACCCCGCGCCCCACGCTCATCCTCATCGATACATCCTGGAGTGCCGATTTACCCGGGACACTTTCGGACATCACCACCTTTTTTGATCGCCACCCCGATGCTGATGTTCAGGTTATGACCACGGATCAAGACACCCCCATTCCCATGACATCCGCGCGGTGGGGGGCCTATCAGCGCACCATGACCCTGGCCCCCTATCAAGCCACGGATACGGCCAGCGTTTTGGAAAAAAGAACAGATCAACGGTCCATTATGTATTACGCCCCCATGCGTTATGGACCCCAGCAACAGGGGATTGTGAATGTATTGCGACAGCTCCCCCAATCCACCGTTGTGTTGCCGGCGCGGACCTCGTGCGCTGCTTTATCTGAGGTCAAGGAAACCCCGACAGGGCTGCAGGCCATTTTGAATAACCAATGCAAAACGCCGGTGCGGGGGGTTCTTTATGATGCCAGCACCCGTCAAAATCTGGCAGAGGCTACAACCATCGGCAATACGTTGGCCTTTCCCCCTGTGACCCAGAACGCCAGCGCGCGCGTGATTGCCCTGGAGGGGGAGGATCATTTTGCCGGACGTTGGCTGCTGCCGTCTTTGGGTTCAGGCGCGGTGGCGGTGGTGCATGCGGCATCCCGTCCCCAAGGCTTGCTGGAGGAAGCGACGTATATCACCAAGGCCCTGGAAACCTCGGGCCGTTCGGTTTTGTTGGGCCCCGTGGCGGCGTTTCAGGATAAAGAGATTGCCACGTGGATTTTGCCTGATGCGACAGCACTCGATGCCGAAACAGCGTCGGTGTTGCGGGATAAGGTTAACGCCGGCGCCCGCCTGATTCGCTTCTGGGGGCCGCGCCTGGATGCCTTGCCCCCGGATCAGCGGGATGACTTATTCCCTGAAAACCCGCGTTTTCGGGCGCGTCAGCTGGGGACAACCCTGGCCTGGCAGGGGGCCCTGAAAAGTCAACCTTTACACCCTCCCCTGCGCGGAGACGGCGGGGATGTAATGTTGCTGCGACACATTTTACCAGAATCGGAAACAGCAACAACGCTGGCGCAGCTTTCGGATCAAACGCCGTGGATAACGGCGCAAGCCCTGGGCAAGGGCCAGATTGTTCTGATTCACACCGGTCTGATGCCGGAATGGGGGAATTTGGCGACATCCCGCACATTTGTGCCGCTGCTGGCTTCTCTGGCGGCGTTTTCAGGGGCCAGCGGGGGGGATTTTTCACCCCAAACCGCCGATTTGCCGTTATGGCAAAAACTACAGCCCGATGGTTCCCTGGAAAGGGACATGGGGGCAACCCTGCGTTTTAACAACGAAACCGCCCGCCCCACCGTGGATCATCCGGCGGGTTTTTATGGCAGCGAAGGGTCCTTAACCCCCCACAACATCGCGCCGTTTTTGGCCAAAGATCCCCCGACGGACAGTGTGCTTCGCCCAGGTGATCCGACGCTAACCGTGCGAAAAAGCCAGTCCATCGGCCTTTCGGGGGATTTGCGCCCGTGGGTTTTTGCCGGCATTGTGG
>JBILRW010000055.1:0-7031 GCA_044372405.1 Alphaproteobacteria bacterium
CCGCAGTCAGGCGTAGTCGTGGCGCCGGGGCAGCCATTATGGAAATCGTGTCTTTTTTCCAAAACATGGGGAAGACAGCGACGATGAAACCATGATGGGGGCTTTTTTGGCGCAGTTTTATATTGATATGGATCCCCCTCGCGACATTTTGGTGTCCACCCTGCCCAAGGATCAAGACGTTCTGGAGGCCATGCTTCATCAGCGTGCGGGACATGCCGTTTGCATTGCTTCTCCTAAGCGGGGCGATAAATACGACATTTTGGCGTCATGCCTGAAAAATGCCGAGTCTGCCTTGGCCCGGACCCTTTCCGAGGCCGCCCATCATCAGGACATGATGGACCGTATTGCTCATCTTTTTGATCTGCCCACCCCCCTGAACCGCATTGAGCTGTATGACAACAGCCACATCCAGGGGGCTTACGCCCTGGGGGCCATGGTGGTGGTGGGGCCGTCGGGATTTGAAAAGTCATCTTATCGCACCTATAAAATGAGTGTTCAGGACCTGGATACCCGTGATGATTACGCCATGATGCGGCACATGATCGATCGGCGGTTGTCGGGGGATCAGCCCCTGCCGGATTTAATGCTCATTGACGGGGGTCCCGGGCAGTTGAGTTCTGTTTTATCCGTTTTAGCCCAACACAACATAACCCTTCCCATTGTGGCCATCGCCAAGGGGCCGGACCGTAATGCGGGGCGAGAGGTTTTTTATCGACCGGACCAGCCCCCCCTCAGCCTGGATCCCCGGGATCCGGCGCTGTATGATTTGCAGCGTCTGCGGGATGAAGTTCACCGCTTCGCCATTACCCGTCACCGAAAACGCCGGGAAAAGGCCATACGGGACAGTGCCCTGGATGATATTGCCGGGGTGGGACCCAGCCGAAAACGGGCCCTCCTCGCCCATTTTGGAAGCGTCGCGGCGGTGAAAAGTGCTTCGCTAAAGGATTTAGAGCGCGCCCCAGGCGTCAGCCGCGCCCTGGCCCAGCGGATTTTTGAGGGGTTAAACTAAATACAAGAAAAAAATCTACCTTTTGTCACGCCCCATCCCCTGTGATACACTGTGTTTTTTTGAGGTCCTCACCCCGCCATGCCCCATGCCGACCGCGTTTTTCTTTATGATACCAGCCTGCGTGATGGGGGGCAGATGCGGGGGATTAGTTTTGGGGTGCGGGATAAACAGATCATTGCCGCCCTGCTGGATACCCTGGGGGTGGATTATATTGAGGCCGGCTTTCCCGGGGCCAATCCCGTGGATACGGATTTTTTTGCGGATCCGCCCGCACTGAACACCTCCCGTCTCGTGGCCTTTGGCATGACCCGTCGGGCGAGCCTGAGCGTTGAGGGGGATGCATCGCTGCAGGGCGTTCTGTCCTCTCATGCGCCCGCTGTATGTTTGGTGGGAAAGGCCTGGGATTTTCAGGTGACTGAGGCCCTGGGGATTCCGCTGGAAACCAATTTAACCATGATTGAGGACAGCATCCGCGCCGCTGTGGCGGCGGGTAAAGAAGTGATTTTCGATGCGGAACATGCTCTGGATGGGTTTAAAACCAATCCGGGGTATATGATTGAGGCCCTCCTCACCGCCCATCGGGCCGGGGCCGGGTGGATTGTTCTGTGCGATACCAACGGCGGCAGCCTGCCCGAAGACATTCGCGGCGCCGTGGAGAATCTATCGGCCAACATCCCGCATCATCATCTAGGCATTCATTGTCATAACGATGCGGATCTGGCCACGGCGAATTCCTTGGCCGCGGTTCAGGCCGGGGCGCGCATGGTGCAGGGCACCCTGAATGGTATTGGGGAGCGCTGTGGTAATGCGAACCTGATTCCCATTCTGGCCACTTTGGCGTCCAAATACCCCCATCTGGATTTGGGGGCCGCTGGAGCCAATTTGGCGCAATTAACCCATATTTCCCGCACTTTTGATGATGCCATTAATCGCATCCCCAACCCCCACGCGGCCTATGTGGGCAGTGCGGCTTTTGCGCATAAGGGGGGATTGCATATTTCCGCCATTCAGAAAAACGCCGCGCTGTATGAACACATTGATCCTGATCGCGTGGGCAATCAGCGGGATCTGGTGATTTCTCAACAGGCCGGTCGCGCCGCCATCATGGCCCGCTGTCAAAGTTTGGGCATTGATGTTGATCCTGAAAAAATGGATTTTTTCCTGCAGGAATTTAAGCGGCTGGAGTCCAAAGGCTATAGCTTTGATGGGGCCGATGCCAGTTTTGATTTGCTGGCGCGGCGGCGTTTATCCAATATTCCCACGTTTTATACCCTGCGGAGTTTTCGGGTCATTGACGAACGTCGTTGGAATGCCAAAGATGCTGTCATTACCCTGTCCGAAGCCACCGTGAAAATGGACGTGGGCGATACGCATCACATGGCTGTGGCGGAGGGCAACGGTCCCGTTAATGCCCTGGATCGAGCCCTGCGCACTGTTTTATCGCCGTTTTATCCTGAGGTAAACGAGATTCGGCTGATTGACTATAAAGTCCGTATCCTGACCCCCACCGCCGGTACCGAAGCCGTCACCCGCGTGACAATAACATCCCGTGATCACCATGATCATGTGTGGACCACGGTGGGGGTTTCAGCCAACGTCATTGATGCGTCGTGCCATGCGCTGCAAGATAGTCTGCTGTATTTCCTGATGCGGGAACGGGCCGGATGCTCGTAACATTCTTGTCCCAAGAGGTTTTTGCCCACCTGTGGGTGTTTGCGCGTTTGGGGACGGCCCTGATGCTGATGATTGGAATCGGGGACAGTTACGTGTCGCCGCGGATTCGTTTGGCCTTTGCCCTATTGTTGTCTTTTGTGATACGGCCCGTGGTGGAGGTGCCGGTGTATCCTGACAGTCCCGTGATGATTGTCATTGTCATGACAAAGGAAGTCCTGATTGGTCTCTTTTTCGGGATGATGGCCCGGATGATTATGGGGATTGTGGATACGGCGGGCTCTATGATCGGAACACAAATTGGCCTGGCCAGTGCCATGCTGTTTAACCCCACTATGGTGCAGCAAACGGGCATTATCAGTTTGTTTATGACCGTGGTGGCGGTGACGGCGATTATGATGACGGATCTGCACCATCTGGGCATTATTGCCCTGGTGGACAGCTATCAACTGTTTAGCCCGAAAGCCCCCCTGATGATGGGCGATATGGCCAATTATCTGCTAAAACTGGCGGATCAAACCATGATGATCGGCCTGCAACTGGCGGCGCCGTTGGTGGTCATGGGGCTGATTTTTAACTTAGGGGTGGGAATCCTGGCCCGTCTGATGCCCCAGATTCAGATTTTCTTTATTGCGGTGCCGCTGCAAATCGGGTTTGGCTTTTTGGCCCTGATGATGGCGGGATCGGTGATGATTCGGATTTTCCTGGAAAGTTATGAGGATATTTATCAGGGCGTTGGGTTTTAGGGCCTTTGGCTGCGTCGTCGTCTAGGGATTTAATAATGAAGGTGCTATACAGATGTCGTATTTTTGGTAATCATCAAGATGAAATGGAGATTTCTGTCAAAGAACAGATTTAAGGGGAATCTATAAAGACCAAGGCGGCGTATCCACTTTTGAGGTTTTGCCTGAATAGTCTTAAAAGCCTCATTCCACTAACATCAATATCACCCTCACTGTTGCACTTGTTTTGGTAAGCGCCTGAGTATAAGTGATCCTCTGTGAATGAGTTTTTAATAATACCGCAAATCCCGTACCTTACCCCAAAACACACGATAGGCAAAAATCGTATAGCCGATGATGCAGGGTAAAACCACCAGAGCTCCCACCAGGATAATGGTCAGGGATTCCGTGGCACTGGCCGCATCCCAAATGGTCATGCTGCCAGGAATCAGATAGGGGAAAAAGCTATAGGCCAATCCCAAAAAGCAAAGGAGGAACAAAACAAAAGCGCCCGCAAAAGGCACCCAGCAATAGGTGTCATGGCCAGATTCTTTTTTGGGCATCGGCAAACGACCCAAAAACCAGGTGAGCCACAGAACCAAAAAGCCGCTGATCACAGGCAGGGGGAGGAAAAAATAAAAAGAGGGTAAGCTAAACCACTTATCAAAAATATGGGCATTCATCAGGGGGGTAGCCACGGAAACCAGGCCAATCCCCACAGCCGTGAGCCACAGGGTAACTTTGGCCCAGGAAATCGCTTTCTTTTGAAGCTCATCTTCGGTTTTCATAATCAACCAGCAGGATCCAATAAACCCATAGCCACTCACCACGCAAAGACCCGTGAGCAATGAAAAAGCCAAAGCCTCAGACGTATTACTGAATCCCATAATGTAATTGCCCAGCATAAAACCCTGAGCAAAAGCGGTTAATACAGAGCCTGCAAAAAACAGGGAATCCCAGCGCTCTTTTTTGGCATCACGGACTTTGGCGCGGAAGTCAAACGAAACCCCCCGCAAAATAAGCCCCAGCAACATCAGAGCGGTGGGAAGATAAAGCGAGGTCAAAATAATCCCATGGGCCACGGGAAACGCAACCAATAGTAAGCCCACACCCATGACCAGCCATGTTTCATTGGCATCCCAAAAGGGGCCAATGGAGGCGATCATTTGATCTTTTTCGCCGCTGGTTCCTTTGGGCAAAACAATGCCCACACCCAGATCGTATCCGTCCAGAATCACATAAAGCAAAACAGAAAGCCCCATCAAAAAGGCAAAAATAACAGGAAGCCAGTAGGCAAGAGTTTGTGGTTCCATTAGAGAGTCTCCCCAGATTCCAGAATTTGCCGGCTGGCGGCCACACCAGGTCGTGTACCCACAGGCGACCGATCCAAACGGTCGGGGACATCATCGGCTCGGCGTGCCAGATAAAAAACGGTTTTGATATAGGCCACAATTAAGAAAGCATAAAGTGTCAAGTACATGATTAGTGTAGGCAGAATCATGGTACTGGGAACATCAGACGCCGCCTGGCTGGTGGTTAAAACACCATAAACAACCCATGGCTGACGGCCAATTTCTGTCACATACCATCCGGAAACCGTGGCAATCCAGCCGGAGAATGTCATCAGCACAAGAATTTTGCTTAACCAGAGAGGGGGCGCTCCTTTTTTACGTAATTGCCAAACAGATATCCAGGAAACCAAAAGCATTAAAATACCCGTGCCAATCATCACACGGAAAGACCAGAAAACCTGGGGCACAGGGGGATGGACCAGAAAGTCGTTGAGGCCCTTCACTTCCCCATTAAAATCATGGGTCAAAATTAAGCTGCTGAGCTTGGGAATGCTGATCTCGTACTTGTTGGTGCGGGTTTCTGGATCGGGAATGGCAAAAAGAATAAAGGGAGCCCCCCGCTGTGTGTACCAGACCCCTTCCATGGCCGCAATTTTTTGCGGTTGATGTTTCAGGGTATTCAGACCCAAAAGATCCCCCCCGAAAATTTGTAGGGGGATAAGAATTGCGGCCAAAACAACCCCGGTTTTCAGGGCGGCCAAAACGTCCTGACCCCTTTGACCGCGTTTGTAACGATAGGCCGCCAGCCCAGCCACCAAAAAAGAAGCCGTTAACCCAGAAGCCAGCAACATATGGCTGAGGCGATAAATCATAGACGGATTAAAAATAATGGCCAACCAGTCCGTAGCAAACGCCTGGCCGTTTCGCATTTCAAATCCCGCCGGGGTTTGCATCCAGGAATTCAGCACCATAATCCAAAAGGCCGAAAATGTCGTCCCCACCGCCACCAAAACCGTGGCAAGGGTGTGAACACGGTTGGAAACACGGCCCCAACCGAAAAGCATAATCCCCAAAAATGTTGCCTCTAAAAAGAAAGCCGTGAGAACCTCAAAGGCCAGCAAAGGTCCCGCAATATTACCCACCGTTTGCATAAAGCCTGGCCAGTTTGTGCCGAATTGGAAAGACATAGTAATGCCGCTGACCACACCCAGGGCGAAAGACAAGGCAAAAATCTTGACATACAGACGATACGCCGCCATCCAGTGGTGTGAGCCCGTGGCATTATAACGCATCTTGAAAAACAGAAGAATCCATCCCAAAGCAATGGTCAAACTGGGAAATAAAATGTGAAAGGTAATGTTGGCGGCAAACTGAATACGGGCCAGAACAACGGGATCAACATCAACCACGGAAACACCCCCAGAACCTACTAAGGGCCAATCAAGCATTAAGCCCCTGCTTCAGATACTATCCGTTGGCTCTTTTTTCGTAAAGACTTTTTCCGCAGACAGAGAAAATTTTTCCCCCATATCGTCCAAATAAACCGAACCATTAATGGTGCGCTGAACGAACACGCTGCGGCGGTCTTCGGGGTCGGGTTTGCGTTTGACAAACCCCAAATCCTGCAATTTATCAATGGACCGTGTGATGGCCGGCTTAGCAATACCCAAATGGGAAGACAGACTCCGAACGGTGTGCGGACCAGGTTTCAAATAAACGGCCAGGAGTAGGTTGAGTTGGCGAATGGTTAGATCCGGCAGATGATCCTTCACCAGACCCCCCATCATGTCGTGACATAATTCCAGGAGGCGTTTTTTTTCAGGCACAGCCATACGCTAGCCCTCGATCCAGAACGTGGCACCCACTTCAACAGCCGCCCCTTTCGGCAGGGAAGAGCAACCCACGGCGGCCCGGGCATGGCGGCCGATTTCGGGGCCCAAGATCTCAACCATCAGATCGGACACCCCATTGGCCACAGCCGGATGATTCACAAATTCCGGGCTTGCACTGACAAAAACAGACAGCTGAACACATCGCAAAAGGCGGGACCAGTGCCCGTGCAGGGCCGCCCTAACCTGGCCCAAAACATGCAGGCCGCACAGGCGGGCCGCGTCGTAGGCGTCTTGTTCAGAGGTGGTTTTTCCCAAGTGTCCTTGAACAATCGCGCCACCCTCTTTAACGGGCAGCTGTCCTGAAACGGAAAGCAAAGGACCCGCCACCACAAAGGGAACATAATTGCCTGCCACGGGTGAGGGCTCGGGCAACACAATACCCAGATTTTCCAGGCGCTGGACAATGGGGTGGATCATAACAGAGCTCCCAAAATAAAATTACAGT
>JBILRW010000022.1:0-21548 GCA_044372405.1 Alphaproteobacteria bacterium
GGTTTGGGTATGGGTTTTGGTTCTGGCTTGGGCTCTGGTTTCGGGGGTTCTGGTTTGGGCTCAGGCTTGGGCTCAGGCTTGGGCTCAGGCTTGGGCTCAGGTTTCGGGGGCTCAGGTTTCGGTTCTGGTTCCGGCTTCGGATCGGGTTTGGGTTCCGGCCTTATTTCGGGTTCGGGTTTGGGGGGTTGGACTTTCTCTGGCTCAGGGGGTTTGGGGCGGCCCGGGCGCGTGGTGGCTTTTTGAAAATCGGCCTCGGAAATCACCTGGCCCTGCAACGTCAACGGCTTGGGGGGCATAATCCGAAACGACGGATTCAAAAAAATCACCAGCAGCAACAGAAGGTGCAATCCCAGCGAATAATAAAGAGCGCGACGCATGAACTAAAATCTGTGTGAAAAAACGCTCCACACCATATCATGCTCATCCGCAGACGAAATAGTTTTTATCGTTTTTTTGATAAACGACGGCACCCTTGACCCCAAAGAACGAATCCGCCATGGTGTACCCATCGCAGATGAAGCGTATCGCTGGCTGCGCGTTCGTCTTAGCCTCGTTTATGTACGCCTCGTACACAGCACTCGGCTGCAACGACGCTCGCCTATCGATACGCTTCATCTGCGATAGGTATAGATTTTTTTTCCACAACCCTTTTTTGATCAAATCCCCATGAAACCACGCGTGAGAAAAGCCATTTTCCCTGTTGGGGGTCTCGGGACCCGATTTTTGCCGGCCACCAAGGCCATGCCCAAGGAAATGCTGCCCGTTGTGGATAAGCCCTTGATTCAGTACGCCGTGGAAGAGGCCTGGGATGCCGGCATTGAGCAGTGTATCTTCATCACAGGACGGGGCAAAGCCGCCATCGAGGATCATTTTGATTATAGTTATGAACTCCAGCATACCCTAACCGCCCGCCACAAAGTGGATCAGCTGGCCAGTTGTCAGCAATCCATTCCCAATGCGGGGAGTTTCGCCTTTGTCCGGCAGCAGGATCCCCTGGGCCTGGGTCATGCCATCTGGTGCGCCCGCCATTTGATTGGCGATGAACCCTTTGCGGTGATTTTGGCCGATGACGTGGTCATGAATCCCGGCGGACCGTCGTGCATGAAGCAAATGGTTCAGGCCTATGAAAACTACGCAGGGTCTTTGGTGGCCACGGTTTCTGTGGATAAAAACGCCACGGCCAGTTATGGTATTTTGGATGTGGAATCCGATAATGGGGTGTTAAGGGCCCGCCACGTCGTGGAAAAACCCAACCCCGAAGACGCCCCCTCCACCTGGGCCGTCATTGGCCGGTATATTTTAGAGCCCGCCCTGTTTGATCCCCTGGATCGCGCCGTGCGCCATGCCCAAACCACCCAGGGGGAAATTCAGCTGACCGATGCCATTGCAGCCCTTTTGCCAGAAAGTCCGCTCTATGGGATTAAATTTGATGGGGTGCGGTACGATTGCGGCAGCAAAGTGGGATTTCTACAGGCCAACATCGCCTTTGCCCTGGCGCGGGAGGACTTGGCAGAGCCGCTGAAAACCTTTATAAGGGGGTTGAATTTATAAGGGGCGCCTTTAAAAACCTCAATTTTTCGTCATTGCGAGGAGCAACGCGACGAAGCAATCCAGGGTTTCCGTGAGCTGTAGAAGTTCTGGATTGCTTTGCTGCGCTCGCAATGACGGTTAATAGAGGCCCCAAGGAACGCATAAAAGGGAAACGATATGCATATTGTTGTTGTGGGATCCGGCTATGTGGGCCTTGTCAGTGGGGTTTGTTTGGCTGAATTGGGCTTAACCGTCACGTGCATGGATCACGATGCGGGCAAAATTGATCGCTTGATTGCCGGTGATATTCCCATTTACGAACCGGGCCTTCAAAATCTGTCCACCCTGAACCGCGAAGCCGGTCGTTTGTCCTTTACCACAGATCCGGCATCGTGCATTCCCCAGGCCGATGCTGTGTTCATTGCCGTGGGCACCCCGACGCGCAAGGGGGATAATCACGCCGATTTGCAATATATTTTTGCCGCCGCCCGGGACATCGCCCCCCATTTGCGCGGGTATACCCCCGTTGTGACCAAATCCACCGTTCCCGTGGGAACAGGACGCCGGATTCAGGGGGTGATTCGGGAAATCAATCCCGGGGCCACCTTTGATATGGTATCAAACCCCGAATTTTTACGGGAAGGCACGGCCCTTAACGATTTTCTCCGCCCTGATCGCGTGGTGGTGGGGGTGGAATCGGATCGGGCTTTGGACATCATGCGCCGGATTTATGAACCCCTCACCCGCCAGGATGTACCGTTATTGGTCACGACCATCGAAACCGCCGAAATGGCCAAATATGCGGCCAACGCGTTTTTGGCCATGAAAATTACCTTTATCAATCAAATGGCGGATCTTTGTGATGTCAGCCAGGCCAACGTCAATGATGTGGCAAAAATTATGGGGCTGGACAAACGAATTGGCTCCAAATTCTTACGCACCGGTCCCGGATATGGGGGCTCGTGTTTTCCCAAGGACACCCGGGCTCTGGCGGAAACGGCGCGGGCTTTGGGGGTGGATTTGGGCCTGGTTAGCCAAACCATTGCCTATAACGACGCCCGAAAGCAGGCCATGGTGGACCGTATTTTGGCCCATTTTAACGGCAGTGTTGCCGGAAAAACCCTGGCGATTTTGGGCTTAACCTTTAAACCAGGCACCGATGATATGCGCGATGCCGCCAGTTTGGTCATTGTGCCGGCCTTAAAAGCCGCCGGTGCCCACCTAAAACTCTATGATCCCAAGGGCATGGACGAGGCCCGCAGTTGTTTGGGGGATGACGCAGGGCAGTGGTGCGCGAATGCGCTGGAAACCCTCAGCGGTGCCGATGGGGCCGTTTTGCTCACCGAATGGGATGAATTTCGCTCCCTCTCGCCGGAAACCATCGCCAAGACCCTGAAATCCCCGGTCATGGTGGATCTGCGGAATGTTTATGAGATCCAGGCCATGCGCCGCGCCGGCATTGACTATACATCCCTGGGGCGGCCGGTGGCCTCCACGGTATCGCCCTTTTTGGCGCGGGCCAAAGTTGATGTATAAAGGTTGATGTATGATGACTGACAAAAAGGCTCTCCTCATGGCCCTGAAACAGACCATGGATGATTTATTCACCCGCTGTGACGAGGTTCTGGGGGAAAAAGCCGATGTGACCTATGACGGATCCGTCCTGACCATCGTTTTGGATGCGGGCGGCACCGCGGTGATCAACCTGCACCAGGCCAGTGGGCAGATCTGGGTGTCCTCCCCCGTCAGCGGAGCCCATCATTTTTCGTTGAGGGAGGACGGCACCTGGGCCTCCCCCACCACAACCCTGGCTGATGTGATGGCGGCGGATTTTGGGGTTTTATGTTGATGGGAAACACAGGACAAATTTTCTGATCCTGTCACCTGTCACCTGTCACCTGTCACCTGTCACCTGTCACCTGTCACCTGTCACCCTAAACCAACGGATGCTCCCCCGAAGAGCGTTGATAATTTTGCTGATAGTGTTTCAGATATTTATCCGTCACCAGGTTGGTTTTCTGGATGATGCACACATCCGTGGTGTTAAATTGATAATCCACAACGGCGCCGTCACCCACGGTGCAGCCCACGCGCAAGTATCCCTTCAGCAGGGGGGGCAGGGCGTTCAGGCCCTCCCGAATGTCGATTTTTTCCTTGGCAATCAAATTCATGGGCACATAACGATCATCCAGGGCCCGGGTGCGCAGGGATTCCTCGGCCAAGTGATAATGATACAAGTACGATAACGGCAAACGCAGGGCATCCACATCCGTGCCATGCAGGCTGGCACAGCCAAACATCAGTTCAATCTCCGCCAAAAAGACATAAGTGGCCAACCCCCGCCACAGCAGATTCATGGTACGGCCGTTGCGAAAATCCTGATGAATGCAGGAACGGCCCAATTCCAAAATTTCCCCGGGGTATTTCAACAATTTTTCAATATGATATTCCGATGCCGTATAAAAACGGCCATGCCGTTCGGCGGCGGCCCGTGTGACCAAGCGATAGGTCCCCACCACAGAGTCCTCCAGCGTCGCGGCCCGCATATCGCAAACCAGCAAATGATCACAAAATCCGTCCAACAAATCCGCATCGCGTTTCATCCGCCGAGTACCGGGATCGGCTTTGGCCTTCATTTCTTCATAAAAGATGTGATAGCGCAGGCGCTGGGCCGCCTCAACCTCCGCATCCGTTGTGGCCAGACGAACCTGCATGTCGCCCACTTCCAGACACAAATCATTTAAATGGGGGGACGCAGGCCCCGCAAAAGAATCGGGGATCAAACCTTGGGAAAAAGGCTGGCTAATGTTTTTTTCTTCGTCCATACAAATCCAATCGATGATCGATAAGGGTGTAACCGTAACGGGCGGCGATTTTTTCCTTCAGCGCTTCCAACTCAGGATCAAAGAACTCAATAACATCCCGGGTGTCAATGTCAATCAGATGATCGTGGTGATCGTCGGACACGGCTTCGTAACGGGCGCGGCCGTCGCCAAAAGAATGTTTCTGAATCACGCCGGCATCTTCCAACAGTTTCACCGTCCGATACACCGTGGCCAAACTGATTTTCCCATCCAGACGGGACGCCATGGCATAAACCTCTTCCACATCGGGATGACCCTCGGCATCCAGCATAACCTGGGCCACAATGCGCCGCTGATCCGTCATCTTCAGCCCCTTTTGCTGGCACAGAGCATCAAGATCGTGAAGGGCACTGGACATAGGGGATGACAAAAACAAAGAATTCTCCCCCTTTTACCCCAACAAAACAAAAAAGGCAATTGCGTTTCCGTGAACGGTTGGGACAAAGACGCTCACCCAGCACCAACGCTCTTTTTTTTTGTGACATAAGTCACATCCTTCCCCGCGAAAAAGTGCTTTGGTGGCGGTTGTTTTAAGTGAGGTAAAAGTTATGGGAACGTTATTCAAAGAAGGGCCAAACGGTATTTTCCTCGAAAGAACCGTGTATATGCTTTACCCCCAATATTACGCCGTAGAAGCCCCCGAATCCAACGGCCAATTTAACAATGCCTTTGAAATCCAATGTGCAGATTTTTATAAGGCGCACAAAGAAATTTTTGATCGACGCGCGGGGGAATGCCATGCAAACCTTGCAGAGGAGCTGGGAACCATCGCCGAAGTGCGGATTTTGGATGGAAACCCCAATCAACCTGATGGGGTGTTTGTTCAAGATATCGGATGGATCAATGCGCACGCCTGGATTGATCGTCTGGGGAACTCAAGGCTGATTCAGGAAACGATTAAATTTGTTCAGGCCTTTGTGCGGAAACCTTCTCGTAAGGAGGAACCAGAATCCTTCTGGGACGGGCTCACACAAAACGGTTGGGCCCAGGGTGTACGCCGCATTTTCATGAAACACCCTATCGAGGGCGGCGATACGACCCTGACAACAACGCCGCTGAAAGGTACCCGCATTATTGCCTCTATTGGCCAACGCAATACGCGGAAAGGGGTTTTGGCCTTTGCCAAAGAAATGGGTCTTCCACTTTATATCTATGAACTGGACGAGAACAGCGGGGCCTTTCACGTCGATGTGGCCACCCGCATTTTGGCCGATGGGACCATGATTGTTTGCCCCGAAGCCTTTAAAGGGGGACGAAATGGAAAAGAATTCAAACGCTTTGTTCGTGAACAGGCGGAATACCCCGTTCATACCGATGAGGAAATCAACGCCTATCTTACCCAAAAAGCCATTATTGTATCTTTGGAGGACATGAAAGCTTACGGCATCAACCTGCTGGAGCTTCATGACAAAGATAGAAACAGGCATCTGTTCGTTCCCGCAGAAACACCGGAAGAGAGGGCCGTCCTGGTTGCGGAACTTCTTGCCGATGGGGCCACGCGGGAAGAAATTGATAAAATTTTGCCTCCCCTGGTCAGTGACGAATACTTGGCGGCCCTGAAAAAAACAGGCTGCACCATTCATAAAATCAACATGTTGCCGTTTATCATGGCCGGTGGGGCCATTCACTGTTCCACAAAAACGGGATATGCTGTGGTTAATAATACCCCCTGTACCTTGCCCAATAAGGATTCGAACACAGTTTCCGCCAGATGGGGCGGGGGAGGTTCCGATGTCCCTGATATTCTTCTCACCGATGAAGACGGCCCCCTTCAGGTCCGCTTTGGCCCCAACTATAACCCTGAAAATTTCCCCATTAACCTGCAAATCTTTTTGGAAACTGTGACTTGCCAAAGCATTGATCAAAAAAACAAAATAAATCCAGAAGAACGTTCACTCCAGGACGAAGCCATAACCCTCCCCCCGCTGTACGAAGGCGCCCCCAGCATTAAAATCAGTGTTAAAGAAGAACGCTGGGATCCTATTCTTTGGGATCTCTACGCAATCCTTGAAGGGGGGAGTGTCCCCCTACCTGAAACCGTCGATGCAGACCTCTTTCATAAGGCCTGCGAAATGCAACGCCTGTGCAGGGTTGGTGGCCGGTAGGAAGCAGGAAGGACAAAGACAGCACAAAAGAAAACCTTTTTTGTCACCCGTCACCTGTCACCCGCTCACCCCACCCCCACCGCCACTTCCCCCGCGCCCACACGCTCGGACAGTTGCGCCACGGTGACACTCAAAACATCGCTGGCAATAACGCCATCGGCCAGCTGCGCCGCCGGGGTATAGGTATAGCTGGGGCTGCTGACCGTTTCCTGACGCAGGACCGTCCCGTTTTTGGACAGGGTCAGGGTATAGGCCTCCCGCGCCTCCGACAGGGGCATATCCACCCCGTCTTGCCACGGCAAGTAGGCCCGGGACCGGCGAATCCACGAAAACACCCGATCCCCCGTGGTTAAGCGAACGGTGCTGAGGTGAACAGGGGACAGAGGCCGCAGGTTTTTGGCCTGTAACGTAAAAGAACTGGCCGCAACCCTACTTTCCGCCGTGTTGGCACTGACGGCCTTGACCCATAACGGCCGCCCGACTGAGGAACCGCTTAAGGGTTGAGGCCGCGCCGCCACGCCGTCCAGCAGCACGAAACGCTCACCCAGGCTATGGGTGGTCATAGCCTTTTCCGTGCCCCGACGGCCCCGCAGCAAATGGGAAAGTTGATAGGTTTGAAGCCCCACCAACGTGGCCACGCCAAATTGCACAATTTCATCCCCCAAAACGCCCGCATTGGCGCCCTTTAACAGGTCCGCGTCTGTGGCTGATGTTAACGTGCCCTCATTCAATAGGACCGTCACCACGCTGGCATCATCCCAAAACGCTGTGGGCGCATCGGGGCGGGGCAGGGTGCTTACGATCCCTGTATAGGCGGTGCTGCTCACCTGATCCACCGGCGTAAAGGTCACATTATCGCCCGATTCATACAAAAACGCCCCGCGCCAGCCGTTATCCAGGGGCGTTCGGGCCAGCGCTGTGAAATACAGCGGGTTTTGGGTGCTTCCATCATCAAACGGCCCATCCAAAACCTGCAGGAAAGAGGGCAGGGCAGGGGAGGGCAGCTGCGTTTTATTCCAGCTGGCCCCGGGCGCCGTTTGTTGATAGGTTTCGGGGTCAACACTCACCCCCTCCAGCCGCACAAAGCCCTGTTGAAAAAACGTGCGGGTGATGCGCATTAACCAGGTTTGATCGGGCAGGACCAAACTCACCAAATCCCCGGGTTCAATGACTTGATATTTAGGCAGCACCGTTAAGACAAAGCGAAACCGCTCTTGCCACGTGGTGTCCAGCAAAACATCGGCCCGCTCTTTGGCCTGATCGGCGGAGAGACTCAGCACTGCCTGCAACGTGCTGGAGGTGCTGCTGTCCTGAATTTGATACAGCGCACTTTGCGCCGCCGGCAGGTGATCGCTGTCTTTGTCATAATAAAGGACATTCACCTGCTGGGGCAATTGTTCACCCGGTATACGGGTGATTTTCAAATCCCGCTGGCCGCCGCCGCCCTGTTTGGTCAAAATATCCTTTTCGGTTAACGTCACAATGGACCTTGGCCCCCGGGGCGAAAACACCAACGTGCGGTCATGCTCCACCGCATCAAACTGATACAGGGTTTGTAAATGATCCAGCACGGTGCGCAAACTCTGGCGCTGGCTCAGCACCACGCCCCCGATACGGTCCTGCAGGGCCGAAACATCCACACCATCGGCGGGAATCCCGGCGCGACGAAACAAATCAAGCATTAAACTGGGTAAATCAGACATAGAGGAATCTCCTGAAAAATGAAAAAAAACAATATTCTTTTGGGAAAAAAGGCGTCCAAAACTATTTTTGAAATAGTTTTAAAAAACATTTTTTATTTAACCATTTGTTAACCATTTGTTTGTGATAATGGACATTGGTATGCAAGGCATGGAAACTTACGGAAGGGGTATGGTTATGAAATTGATTTATTTCCCAGAATGTGAGTGTAAAGTGCGCGCGCAGCAGAACTCTTACTCAGCCTTCTACCTGATTTCAGGGGTCTGTAGTCACGCTAAACCCTGATCATACTGTATGAAATCCACCAACCAACACGCGAGGTCCTTATATGACATTCTCCTTAAAACCTAACCCTTCAGATGCGCCCCCCCCCCCCTCTAGGGGCCGATGTACCCGGGTATTAAAAACATTTTGCCGTCAAACCCGTGGCTTTGGGTTGATTGAGATGGTGATCACGTTGCCGATATTCCTGATGATCATGTTTGCGGTTATGGAATTTGGCAATCTGTTTTTATCCAAAAATCAGGTTAATAGCGTGGCCCAAGCCGTAGCGAATTACCTGGAATCTAAGCCATCCGCCACGAATAATGAACTGGCTGAGTTCGCAAAAAATTTGGGACTGGGAATTTTAAAAAACACTGGGCCTGGTGAAGACAATGAAATCAGCCAAAAATTAAAAATTAAATCAAGCAAAACCATGTTTACGGCAACCCAGTTTGATGGGTTATGCTCCGGTGCTGCCATCAAAGACTGGTCAAACCCCTGGGCGGATGATCCGGTGCCCGGAAACAGAACAAATCCGTATTATATCCACGTTTGCTTCAACTACACGTATCCGTCGTTGACCCCATTAGCCAACCTAATCGGTACAGTTGCCGACAAAATCCTGAATGGTAGGGCGTTGGCGTATATTTCCAAAGGCGATCCAAATAACAATCAAACGTGTGCTGCTGGTAATGTTCCGTTTTGGACTGGCCAGTACTCAGTGTGCAATGGCAGCTATGGCCAGTTAACGGAGGGCAATTCACAGAATATTACGTATCTACAATATCAGAATAGCTGTCCCTCTTGGAATGGATACTACACAGGCTCCCTGACGGTGACTTGCACAAATGGTCAGATCGTTCAATCTAACCCCGTCTGTACATGGGTGGAACAGGGGTGTGACGTCGATCCTGATCCTGATCCTAATCCTGATCCTAATCCTCATGAAGGCTGTGGTATAGTTGATGGTGCAAACCGTATCCACAGTGCTACATGGTCTATCCCGTGTACGTCACCAAAAACAGGTGAGATTACCAAACAATGTCTTGACGGGTCAGTGAGTCAAGTGTCTTCAACCTGTGTGGACCCATTTTGTATATGTCAGAGATGCTGGAATATAACAACTGAGGGTATCCCGGGTTATACAACCCTATGTCCGACGGTGGATAAGGGCCCACAACCGACCCAGAGCTCGTGTACGAGTGCTTGTAATGCCGATCCAATGTTTACGGACCTCAAAAAGAACTCATACTCGGGTGGTGAGCAGAGAGATGTCCTTCAGTGCTATTGGGGAGGATATCAGAATGGAACAGTTGCATCTTGCCTCCAGTACAAATACTAAGAACAACCAAAACACAACCCCAGAGGGAAACCCCGCGTTTCCCTCTGGATTTTTTTTGGCAAGTTTTAAAGTCATTGCGAACGCAGTGAAGCAATCCAGAAATGCCTACACCGGAAAGACTGGATTGCCACGCCTCCTACGGAGGCTCGCAAAGACGAAAAAGGGTGGGCTTTTAGGGTTGCCCCCACTCCCTAAAAATGAATCCCGCACTCATCTTTATCACTATCCCCCCACCGGCCGGCGCGGAATCCACCTGGATGCTGCGACTACGCGCAGCATGACGGGAAAATCGGCATTTTTACCAGGGGCTGTCAATTATTATTGCGTTATGGTGTAATACCAATTCACTTTCAAAAATATACGAATCTCGTCGTCATCCCGGACCAGCGAACGCAGTGAGCGCCGAGCCGGGATCCAGCACATATGCCAAAACGCGAAGCGTTTTATTCTTTGTTTTTTAAAGAATATAAAGGCAAAAGGCTGTGCCTTTTGACAGTTGCGCTGGATACCGGATCTGCGTTCGCGTTGCTCACTTTGTCCGGCATGACGGAGTCTATTGGCTTTTTTTTGAAAGTGAATTGGTATAAGAGCAACTTGATAATGTCCTCCTTAGCAAATTAGAAATGTCCGCTTTAGGCTTTTGTTTTTTAGCAAAACAGGAGCTTGGAGATGGGGGAGGGGAACCCTTTGAAACCCCCAAAGATCTCTTTGCCTCTTGGGATCAGAAATAACTGGCCCTACTCCCTTACAAACTCCGACTCAATATGCAGGCGCACCTCTTCCCCGATAAAGGGAACGCTGTTGATCATACCAAAATCAGATCGGTTAATGACCGCATCGGCGGAAAAGCCGGCAACGTAGGCCTTGGTGATGGGATGAACGCCACTTTTGTTAAAGGTGACGGTTAAGGTGACAAACTTTTCTTTCCCCAGCATGGTCATCCAGCCGCTGACCTCGGCTTTGTTTTTGTTATCCTCTTGCTGCTTAATCTGGGTGCTGCGAAAGGTAATGGTGGGATAGGCCGCGCTGTTAAACCAGGATTTTCCCTGCAAAACCTTGTTCAGGGCCTGGCTGTCTGTATCAATCCCCTGGGGGCGCAGTGTCACCTGAACGCTGCTTTTTTCGGGAAACGCTTCATCCAACAGCAGCGTCCCCTCATAATCCGTAAAACGACCGATCTTGTCCGAAAACCCCAGATGATTCACAAAAAACAAAATGGTGGTGTGGTCTTTATCAAAACGATACCGCTCCGCCCCCGCATGGGCCAAAGGGGCCGTCAAGAAAAACAGGAAAAAAAACGATAGAAAAAAACGGCGCATGGGGATCCCCTTGAAAATAACTCAAAGACCGTCCCCAAACGATACGCCGGCTGACATCCGAAAGCCAGACAATGAACCCGACCGTTTAATCATCCACCTGATCATAATAACGGGATTTGGCCAGGGATCCCGGGGGGGTGCCTGTTAAATAGGCCTGGTTCTGATTCTGGGGCTGGGCCTGCTGGCCTTGTAAAATCGCCTGTAAACGAACCAATTCCGCCCGCAGCTTGACGTTTTCCTGTTGAACCAGTGACACCTGCTGATCAATGGTGGCGCGGCAAACTTGATCTTGATAGCTGATCCCGTCGTTAAACCCCTGCTGATACCACTGATTCATGGCCGCATGGGCAGAGGGAGCGAACAATAAACCAAGACTCAACACCAAAACGCTAAAACGAATACGCACAGGGAAATACCTACTTATTTTGTGTGGTTTCGTTGTAACCAAAGATAAACCCAATGTCAAGGGGGGCCGAGAAGTTTTTTTTGCGATGCACAAAAGGTTATTATCCTCGTCCTTGATTTTGACAAGCCTTTGAAATCGTCCTTTCCGTAAGTTGCTGCAAACCAGAAAAGCCACCCTCTGCATAAACATCATTAGCCTTTGATACATCAATTCTAAGAATTTCATAAGCGCCGATGGAAAGTTTTTGAACTTCTGGATCCGTACTACGAGACCCCCCTTTTTTTTGTAAACCCGGCAGTTGTTCGGCGGTGTATTTAGCCATTGCACAAATTCTGTCATTTTGCGCATTGATCTGGGCTTTTTGGGTATTCATTTTTTGCGTGAAAAACGCTGTCGTGGCCGCTATAGCTAATATTGCCGTTGCCGTTGCCACCATAGCCGCTGGTAACACTGCCACCCCTCGAGAGAAAAAAGATTTTTTTTCTTTTACAGGCTCAGTGGCTTTTGATTCTTTTATGTATTGCAAATCTGCCACAGGTTGTTGCAGATTTTCTTGCATCCCTTGTAATGGCTGGGTGTTATTCTCAAGCGATGCTGCTTCTGCTGTTACTGTTTGACTCTTCTGTACTTGTTTAAGAAGAGCGGGGTATTGACTAATCTCATTCATCAAGATCTCCATATCCTTGTGTTCGATTGATGAATTTGCTAACTTTTCGAAAGCGAGGTTGATATACTCTTCGGGATCGTTTCGTAATTTGTTTATATTAAGTTCAGTATGGGATATAGTAAGTATCCCCAAAATCTTATCTTCCATACGTTCGAGGTAATCTTGGGCCCTTTTGTTTTTCCAATCAGGATCTGTTTTGCCACCAAATCTTCTTAAGAAATTCATTATCATAGCGCTTACTCCTCAAATTTTTAAAAACGATTCAGATCCGACGATCCTGGGGACAACCCTACCCCATCTCGCCCCCCTTTTCTGTGACAAATGTCACAAATGAAAAAAAATTTTTTACCCCCGGTACAGCGCCATCTCCGCCAAACGGCGACGACGCAGCCCGGCGGAGGGCTTGCCGTTCACATACACCCATTTCAAAAATTCCTGGGCGGCGCCGGTATGATCCCCCGCCAGGACCCGTTGCCGCAAGGTTGAATGTTTTAAACGCCCCGCCCCCAGGTTAAAGGCAAAGGACACCAGCGCATCCCACTGCCCCTGGGTCAGGGTTTGGGGGAGGAGCGGCCGAATCTGCCTCTCAATTCTGGCAATATCCTGATGCAAAAGCGTTTCTGCCGCCGCCACCGAAATCCCCCGCGCCAGGCGGGGGACCTCATGGGGGGACACGCGGTGGCCATAACCTATGGTCTCCCACCCCGCAGGACATCGGTATAGGGTGGGGGAGAAGCCCTCGAACGCCTGAATCAAGGCGACACCTGCGGGGCTGAGGGTCCGTGTCATGACGGACTCACTGTTTTGGCTTTGGCCCGACTGACGGCATAGGCGGCGCTGCTCACCCCACCCGCCAGCAATGCCGCCACCTGAGCATATGGATGCAGCGGGGCAAAGGGTTGTAGCGTGGCCGCCAAACTCCCCGTCACCATCGCCACCGTCACCCAAAATTCACTGGTTTTCACGCCTGGTTTTAAAATGCTACTCATAACTATAGTCCTTTCGTTGTTGATTTTAAAAAAAATTATCAGTCCTCTGTCTTTCTGTCCTCGGTCCTCGGTCTTCCGCCTTGCCATCAACGCCAAACGTGTATATGGTGGCAAAAAAGGTGATAGGGGCCCATGATCCTGAAACGTCTATCTTTGACGCAGCGCCTGCTTGCCGTGCACGTTGTGATGTTTGCGCTCTCGCTGGTCACGGTGGCCATCGTGGCCTGGGGCTGGTCCTCCCTGTCGGGCTATCGGTATTTCATCAGCGACGATGGCCGCACTCTGGATGTTTTTCAGGGCAACCACCTGCAGCAGCTCTATATTCCCTGGAAAGAAACCGTTCAACGGGCGATAAACTCCCGAAAAGCCTCAGATTATGAAGCCTTTGAAAAAAGAAACGCGGATTACAAAAAATCTCTGGAATTGATGCTGAAACAATCGAACAATCCCGATTGGCAGGAAAAACTCCAAACCTCCCTTACGAATCTTTCGTCCTTTGATCAGTCTTTTGAATCGTTAAAGGCCATGGATCAGGTGGATTTACGCTTCCCCCCGGACCCTAAAAAAGACGGACCGGACCTTGATGAATCTATCAAATCCGCCTTGGCCCAGTTGGGGCCCAAAGATATCGTCCTTCGGGATCGCCTGCTGGATTTTCAACTGACCTTCACCAAAGCCAAACTGGCCATGGTGCGTTACCGGGCCTTTGAAAATCCATCGGATTTGGCCCTGGTTCGGGAACATTTTTTAACGCTGGATGACAGCATTTTACAAATGCAGCAAAATGTGCCGGATAAAATGAAAACGTCTCTGGAAAATCTGGGCAAGGCCATTTCCGCCTTTTTTGGGGACTTTGAAACCCTGGCCAGCAGCATCCAGGAACGCAGCGCTTTGGTGACCTCTCTGGGGGAGGACTTTCTCAACAACGATTCCCTCAATCCCCTGTCCGATTTATCCTGGTCTATCTTAAAGCCCAAGGGGTCCGAGCGTCTTTTAGAGCGTTTCAACAAAGTGTCCATGCTCTTGGTCCTGTCCGCCCTTTTTTCCGTGGGGGTGGCGATTTTTGCGTCTTTTTATATTCAGCGGATGCTGGAAAAGCCCCTGCGGGCCCTGACCAGCTATACCAGTCACGCCTTTTTAACCCGCAAAAGAACAGAAGTCCCCGGCCACGCCCGTCACGATGAAATCGGGGTTTTGGCCCGGGCCATCCAGGCGTTGTTGGTGCATATTGATCAAAAAATTGAGGAAGAGGCCAAGCGCAGTTTAAATAATCCCTCTGCAACCACTCCGGCGTCCCAGGCCCCCACGGTTGCGGCGGGGACGTTGCCCGTCATGGGATCCTTTTCGGGTGAAAAATGGGAAGAGCTGGCGCTATTGCTCGATGAAGTCTTTGGTTTTACCGAGGATTTCATGCGCCGCAAAACCTTTGATCACACCAAATCCGTGGAAACGGGGGAACTGGCCGATCAAACCCGTCAAAGCATCCAAAAGGCCGCCCTGAACATTCACGACATGATGACCGAATACCAGGACATGGCAACCCTGTGCGGCCAGATCCTCAGAAAAATGGGCCGTCATCACCAGGAAACCAAACGTCTGGATGTCAAGCTGTATAACCTCAGCATGGCCACGGATCGTTTTCAGGATCTGATCCGCGCCCTGCAGGGCTTTTGCCAGGATGTGGCCATGCTGCAGCATAATTTCACCCTGCTTTCCTATCACAATCCGGAACAGGCCGTGGAGCAAGCCACCCAGCAGTTTTCCCAAATTCGCCAGCAATATGACGAAGTTTCCCTGACCCTGGCCCATGAAACAGGGGTTTTGACCAGTTATTTACAGGCCTGTCATGAAACGGTAAAGGGCATGCAGAAAAACAGCGAATCCCTGCAAACGGACACGCAGCAGCTCAGCACGCACCTATCCCAAAGTCCCACGGGCCTGAAATCGCTGTATGAAATGCTGCAGGCCGTCAGTTTCCGCATTGGCCGTCTGGCGGTGGTGCTGTTGGAACATTCTGCCGATGCCGTGAAATCCAACGCGGCGGTGCATCGCCTCAGCAGCCTGGCCAAGGATTTAAGGCGCTTTGTGGGGCAAACGACGTCTCAAAAACCCCCCGCCACCCCCCCGCCAAGCCCATCAGCGCCTCAGCTTCAGGGCGCGTCTTCCCCCTCAACCGTTTCTACACCGTCTTCTTAACAAAGGCGGAAACCTCTTTTTAGGAGACATTTTCCATGTTTAACCTCACCGGACAACGCGCCTTAATCACCGGAGCCTCTGGCGGATTGGGACAAAGTATCGCCCGTGCCTTACATGGCCAAGGCGCCACCGTTGTCCTCACCGGACGCAACGAAGGCGCCCTAACAACCTTAAAAAAGGCCTTGGGTGATCGGGCCCACGTCGTTGTGGCCGACCTGGCCCAGCCCAGCGCGGCCCAAACCCTGATGGATCAATCGCTGGAGGTACTCGGCGGGGGGCTGGATATCCTGATAAACAACGCCGGCCTGACCCGCGATGGTTTGCTGATGCGACAATCCGAAGAAGACTGGGAAACGGTGCTGTCGGTTAACCTCACCGCTGTCATGCGCCTGTCTAAGGCCGCCCTAAAGCCCATGATGAAGGCCCGCTATGGCCGGATTGTCATGATCGGATCCGTGGTGGGATTCACCGGCAACGCCGGCCAAACCAACTATGTGGCCAGCAAGGCGGGACTGGAGGGCTTCGCCAAAGCCCTGGCCCTGGAAGTCGCCCCCCGGGGGATTTGCGTCAATACGTTGGCCCCCGGTTTCATCGCCTCTGACATGACCCACGCCCTGAATGAGGAGCAAAAACAGGCCATTCTCTCCAAAATCCCCCTTAAAACCATGGGCACCCCCGAAGACATCGCCGCCGGCGCCGTCTTCCTGTCCTCTCGCGAAGCGGGGTATGTGACGGGCACCACGCTGCATATGAATGGGGGGTTGTTTACGGGGTAGGGCGATTTTCAGACATGAAGGCCATTGATAAAAATAGAATTATCTATTATAATGATCTCATAAAAACCCACCCGTGAGGGCCAAAATTATGCCCAAACCCATAAGTTTAGTTTCACATTAGGGGACCATGATCAACCCTTAAACAATTCTGATCCCCAAAAACAGAACCCCACCCCATCCCCCTGGGCAATAATCGACCCGTTTTGGCATTCACCCCGCCCAGGGCGATGAGGGGTTTTTGGGAAACCCGCATCATTTTACGCAGCGTATAAAGCCCCAGGGGCTTGGCCCCCGGATGGCTGTTCGTGGGGAAAATCGGACTGACAAAAATGCCATGAACGGCGCGTTTGTTTTGCCGGATCAGGCTGGGCAAGCTATGACACGAAACGGTGATGAAAAAACGTTTTTTCAGGCGGGGCAGGGCAGGGCCCGGGCGTTCGCCTTCCCGAATGTGCAAACCTTCAGCACGATAATCTGGCCTTCCCGTCACAAAAACGCTATGCTGATACCGCCAGGGGCGGGCGGCGTGGACCTTGTGTTTTAACGGGGCCAGGGCTCCCCGGCTGCGCAGTATCAAACCACTCCCCCGGGGCAGGGCCGGAAACAACGCCCCAAGATCCTGGGGCCGGTCATCATCAGCAAACCAAAACACACAGGGTAGGGCGCGTTTCATGACTCAAGACTCTTTTCTTCAACAACGATACACGGCCATTATGAACGATATGGCGGCGCGCTGCCAGCCCTCTCGCCCGCTGCCCATCCTGATTGCGGCCTGTAAAAATCAACCCAATGACGTTATTGCCCGGGCCTATCACGCCGGCATTCGGCATTTTGGGGAAAACAAACAACAGGATATGATCCAGCATTGGCCGAGTAGGCAAACGGACTATCCCCATGCCACCGTTCATTTTATCGGGCAAATCCAAAGCAAAAAACTCCCCAGTATCGTGGAACACTGCGATGTCATTCATACCCTGGACCGCATCAAATTGGTGGAGGGCCTGGCGCATCTTCGGGAAACAAAGGGAATCAACCTGCCCCGTTTGCTGATTCAAATCAACCTGGCGGGGGAAAGCCAAAAAGGCGGCATCCTAAAAGAAACTCTACCTGATTTTCTTAACCTGTGTCAAGCCCACGGCATAAAAATTGAGGGCCTCATGACCCTGCCCCCGGCGGATGAAGACCCCACCCCGTTTTTTCAAACCCTGGCGCAGTTGGCGGCCACCCATCACCTCCCCCATCTGTCCATGGGGATGAGCGAAGATTACCCCGCCGCCCTGGCCGCCGGTGCCACCATGATCCGTGTGGGGCGGGCCCTTTTTGCGGGGGGTTAGGCTTTCAAAAACCCCGCCTCATCCCAAACCGTCACCCCCAAGGCCCCTGCCTTTTGCCTTTTGCTGCCGGCATTTTCGCCCACCACAACAATATCCGTGCTGGCGGTGACGGTGGAGCCCACCCGAAACCCCAGGGCCTTGGCCCGCTCCTTGGCCTCATCCCGGGACATTGTTAACAAAGTACCCGTAAAGACAATGGTTTTGCCCGTATAGGGCAGGGCCGTGGCCGGAGCAGCGGGGGCAATGCTCAGCTGCCCCACCAGTCGCTGCACAATGTCCCATGTATTATTATGCCTCGCGTAATCGCGCAGCGACGTCACCACCTTGGGCCCAATACCATCCAGCGTGTCCAGCGGCGGGGCCTCCTCCTGACGCACGGCCTGAAGATACCCCAAAAATCCCTCCACCGTGCCAAAGTGACCGGCCAGCGTCTCCGCCGCCGTTTCCCCCAAATGGGGAATCCCCAGCGCAAATAAAAAACGGGGCAGCGTCGTGTTTCTGGCCGATTGCAGCGCATTGACAAAATTCTGGATGGCCTTTTCTTTCCACCCCTCGCGCCCCGTCAGTACTTCAGAGGCCCTGTCTTGCAGATCAAACAGATCCGGCAGCGTGGCAATCAGGCCCTCTTCAAAAAACATGTCCAGCTGTTTGGACCCAATCCCATCCAGATTCAGGGCCCGGCGGGACGCCGCATGTTTGATGACCTCCAGCTGTTGGGCGGGACAGGTGGCACGCGCAACGCATCGCCGCTGAACATCATCCCCGTGACGCACAGCATCAGCCCCGCACACAGGGCAGGTTTCCGGAAACGGGAATGGAATAGAGCTCTCCGAACGCTGATCCAACAACACCGAAACCACCTGGGGAATCACATCCCCGGCCCGTTGAATCACCACATGATCCCCAACGCGAATGTCTTTGCGGGCAATTTCGGATTCGTTATGCAAGGTCGCCCGCCGCACCATGACGCCGCCCACATTGGTGGGCCGCAGCAGCGCCACCGGTGTTAACGCCCCCGTCCGTCCCACTTGAATCACGATGTCCTCAATGACAGAAACGGCTTGCTCCGCAGGGAATTTATGGGCCAAAGCCCAGCGCGGGGCGCGTGTCACGAATCCCAAACGCTTTTGCAGGCTGATATCATCAATTTTATAAACCACCCCATCGATATCAAAGGGCAGATCTGGCCGCTGTCGCCGGATCCCCTCAAATGCTGCCAGCAAAGACGGTATATCTGGGCATAATTGACTCTGGGGCGGCGTGGGGAAGCCTTGATGTTTCAGCCATTCCACCATCTGCCGCTGATGGGTCAGGCCGGGCAAAGGGGCGGCATGATACGCAAAAAACCGTAAGGGGCGCGCCGCCGTAACGTCCGGATCCAACTGGCGCAACGATCCCGCCGCCGCGTTCCGGGGGTTGGCAAAAACGGGCCGGCCGGCGGAGTGTTGTTCGGCATTCAAAGCCTCAAAATCCGCCACAGACAGATAAATTTCGCCGCGAATTTCAATGCGTTCAGAATAACCTTTCAACGTTTGCGGAATATCGGCCAGGGTTTTGGCGTTTTGGGTCACAACCTCCCCCACGCGCCCATCGCCCCGGGTGGCCGCGCTGATCAGCTGGCCCCCGTCATAAATCAGATTCAGCGACAGGCCATCAATTTTGGGCTCAATCCAGCACGGCAAGGCCGTGGTTTCCGGCAGATTCAAAAAACGACAGGCGCGCTGAAAAAAATCAGTAACCTCGCCTGCATTCATGGCATTATCCAGCGACATCATGGGGGTGTCATGGGCCAGTTTATCGAATGTTTCCAGGGCCGGTGCACCAACATTCAGGGTATCCTGATTCCCCTCTAGTCTCTTAAGCTCCCGCACCAGCGCATCATAATCGGCATCGGAAAGAACAGGCGCATCCTCCTGATAATAAAGCCGATTATGCTTTTCAATCTCAGCGCGCAGGGGGGTTAAACGGTCAGTCATGGAAAAAGGGTCATTAAAAAAACGCCCCCCAAAGTATCATCGTTTTTTCAGAAGGCCAAATTAAAGGTTATCCCATTGATCCCCACCCCTGATCACGGTATAGAAAACCCATTATCATTGTTTCTTTTCAGGAGTTCCCCATGCCCAGCACCGTTAAAGTCCGTAAAATCCTTTCCCATTACGAATCGGACAACCCGGGAACCCGGGCAAATTTGGCCCGTATTTTGATGGCCGGACGTTTGGGGGGATCGGGAAAATTACTCATTTTACCCGTGGATCAGGGGTTTGAACATGGCCCGGCGCGTAGTTTTGCCGTGAATCCCGATGCCTATGATCCCCATTATCACTATCGTTTGGCCATTGATGCGAAACTTTCTGCCTACGCCGCGCCGCTGGCGATGATCGAGGCCGGGGCCGGCACCTTTGCCGGGGACATCCCCCTGATTCTAAAAATGAACAGCGCCAATTCCCTGGCCGCCCATCCCGATGGACCGGATCAGGCCGTGACGGCCTCCATCAGCGATGCCCTGCGTTTGGGATGCTCGGCCGTGGGCTTTACCATCTATCCCGGGTCCGATCGTTGCTATGATATGATGGAGGAAATCCGTGACCTCAGCGAAGAAGCCAAAAGCGTCGGCCTGGCCGTTGTGATCTGGTCCTATGCCCGGGGCAATGTCACCAAAACAGGGGAAACCGCCCTGGATATCATCGCTTATGGCGCCCATATGGCCACGCTGCTGGGGGCGCATATTATTAAAGTGAAACTCCCCACAGATGAACTGGAACTCTCCGCCGCCAAAACCGTCTATGAAAAACAAGCCATTCCCCGCAAAACCCAGGCCGAGCGCGTGGCCCACATCATGCAATCCTGCTTTGCCGGCCGCCGTATGGTGGTCTTTTCCGGCGGAGAAGCCAAAACCCTGGACGATGTCTACCGCGATGTACAGGCCATTCATGACGGCGGCGGCACCGGGTCCATCATGGGCCGTAATGCCTTCCAACGTCCCCGGGCCGAGGCTCTTGGGATGCTGACGCATATTCAGGATATTCTGCTTGGGCAGGGTAAGGGGAAATAAGGATCTTTCTACGCATGCAAGGCCATTTCATTGTCCGTCATACCGGACAAATTCGCGTAGCGAATGCAGATCCGGTATCCAGCGCAACTGTCAAAAGGCGCAGCCTTTTGCCTTTAATATTCTTTAAAAAAACAAAGAACAAAACGCTTCGCGTTTTGGCATACATGCTGGATCCCGGCTCGGCGCTCGCGTTGCTCGCTGGGCCGGGATGACGAAAAACGTTGGATTAGGGGACAATTAAGTAGCCCCGCTACCCATGTTTTTTACCCGTAATCGGGTATAATCGGGTATAATCGGGTATTGAATCGGGAAAAGAAACCGTTATCCTCATGAGGCTCAGCAAACGCATTTTCGTGGATCCCATTACCGGTGAAATGCCCCCCCTTCGCCCCTGTGATCATGCAGAATGCGGAGGAGAGGGCCTGTATCCCGCCCCCCAATCCCCCGGCGTTTTGCGTCGTTATTACTGGTTTTGTTTGGAACATATTCAGGAATACAATCGCCGCTGGGATTATTACCGGGATATGGGGCCGGAGGATATTGAGGCATCTCGTGAGGCCGACCGTTTGTGGAACCGTCTGAAATCATCAAAACAGCGCCTGAACATCGATGCGTTTTTGTATAATAGGCAGCCAAAACCCGAACCTGAAAACGACATCCCCCCCGCCTGGCGGGATTTGGATCTGCCCACGCTTCAGGCACTACGCGAAAGCCTGAAAATCCTGGGCCTGAGCAGCCCCCGCGTTCCCTTTGAAATCATCCAAAAAACCTACAAGGCCCTGGCCAAAAAACATCATCCCGATCAACAGCATACCACCCCCGAGGACGAAGAAAAAATGAAAGACATCAACGCCGCCTACGCCGTTTTGCGACGACATCGGGTGGTGTTTGGGGAAATCAGGTAACAGGTAACAGGTAACAGGTAACAGGTAACAGGTAACAGGTAACAGGTAACAGGTAACAGGTAACAGGTAACAGGTAACAGGTAACAGGTAACAGGTAA
>JBILRW010000023.1:0-21519 GCA_044372405.1 Alphaproteobacteria bacterium
CTTCGGGCCGCCTCCGGCGGTGCTGCGCACCCTTGACCCAAACCCTTGGGTCCACGAATCAGAAACCATCAACCTTCAAAACATCAATATCACCCTCACTGTTGCACTTGTTTTGGTAAGCGCCGCAACAGAAACTCTCGTTTCCCACACGCCTGACTGGCTCTGGATTTCTGGTGGGATCTGCCTAGGGGTTGCTTCTGTCCTTATCCTGGTAAACGATCTTACGCACAGAGATTAAAGGGATAACAAAAGGACGGAGAAAACACATCCTACTCTTTTTCCCTACCATTTTTTATAAACCCTGTAAAGAGAGCCCCGCTTTTTTGTTATTGACAGCGGGGGTTCTTTCCTGTCTTTCTCATGATTAAAGACCAATAATGGGGATCCTATGAAGCGTTTTGGCATGCTTTTTTGGCTGGTGGCTTATGGCGTGATTTTGGTGGTCGCCTCTTGCGCCCCCATCATAAAAACCAATGGGGAAATCCTTGCCCAAGATAAGGTTGAGTCCCTGCGCGTGGGCGTTTTGAAAAAAGACGACGTGCGGTCCTTGCTCGGCACACCCACATCCGTGTCAACCTTTGATCCCAACATCTGGCATTACATCGGACAAAAAATTGAACAACAACCCTTTGGCGGGCCCAAGCTGATCGAGCAAAAAATCCTGATTGTTTCCTTTGATGATCAGGGCGTGCTAGAGGCCTTCGTCATGCGGGGCACCGATGCGTACCGTGAAGTCACCTACGAAAGTCAAGCCACGCCCACATCGGGTCACAGACTTTCGGCCATTGAGCAGTTGATCGGAAACTACGGTCGTCTCTCGTCTCTGCCTGATGATAAGGGCAAAAACAAATAGGAATTTGTCATTATGGCCATGGATGTCACGACGTTAAAAACCATGATCGAATCGGGCCTACCCGATGCCCAGGTCCGTATTGAGGACCTGGCCGGCGACGGCGATCACTACGCCGCCCATGTGACCTCATCGGCCTTTATCGGAAAAACCCGGGTTCAGCAGCACCAAATGGTGTATCAAGCGCTGCAGGGAAAAATGGGAACCGAATTGCACGCCCTGGCCCTGCAAACCAGCGTTCCCGAATAATGTCTCCCCCCCCCGATGATTTTGTGCCCCTGTGCCGCATCACCCGGGCCCATAGCCTGGGCGGCGATGTGATCATTGATGCCTTTCATGACCCCAAAACCTTAATGGGTTACGGGACACTGACCACGGCGGAGGGTCGGTCTTTTTCCATCAAAAAAAGCCGCCCCCAGGGAAAATCCTGGGCTTTGCACCTTGAAACCATCAACACCCGCACCGACGCCGAAGCCCTACGCGGCCTGGTCCTGGGCATAACCCGCAGCCGCCTGCCCCCCGTGGTGGAGGAAGACACCTGGTATCACACCGATCTTTTGGGATGCACGGTTTTGGATCAGGAAACCTCAGAAATTCTGGGTCACGTCGTGGCCGTGCAAAATTATGGGGCTGGTGATTTTTTTGAACTCAAAACCCCTGCGGGCAAGGACATAACTCTGCCGCTGATTCCGGAGGCCGTTATTGCTATTCATTTGCCGGAAAAACAAATTCTGGCGTGCTCTCGGTTTTGTCTTTAAAATCAGATTTCTTTTTATCTCGACCGCCCGTTGCAGCATCACCAGAAGGCCGCTTGCGCTTCCTCAAATTCTGCCGCAGCGCGGATGCCAGTTCTTCTGGGGTGGCTTTGGCCATAAAAAAGCCCGAAAAAAAGTTTGTGTGATAACAGAACTTGCGCACAACGTCATTGCGAGCCTCCGCAGGAGGCGTGGCAATCCAGCCTTTCCATTGGCGGTATTGCTGGATTGCTTCGCTGCGCTCGCAATGACGAGGGTTATGCGTAGGTCTTGTGATAAAAATCCTTGCAGGTGTAGCCGGTTTTTGTTAAAAGGGCAATCCTTGTGTTGCGCTGCGGCGGGTGGATCTTTTGTATTCACGGGCATGCCTGGCCAACCTTAACCGAAAAAACCACTTGAGGATCAAATGCCCAAACTGAAAAGCAAAAGCAGCGCCAAAAAGCGTTTTCGCATCACAGGAACCGGTAAAATCACCGCGTATCCTGCCAACAAGAGCCACAACCTGCGTCGTCGTTCATCCAAAATGAAACGTCAAACACGGGAAAATATGGTGCTGAAGGACTGCGACGCCAAAATCATTCGTCCTTTCATACCGTATTTATAAACTCTAGGAGACTCTTGTCATGGCCCACGTCAAACGCGGTACCACCACTCACGCCCGCCACAAAAAGGTGATTAAGGCAGCCAAAGGATACTATGGCCGCCGCAAAAATTGTTTCAGAACCGCTGTTCAGGCCGTTGAAAAAGCCGGCCAGTACGCCTATCGCGACCGTCGCAACAAAAAACGGACGTTCCGCAGCCTGTGGATTCAACGGATCAATGCCGCGGTTCGGGCCCAGGGTTTGAAGTATTCCGACTTTATTGCCGGCCTGAAAGCCGCCAACATCGTCATGGACCGTAAAGCCCTGTCGGAGCTGGCCATTCACAACCCCGATGCCTTTACCCATGTTGTGGAAACGGCGTTTAAGGCTTTGGCCAATAAGCCTGCTGCTGCTGCGGCCTAATGCGGGACGATCTTTCCGGTTTACGGGATCAGATTCTGGCGGATCTCGCTGGGGCCTCGACACTGGAGGCCCTGGATGCTGTGCGCGTTTCCGCTTTGGGAAAAAAAGGATCCTTAACCGCTCTTTTTTCATCGTTCAGGGATCTTTCCCCGGAAGACAAACGAACCCTGGGCCAGGACTTAAACACCGTTAAAGTTACCATTGAAGAATCCTTGGCCGCGCGCACCCAGGTTTTAAAACAACAGGCCCTACAGGAAAAAATCAAAGCCGACGCCCTGGACATGACCTTGCCCGCCGGTGGCAGGGGGCTGGGACGGCGTCATCCCCTCAGCCGTACCTTGGATGATATTGTTGATCTTTTTACCCGGCAGGGATTTGTGTTGCACCACGGCCCTGATGTTGAAGACGACGAGCATAACTTCGGCGCCCTAAATTTTCCCGCCCACCATCCGGCGCGGCAGATGCACGATACCTTTTACGTGGATCAAAACGATGCCCAGGGAAAGCCCATGCTGCTGCGCACACATACATCCTGTGTGCAGATTCATGCCCTGAAACAGGCAAAACTACCCGCTCGCATCCTTGCCGCCGGGCGGACGTACCGCTGTGATTCCGATCAAACCCACACCCCCATGTTTCACCAGGTGGAGGGGGTTGTGATTGAGGACGGCATCACCATGGCCCATCTGAAGGGCTGCCTGGAAACCTTTCTGGCCGCTTTTTTTGAGCGCGAGCGCGTCGATTTACGCTTTCGCCCCAGCTATTTCCCCTTCACCGAGCCCTCTGCCGAAGTTGACATTCGCTGCCGCCGCGACAGCAGCGGTATCGTGATTGGCGAAGGGGACGACTGGCTAGAGGTCCTGGGCTGCGGCATGATCCACCCCAATGTCCTGGCTTCCTGCGGCATTGATGGGGCAAAACATCGCGGCTTTGCCTTTGGCCTGGGCGTCGAACGTCTGGCCATGTTAAAATACGGCATCAGCGATTTACGCATGTTTTTTCAAAATGATGGGCACTGGCTGCGACATTATGGGTTTGTTTAGGGGCTGCTGTCTGTTGTTTTCCTAAAATTTATACCGCCCCCCTTGCCAAATCCGCAAAAAAGTTCCATAATGGTTGCGTTATGGAGGATTTATGACAGCGTTGACCCTTAAAAATATCCCTGAGCGTCTGTATTTGGCCCTTAAAACTGCGGCCCAGAGAGATCATCGTTCTTTGAATGCCCAGGTGATTTATTGTCTTGAGCAGGCCCTTGTCGCCTCGGAAAGTCCTTTATCGCCGGAAAAACGCCTGGATCGTTTCCGTGCTTTGCGACCCACAATGCCACCCTTGACGACAGAGGAAATTGGGGAAGCCATCCACAAAGGACGCCTATGATTGTTGTTGATGCCAATATTTTGGTTTATTTGGCTTTGCCCTCAGACTTTACAGAGCAGGCCGAACGCCTGTTTCTCCGGGACCCCGTTTGGGCGGCGCCGCCCCTGTGGCGTAGTGAGTTTCGGAATGTATTGGCCCGTTATGTTCAAAAATCGGTGTTGACGTTAACCCAGGCTCTTACCCTTCAGGAGAACATGGAGGAGATTTTGGGCGAAAAAACCTTCGATGTCTCTTCTGCCACCGTTCTGACGTTGGCTTTGGAAAGTGGCTGCACTGCCTACGATTGTGAATACGTCGCCTTGGCCCAACAAGGAGGCGTGCCCCTGGTCACTATGGATGCCCAGGTCATAAAATCCTTCCCAGGCACGGCAAAAAAACTGACGGAATTTGTATAGCCCGCAAAGGTCACCCCACCCGCCCCAAAACCTCTTCCCGTCCCAGCACCGCCATAATGGCAAAAACACTGGGGGAGGCCATGGTTCCCGTCAACACAATCCGCAGCGGCATGGCCACATCGCCCAGTTTTTTGCCGTTGGCAGTGGCCCAGGTTTTCAGGGTATGGCTCAGGGTTTCTTCCGTCCAGTCGCCCGCGGGCAATGATTCCAGAACGGGGCGTATTTCCGATAACAGATCCCCATGGGCCGGGGTCCAGGCCGCCCCCCGATCCGGACGACTCAGGTACGGCGGACACAGGGCCAAAACGTCCCCCAGACGCTCCGCCCGTTGGGTCAGGTGGGGCAGCATCTGGCGCAGGCAGGACCAGTTTTGCTCGGTGGCGTCTGGATAATGGGGCTTCAGCAGGGGATACACCCGATCCAACAAATCCAGAGTACGCAGGTAATGCGCATTCAACGATAACAGTTTTTGCGGATCAAAGCGGGATGCCGCCCGGCCCAAATGACGCCCGTCAAAATGGGCAATGGCCTCTGTCAGGGAGAAAATCTCTTGATCCCCATGGCCCCAACCCAAACGCAGCAACGCGTTGATCATGGCTTCGGGAAGAATGCCGCTGTCTCGGTAGTCCTGAAGGGCCACCGCCCCGTGACGCTTGGACAACTTCGCCCCGTCTGCGCCGTGAATCAGGGGAATATGATACAATGCAGGCATGCTCCAATCCAGCGCATCAAACAGCGCGCGCTGGCGAAAGGCATTGTTTAAATGATCATCCCCCCGCATAATATGCGTGATCCCCATATCATGATCATCCACCACCACGGCCAGCATATAGGTGGGCGTCCCATCGGCGCGGAGTAAAACCATATCATCCAGATGGTCATGGCGCAAACTCACGGCCCCCTGGACATGGTCAAACAGCGTCATTTCCCCGGTCAGGGGCGCCTTCAGCCGAATAACAAAGGGACGATCCGTGGGCTGATTCTTTTCCGGCACATCCCGCCAGCGACGGTCATAGGGGACGGGGCGGCCGGTGGCTTTGGCCTCTTCCCGCATCACCTCCAGCTCCTGCGGTGTCGCATAACAGCGATAGGCCCGGCCGGCCGCTAACAACTGATGGGCCACTTCGGCATGACGGTGCGCCCGCGTACTTTGATACACTGTGGGTTCATCGGGGAGCAGGCCCAGCCAACTCAGGCCATCGAGAATCGCCTCTTTGGCGGCTTCGGTGGAGCGCTCGCGGTCGGTGTCTTCAATCCGCAGCAAAAATACCCCGCCATTGTGCTTGGCCAAACAATAATTAAAGAGCGCCGTCCGCGCGCTGCCCAAATGCAAAAAACCGGTGGGGGAGGGAGCAAAACGGGTGCGCATCATAATTCAAAGTGTCCTTTAAAGGATTGAAAGGGTGCATTATAGCCGTTTTTTGGGCGAGACGCTCCGGATTTTTTCAAGATTTTTTTTCATACCCCACACCCAGCGGTTTTTGTTATAACATCGGGCGCATCGTGGCGGCCTTTGGCCCGCTGCTGGTGGGGGCCGCGTCTTCGACAGAGGCCGCCCTGTCCACACTGTTTTATATTGGCTTTGTCCCCGTCATCGGTTTGCTCGCGATGCCCTGGATACTTGAAACACGGGGGCGGGCTTTGGCGGACGAATAAACCGGCGCTTTCTGCGCTTTTTTCTTGATTTCTTCCGCAAACAGGCCACAGTGACACCGAAAATGAAGGTTTTGCTGACGGGTATACAGCCCCGCCGGTGCAAAGGAGAAACGTCATGTTTGAAAAAGTTTTGATTGCCAACCGCGGCGAAGTCGCCCTGCGTATTCACCGTGCCTGTCACGAAATGGGCATTAAAACGGTGGTGGTGCATTCCACGGCGGATTCCGAATCCATGGCGGTGATGCTGGCGGATGAGAGCGTGTGTATCGGCCCCCCTGCATCCAAAGATAGTTACCTGAACATGGCGTCAATCCTTTCGGCGGCCCATATTACGGGGGCCCAAGCCATTCACCCGGGCATTGGGTTTATGGCGGAAAATGCCGCGTTTGCCCAAATGGTTGCGGAACATGGCCTGACGTTTATTGGGCCATCGCCGGAGCATATCCAGGTCATGGGGGATAAAGTCAGCGCCAAAACGGCCATGATTAAGGCCGGCGTTCCCGTGGTCCCCGGATCCGAGGGCGTTTTAAAAACCGGCGCTGAGGCCACAGCCCTGGCCAAAGAGATTGGCTTTCCCGTATTAATGAAGGCCGCGGGCGGCGGTGGGGGTAAAGGCATGAAAATTGCCGAACGGGCGGAGGATGTGGCCGAATTGTTCGATCTGGCCCAGGCAGAAGCCCAGGCGCATTTTGGCAACCCCGATGTTTACATGGAAAAATATCTGCTGCAGCCCCGTCACATTGAAATTCAATTGCTCGGCGATCAACACGGTAACGTGATTCATTTGGGGGAACGCGATTGTTCCCTGCAGCGTCGCCATCAAAAGGTTCTGGAAGAGGCCCCCTCTCCAGCCCTAACCGCCGAAGAACGCGCCCATATCGGGGCCATTGCTGTGAAGGCCGCCAAGGACATTGGTTATTACAGCGCGGGAACCTTTGAATTTTTATACGCGGCGGGAAAGTTTTATTTTATCGAAATGAACACCCGTCTGCAGGTAGAACACTGCGTGACGGAGGCCATTACGGGCATTGATCTGGTGAAAGAGCAACTGCGGGTGGCCGCAGGCCTGCCCCTTTCCGTAACCCAAGATCAGGTACGTTTTCATGGACATGCCATTGAATTTCGGATTAATGCGGAGCATCCGGAAACCTTTGTGCCCAGTCCCGGCCTGATTACCCGTTATCACACCCCCGGGGGCCCCGGCGTTCGCATTGATGCGGCCATTTATGACGGATACCGGGTGCCGCCCCATTATGACAGTTTGGTTTCCAAGCTGATCATTCACGGCAACACCCGGGCCGATTGCCTGGCCCGCAGCCGCCGCGCCCTGGATGAATATGTCATTGAGGGGATTCAAACCACCATCCCCCTGCATCAGAAACTCCTGAAACAACCGGATATTCAATCCGGAACCTACGATATTCACTGGTTAGAGCGGTTTTTGAAAAACGAGGCTCCGCCGGCGGTGTAACGCTGGGGAAACAGCTACCCCTCAATCAACGGACTCTCGCTGTTGTTTTGCAACGGATCCTCCCCAAACCGGTTGGGGCCGGGGGTGCCTTTTTTGAACGACCAGTAGAGCAACAGTATAACACCAATACCCGTAAAACTAGCCAACTGCCACCAGGCCGAGCGACCCACATCATGCAAACGGCGAATGGATGCAGAAATGTAGGGGATAACAAGAATCAAGTTTAAAATCAAATGGATAGTCATATTTCTTAAATCTGTACTTGAATATTGACTTACCATTGTTGCTTTATCTATATCCGTAAGGTCAACAGGGACATCAAAAGGAAAAAAAGTATCAAAAACAACACTCATGATCATACAAAAAAGCACAAACCACCAAAATTCAGACCGACTGGCGCGGCCGCTGAAAGTATAGTACTTGTCCGTCAAACAGGTTTTTATGGATTTTAAAAAGGTCATTTTTTACTCCTAAGATGGGTTTAATAAAGATTTAGAAAGACTGTCAAACGCCACCCACTGATCCAGAAGGCGGGGCATGTCGGCCAGTTTCACCATATTCGGGCCATCGCTGGGCGCCGCGTCGGGATTTTCGTGGGTTTCAACGAACATGCCGGCCACCCCAACGCTGAGCGCGGCGCGGGCCAGAACGGGGACGAATTGACGCTGACCGCCAGAGGTCTCCCCCTGTCCCCCCGGTTGTTGCACCGAATGGGTGGCATCGAAAATCACGGGGTATCCCGTTTGCGCCATAATGGGCAGGGCGCGCATGTCGGAAACCAGGGTATTATAGCCAAAACTCACCCCCCGCTCGCACAGCATGATCTGGGTGTGGCCAAAGGATTCGCATTTCTTGGCCACTTGGGCCATGTCCCAGGGGGCCAGAAATTGGCCCTTTTTGATGTTCAGCGGCTTTTTTGTGGCGCAGGCGGCCTGGAGCAAATCCGTTTGACGACACAAAAATGCGGGAATTTGCAGCACATCCACCACGCTGGCAACCTCAGCGCAATGCTCCGGCAGGTGCACATCAGTAATGAGCGGCAGGTTCATCTTGGCCTTTAACGCCGCCAGAATGGGCAGGCCCTTTTCCAGGCCGAGGCCCCGGGGGCTGGTGGCACTGGTACGGTTGGCCTTATCAAAGGATGTTTTGTAAATCAGCGGGATGCCGCGTTTTTCGCAGAGTTCTTTGAGCGTCCCGGCGACCATTTCGGCATGATCCAAACTTTCCAGCGCGCAGGGTCCCGCAATCAGGGCAAAGGGGCGGGTGTTGCTGATGGCAATAGGGCCCACAGTGACGGTTTTGGGGGGGGTGTTCATAACGACGTATCCTCAATTTTCACGGTAACAGACAGGGTTTCTTTGCCGCCGCCCTTAAAGATCGTTCCCGATGTGGGGGTGGCATCCAGATAATTGCGGCCACAGGCCACACGCACGTGGTCTTGATTGGCCATACACCCATTGGTGGGATCAAAGCCGCGCCAGCCGATATAGGGCAGATAGACCTCCGCCCAGGCGTGGGAGGCCTCGGACTGGATCGTGTTGGTATAATTCACCCCCGTGTAAATATACCCCATGCGGTAACGGGCGGGAATGCTGAGCAAACGGGCCAAGCAAATAAACAAATTGGCAAAATCCTGACACACCCCCTTGCGCGTTGTGTACACATCAAAGGGCGTGGTGCTCAGCGACGTTGTTCCCTGAACATACTGATAATCATGGTAAATAGTGAGGTTTATATCCTTTAACACCTGCATTAAATCGCCGTCGTTGCGTTCCACAAAACTCATGGCATACGCGGTCAGTTCGTCCAGCTGGGTTTCGGGCAATTCCTGCGGCAGCAAATACGGCATCATCATCTGTCGCTGCCAAGGCATCCACACCAGGGGAATCTGCGTCTGCCGCCGGGATAACGTATGATCATCGGGGGGGGAGGCATAAAGTTTCACCCGGCTCTGGCTGGCAATGGTCAGCGCGGTGTAGGGTTTGTTGATACTGTAATAAAGAGACGCATTCCCAAAAACGTCTTCATACCGAATTTCTTCACCGTCCACATTGGCGATGAATTTGGCGGTGACGAGTTCCTGAAAAGAATCCTCCACCGGATGCAGCCGGAAAACGTGGGTGCTGTGCTGAACGGGTTCTTCGTATTGATAGGTGGTGGTGTGGGTTAAATCGTATACGCGGTACGACAGGGGTTTTCCGTCCTCGGTCCGTGTAATGGCGCGGACATTCAGGATGGATTCATGACCATGAAGTTTCGGGATCTGAAATTGCGGTATCTCAGGGACGGGGGGATTCAGCAGCGTCGTGGTCTGGTTATCGGGCTTTGAATCCCAAACCACCATGCCCCGGCGCACAATAATCATCTGGCCGGGCTGCATTGGGATCCATTCCCCCTGGGCAAAGGGAATCGTGCTCACAATCAAACCCGTGCGATACGTATCCCGGGGGTCTGGAAACGACAACGCCGCCACATCGGAATCAAAACGCAAAGCATCCGACGGGGGCCGCGTCCGGCTATAATACATCCCATGATGGTAACCATGCCCGTGAAAACACACTAAGCTGACCCCATCGGTGATCATCATGTCGGCCCCGCCCAGGGGATCAAATTGCATAAACCATCCCAGAATGACTTCGGGGGGGCAATCGGAAAGTTTCCGTGCCTTTTGATTTGGGACTTCCCCGGTAAAAGTGGACCTGGTTTCAAACAACCAGTTGAGCAAAATGCAAAAGGCCAGCTCAGAATCCGTTTTCCCCACGGGCTCCAGAAACCGTGATTTGTTGGTTTGCAGCGCGGCCAGGGCGTCTTTATTCAGGTTACCCTTGTGCATGAACAGCCAGTCCTTACCGGCAAAACTTCGGGAAAAGGGCTGGGTTTCGTGGTGGGTATAGCCCTTGGCGGCGCCCCGGACCTTGCCCAAAAACACCGTGGATCGAAAGGTGGACCAGTCCGACATGGTGTCCATCAAAATGTTGGTATTGCGGGCCAGGGGGTCCTTCATGACCAAGGCCGCCTGGTGGTCATTGGGGTACCAGCTAAACCCCCAGCCATACGGGTGGGTGCCCTGCTGATTGTCGGGAATTTTTAATTCGATGGAGGGCGAACTCAGCCCGTCCGTACTAATGGCCAGCAGATCACTCATGCACGATTTTTCCCTTTAACATGCCCCACAGGCCCTGAAGTCATACCAATGATTCGGGGGAGAGGCAACAGGGAACAGGTGACGGGTGACAGGTGACAGGGCTTAACCACCCTACGGGTTTTGAGAGACTGGAGGTTGCCTCTAAATAATTGAAAAATAAAAGGATTTGTCATTCCACGCGTAGTCGCGGAATCCACCTGGATGCTTTGACGACGCGCAGCATGACGAGAAAAGGGGTATCCGTGCCAGGGACTCTCAATTTCGCAGGGTGGTAAGGGGATTATTTTTACCGATCCCTACCGATTCTCAGTCAACTGAGCTGTATCCACTTTACCCTGGGCGGCCATCTGCATTTCGACTTTGGCAACGGTTTGGCGGAAGCGTTTCATTTCCGCATCGGCCAGTTTTTCACTGGTGGGCAGTTTAACGCTTTGGGGGTTGACCTGATTGCCATTTTTCAGGATTTCATAGTGCAGGTGCGGTCCTGTGGAACGGCCCGTGGTGCCGATAAAGGCCACCAACTGACCCTGTTTAACAGTTTGCCCCACACGCATACCTTTAGGAAAATTATTAATGTGGGCATAGGCGGTGGAAAAAGTATCGTTGTGCTTAATTTTTAAATAATTTCCATAGGCGCCGTAGCGGCCCATGTAAACAATACGACCATTACCGGCGGCGCGGATGGGGGTTCCCCGGGGGGCGGCAAAGTCAATCCCCTTATGCATTTTCGAATATCCCAAAATGGGGTGCATCCGCATACCAAAGGTTGAGGAAATACGCACACCATCCACAGGGGTTTTTAACAACGCTTTGCGGGTGGAACTACCGTCACGGAAATAAAAGGCCGTAGTTCCGTCTTTCATTTTGTGCGAATAAATCCGTAAAAAACGATCATTCAACCGCATAGAGGCATAGGCGATATTGCGGCTGGACAGGACTTTTTTGTTGTTATCCTGAACGGTTTCATAGAAAACGCTGAAGGTATTGCCTTCTTTCACTTCACGCTGAAAGTCAACGTCGTAACTGAAGGCCCGAATCATTTCGATCAAAATATTGGTGGGCACGCCCGATTGATTGGCGGCATCAAACAAACTGCTGGTGATCCGGCTTTCTTTATAAACCATGGTGGTTGTGGACGGAACGGAGACCAACTCAGCCGTCATGCCCTCAGCTTTGCGCTTTAGCAACACCAGATGCGTGACATCCGAAAGAACGTAAAGTCCCTGCAGAACAGGTTTTCCTTTGAGGGGGTAGAGAAAATGAACATCCTGGCCCATTTTTAATTCGCGGGGGTCCCATAATTTTCGGACAGAATTAGAGGCCTCATGAACTTGCCGCGACGAAAGCCCACGATCGGAGAGCAGTTTGGCAAAGGTATCGCCGGAAGACACCGTATAGACTTCTTCCTGGTGATCACACAGGTAATTCCAGACGTCATGCCCCTTTAACGAGGATGAGGGCTGGCCAGCCTGGCGCTCTTCACAGGTTTTGGGACGCTCCATCTGGGCGACCAGAGGAACAGAAACGGAATGGGTTTCTGCAACGTCTTGTGTTGTTTCTGGCCCCTGCTGCAACAAAGCCGCCACGGCAAAAACCGCCAGGGGCACAAACAGGAAAAAGCCAAGACCGAGTTTTTTCATAAAAAAGGCATTCTTCTTAGCAGTGCTAAGGTATAACGAGGTTTGGGTTATTGTGTAAAGCCTAAAATGATCTGTCTTAAAAAATGATGAAAATATAAATCACGTTACCACTTTTTTAATGCAAATACAATCTAAAACATATCAGCGGGATCCACAGAACGAAGTTTTTGCATGGCCAGGGCACCTGACAGGATGCACATCACCAGAATCATCGTAAAAATCGAGATCATTTTTGACAAAGGCAGGGGCATGGGCAGGAAAATATTGGCCTCCGCCACCTGATACAAAGCCCAGGATAGCAGGGTTCCCGGGATAAATCCCAAAACCGCCAAAATCAGTGACGATGCGATGACCACCATCAACAGTTGCCGAAACGTATACCCCATGGCGGTCAGCGTTGCGTATTGATTCAGATGGGCCGTAATGTCCGTAAACAGAATTTGATAAACAATAATCAGCCCCACCACCAGGCCCATAATCGTCCCAAAGCCAAAAATAAATCCAATAGGGACATTTTTTTGCCAATAATCAAATTCGTGTTGCTTCATTTCCGCAAAGGTAAACAGGTAAACATCGGGCGTGACTCGCTGATTCAGGCTTTTTTGAACCTGCAGCGGATTCGCCCCGGGCTTTAGCCGAATCACGCCCAGATCCACCTGCTCGGGCCCTCTGCCTCGGAAAATGCGGAAAAAATTGTTATCACTGACAATCACATTGCCATCAGAGGCAAAGGATCCCCCCAATCGAAACTTTCCCCGCAGCGTTATCCCCCTGTCATTAATTTCTGTCAACACAGGTCCGCTGCCAAGAAGCTGGGGGATCGGCCCGAATTCAGGGCGAGAGGCCTCATCAAACAACCCCGTATCAGAATCAATCAGAAAATTGTGCTGTTTAATGACTTCGGGCATTGTCATCAGATGGGTTTGGGGATCATAGCCGTAAATCGTCAGGGTCCGTTTGGTATGATCCTGGGGATTTTTAAACGGCGCCAGGCCCATATAAAGGGGGATAACCTCCCGAACGTCCGGGTGGGCCATGGTGCGGAAAAGTTCCGCCCGGGCAAAGGGAATGGTGCGCCAAAAGGCCTCGGTCTGTTTATGAATCAAAAACAAATCCCCATCAATTTTTGAGGGGGCCAGCACCACACTGGCATACAGCGCATCCCGAAAACCCGTTTGAATATACACCAAAACACAGGCAAACATGACCCCCAAAACCGCCGCCAGCAATTTGGCCCGACTGAAAATCATCTGCCGCCACGCCAGACGAAGGGCAAACCAAAACTGAATCGTCAAGGGTACGGGTTTCATGGGGATGTCTCAGGCTTTGAGGTTACGGTACAAAGCGCACAGAAACCCGTTTATAAATCTGGTTTCTCAGCAGGGGGGCTGATTCCGGATTCACGGCAATGCGTACAGAAACCACGCGATTATCCCGATCCGCCAGGGGGTCCGTGTCATTCACATCATTGCCCCGCACCAAAAACCCAATGTGATACACATACCCTTTTAGGGGTATGATCTGCTGGGGCAGAAAAATCTCCGCCTTTTGGGCTGTTTTCAGGCGCGCCACATCGGTTTCAAAAACCTCCGCCCGCACATCCATGGCGGAAAGATCGGCAAAGGTCATGATCCCCTTGTCCGAGGCCCGCTCCCCCGATCGCGTGAGAATATCCAAAACGGTACCGGCAAAGGGCGCCCGGATGAGGGTATCTTCCAGATTTTGAATGGCCACATCGCGGCTGGCCTCGGCCTCAACAATTTCCGCCCGCAAGGCCTCTGCCTGGGACACAGCGGTTTGCCAATTTTTTTCGGTTTCGTCTTTTTCAGATGCACTAATGGCTTGCTGGCGCTGCAAAATTTTGCGGCGTTCAAATTCTTTTCGGGTAAAGGATTCGGTGACCTGGGTTTGCCTCAGTTGCGCTTTTAGGCGCACAACGCGGGCTTTGGCTTCCTCCAGTTCGGCCTTTTTCGCTGCATGATTCCCCAGTTGGGCCAGGGGCGTGCCTGCTGGTACCGATTGACCCTCCCCCACAAAAAGAACATCCACGGTCACGGGCTCCATGCTGCCCCTATGGGTTAGCGTTAAGACACGGGATTTCGGCTCAATAATCCCCATGGCCCCAACGGATCCGGGGGAGAGGATGGGGGAAGCGGCGTGGGCGCCCTGGACAGAAGCGATAATGAAAAAGAGAGTTAAACTATAACAAAACTTACGCGTAACCCCCGTCATTGCGAGCGTAGCGAAGCAATCCAGAAATGCCACCAGCCGAAAGACTGGATTGCCACGCCTCCTACGGAGGCTCGCAATGACGTTCTGTGTAAGTCCTGTATAAAAAAACCATCTCATCGGTACTTTTCCTTGGCTTGGCGCTCTTCGGCTTCTTTATCATAGGCCTCGAGTATGGCCGCCACCACGGGGTGACGCATAATATCATCGCGGGTAAAAGTGGTAAATTTCACGGCCTCAACATGCGATAAAATACGGCGAACGTGGGGCAGGCCGGAATCCTGGATGGATGGCAGATCAATTTGGCTCAGGTCCCCCGTAATCACCATTTTCGAATTCTGGCCCAGACGGGTCAGGAACATTTTCATTTGGGAAATGGTGCTGTTTTGGGCCTCGTCCAAAATAATAAAAGCATCGGACAGCGTGCGTCCCCGCATAAACGCCAGCGGGGCAATTTCAATGGTGCCCATTTCCATCAACCGCTGAATGTGATCCGATGGCAGCATTTCATGCAGAGCGTCATACAGGGGTTGCAGATAGGGATCAATTTTTTCCCGTAAATCACCGGGCAAAAACCCCAAACGCTCCCCGGCCTCCACCGCAGGACGGCTAAGGATTAACCGTTTAACGCGGTGTTGCAGCAACGCCTCAACCCCCGTGGCCACGGCCAGATACGTTTTTCCCGTTCCCGCAGGCCCGACCCCAAAAACGACATCTGCTTTCCGGATCAGCTGCACATAATCCCGCTGGCGGGGCGTGTGGGGATAAATGCTGCGGTTACGGGTATGAATGACAATGTCCCCGTCCGAAGAGGGCCGTTCAAAAGAAAGCGCTTTTTCACTTTGCAGCAAACGGGCCACATAGGCATCATCCACCGGACGCCCGCGCTTGATATGATCATATAGGGTATTTAGGGTTTGCTCGGCCTGTTTCAGACGATCAGGATTATCACCCTTTAGAACCAACGTATTGCCCCGGGAAGCGACCGAAATACCGTAATGCTTCTCAATATGGTGCAAATGGGCATCGTGGGGACCATACAGGGCCAAAATGGCCTTGTTATCGTCATATTCCAAAATTTTAGAGACAGTATCCAAGGTGGCCCTCTAAAGGTTACGATCTCCCTTAAGATACCACCATTGTATGAGAAAACAATGAAATGGTGAAAGGGCTTACCACCCTACGGAGTTTTCAGAGACTGGAAAACTGGATTGCTCGTTGTGTTGCTCTTCGCAATTGACACCTAACCCTAAGTATTGCCTACCTACCTGTTAAGTCACACTAAAATTGGTATAAGGTAAGTCTTCAAGGTGATTTCTTAAAATTAGGGGGTAGTAGTAGCCTTTCTGGATTGCTTCGCTGCGCTCGCAAAGACGGTTACGAGAGGTGCTCTTTACCTGTCACCTGTCAACCTGTTACCCGTCCCCCGATCACCTCACCTTTAGCGACGCCAAGCCGATTAAGGCCAGCACAACAGCCACAATCCAGAACCGAATCACAATGGTGGATTCGGACAATCCATTTTTTTCAAAATGATGATGAATGGGGGCCATTTTAAAGATACGTTTTTTGCGCAGTTTATAGCTGCCAACTTGTAAGATGACCGAGAGGGCCTCCACCACAAAAACACCGCCGATGACCACCAGCAGCAGTTCTTGTTTGGTCATCACGGCCAAAGCGCCCAGAGCGCCGCCCAAACCCAGCGACCCCGTATCCCCCATAAAAACAGAGGCCGGCGGGGCATTAAACCACAAAAATCCCAAACAGGACCCGATGAGGGCAGAGCAAAACACAGAGAGCTCCCCCGTGCCCACAATGGGTTTAATATACAAATAATCGGCAAATACAGTATGGCCCGTTAAATAACTGATAATCCCATAACATCCCACCGCAATCATAATGGGTACGGTGGCCAAGCCATCCAGCCCATCGGTTAAATTCACAGCATTAGAGGATCCCACCATCACCACCAGGGCAAAGGGCACAAAAAACCAGCCCAGATCCCAAAGAATATCCTTAAAAAAAGGCACACTCAGCGTTGAAAAAACCAGGGGATCGGTAAACAAATACAAAACCGCCAGCGCCGTTCCTGCAATGGTGATTTGCCAAAAGAGCTTTCCCCTGCCACTGAGGCCCTTGGAGCTCCGGTAGCGTAATTTCAGAAAATCATCGTAAAACCCAATGGCCCCATAGCCCAGCGTCACCCCCAGGATGGTCCAGATATAAACATTCCCCCAATCCGCCCACAAAAGAGTCGAAATACCCAGGGTCAGCAAAATCATCATCCCCCCCATGGTGGGCGTGGATTGCTTGGTCAGCAAATGGCTTTCCGGTCCATCGGTGCGAATGGGTTGGCCATGTTTTTGTTGGCTTTTTAACCAGGAAATAAAGAACTTTCCCAGGGCCATGGTCATCCCCAGGGCCGTAATCAGCGCCCAGATACTGCGGAACGAAATATAGCGCAGAAGGTTCAGACCCGCGATATCCTGTCCAAACGTCGTATAAAGCCAGTAAAACATGGGGCAGGATTCCTTTAAAGATCGTTTTTTATTGATGGTACTGTTGCGCTTTTCCTTGATTTGTCAATATATGTATTTTAAATAAAATATTGAATTTTTATTTATTTTTGTTATCATAACATTCGCTTACTTAAAGCTGCCGTCACATTAAACTGAGGAGAAAATAATGATTGCTAAATTTGATTTGGTCGGAGGATTTTCCTATGATAAAATAGATTCTTTGATAAAAAACCTAAACGAAGAGGGGTTTAGCTGCAATTATAAAACTAGTCCTAATGTTGGTGGCTCTGATCCTTTAATCCGTGCAAATATATTTCTTAAAGAGCCCGTTACACCTTTTGAGTCAGTCGAAGAGAGGGTTCGGATTCAAGAAATTTTACAAAATAGTGATGTTGTAGAAGAAGGATTTCAATGTTTTGATGAACATGGTGATCCTGTTGATTACAATCTGATTGCCAGTCAAGTATTGGGTGGCAGTTTGAGTGAATACTCAAACTAAACATCAACTTGCTTTAATACCCATAAGATGTATACAAAAACCCGTTTTTATGGGCAACTGTGGCATGTTTTCTTACGCTGTGGCCCCCATGATGGGGTATACGCATCGATGGGCGCGGATTTTTTACCGGATGGTGTCGCGGCACGTTCAGCTATACACCGAAATGGTGGTGGATCAGGCGGTGGTTCATGGCTATCCCCTGGATATACTGCCCGAGGAAGGCCCCGTCATTTTGCAGCTGGGGGGCAGTGATCCCGAAACCATGGCCCGGGCGGCGGCGTTGGCTGAGGCGCATTCTTATATCGCCTATAATATCAATGTCGGCTGTCCCAGTGATCGGGTGAAACAGGGGGCCTTCGGGGCGTGTCTGATGAAGGACCCAAGCCGCGTGGCCGCCATTATCCGGGCCATGCGGGGGGAAACGCAGCGCCCTGTTGAGGTCAAAACCCGCCTGGGTGTGGATGATCACGACAGCGATGATCATTTGTATCGGTTTTTGGAAAATTGCCTGAAGGCCGGATGCGGGCGCATTGTTTTGCATGCGCGAAAAGCTTGGTTATCGGGCCTGAGTCCATCAGAAAACCGCAGCATCCCCCCCCTGCAATACGACCGCGTCCTGGCGGCGAAGCAAAAATTTCCTGAGGCTGAGATCATGATCAACGGGGGGCTAAACACCTTTGAAAATCCCTGGACCAATACTTTGGACGGCATCATGCTGGGGCGGGCGGTTTGGGATTATCCTGAGATTTTGTTGACGGTGGATGGGTTGGTGGCGGGCGCCCCCATCTCACCCCGGAAGATCTTAGATATTGTCGAGCGCTATATCGCCTTTTGTGAAGAACGCGGGGCCCGGCCATCCCTTTTTCTGCCCCCCCTGATGGGACTCGGGCGGGGAAGCCCCGGGGCGCGGGCGTGGCGGCAGTCACTGACCAATAAAATCGCTGGGCAGGCGGGGTAGGGGGCCCGTATAAAACGTCACCCCCGACTGATCCACGGCATGACTCAGCAGCGTTTTATAGGATTCCCGGGGAATCTCAATGGCCCCAAATTGGCGCAAGTGATCGTTCAAAAACTGCGTATCCAGCAGGGCAAAGCCCGAATGATTCAGGCGATGAATCAAATCCACAAAGGCCACCTTGCTGGCGTTGGGGGCGCGGCTGAACATGCTTTCCCCAAAAAAAACACCGCCGATGTGCAGGCCATAGAGTCCCCCCACCAACTGATCGTCCTGCCAAACCTCCACACTGTGGGCATGACCCAGGGTGTGAAGGTCACAAAACAAACTGTAAATTTCCCGATTGATCCAGGTTTCCGGCCGTTTCTCTGTGGACGCCGCGCACCCCTGCATCACATCGGCAAAGGCGGTATCCACCCGAATATCCCACGGTTTTTTCAGAATTTTCCTAAGGCTACGCGGGATATGCAACGCCCGCAGCGGCATAATCCCCCGCATATCAGGGTCCACCCAAAACAGATCGTTATCCTCGGCCCCCTCCGCCATGGGAAACAGGCCGATGCGATAGGCCCGGAGTAATGTTTCAGGGGTGAGGTCGGGGGGCATGGGGGGCACGAAGCAGGAATCTTATTAAACAGCCGCACCCGCCTCTTGCCTTATCTCTTGTCTGGTGTCTTGTCTGGGGTGCACAGAACGACGGATCTCGGTCCCGGAAGATTCTTCGGCTTTATCCAGCTCATAACTTTTTTGCAGGTTCAGCCAAAAGGCAGCCTCCACCCCCAGCCACTGTTGAAGGCGCAACGCCGTATCCGCCGTTATGGCGCGTTTTCCAGATAAAATCTGGTACATCCGGTTGGCCGGAACCCCCAAAGCGCGGGCGACTTCGGCAGGATTAATCTGCAAAGCCTCAAGCTCATCAGCCAAAATTTCACCAGGGTGAATGGGATAAACAGGGCGCTTTGTCATGATCGTTCCTTTAATGATAATCAACAATTTCAATGTTATGGGGGTGGTTTTGTCCCTCGGGCCATTCAAAACAAATCCGCCATTTTTGGTTGAAACTGTATCAAAAAAGATGGGATACGTCAAACGTATTTTATGATGACCAGATAATAGGTCGTTGCATTAACTGTCGGTCCCGATTTTGTCAGACAACCGCCGCTGCACGGCGGCGTGGGGAATGCCGTGGCCTTGGTTTAGGGAATCGAGACCCTCCTCTATGGCCTGAATCTGCCAGGCGTGGTGCTGCGTATAATCCCGCAAAGCCTGCTCAATCACCCAAGAACGCGACTGATCCAACGTAGCCGCCAAAGCATCGAGCACCAACTGCACCTGGGGATCAAGGTGTAGAGTCAAAACAGTTTTGGACATAAACAATTGGCTCCGTATTCCTTTAAACTTTACCCTTTTTAGGGCGAAAAAGCAATGGGTTTGGTTGGGTTTGCCAAGTGCCCTGGGGCAATAATGGGGATGTTATGGTAAGGATGCAAAGCCAGCAGATCTTGATCCCCTGTGATGATGGCACTGGCATAGGCATCAATGGCAAGTTCCAAAATCATATTATCCTTGGGATCCCGACAGTCGGTGATGCGAGAGGTCGCTTCGATCCATACAACACTGTCGTACAAGGCATCCAAAAACGTGCGTCGGCTTTTGATGGATACGTAACGATCGAATTTTGGACGCATCAGAACGGTCTCATATTCCCACATCAGGTCGGGTGAAACCACAAAAACGCCGTAATCAAGGGCCATAGTATACGCCAACGAGGCCGCGCCACCAGGCAACAACACAGCGCTGACCAGAACATTGGTATCAAAGACAAAACGCTTAATCCCCGTCATTCAGGATGCTTTCCAGGATCTCTGCCGTTAAGCCATTCTTCCGCGCCTCCTCCGATAACTGATCGGCCATATGTTGCAAACGTCGATTTTTCAGGAGCACCAATTGGTTGTAATCGTTCATGGAAATGATGGCCACGTAATCTTTGTCGTGCTTGCGCACGATGATGGCCTCTTTTTGGGCACTGTCCATGATGTGGGCAAAATCCTTGCGCACAACGGATGAGGAAATCTGGATCATCGGGGACTCTCCTGCTTTGATTTGTATATAATATACAAAATTAACAGGGTTGGCAATGGGTTTGGTTGGGTTTAACCGCGTGGCTAAATTACATTACAAAAAAAACAGTATCCTATGTATGTCAAATGTGATAGAGTTAATCCCAAGATTTTTGATAATTTTAACGGACAGTTTTTATGAAACCCTTAGCATCAGCATTAGCTTGTGTAATGTTACTAACCGGCTGCATCACAGTCAACGTCCAAGCACCACCGCAAAACAGCCCCGAAAATCCCCCAGAATCGCCGTCCTCAACTGTTACAGAATCACCGCAAGAACAAGGGACTTGTCCCCTGAACGAACTGAGCGATTTCAATGAAAAATTATCCGGTCTTCTTAAAAAGAACTCAGAGGCCTTAAACCCAGAAAAAAATATAGAGTTATGGGTAAGAAAACGTCGGGATGGCGGTAGTTTTCGGCGAATCGACGGAAAAGAAGTGGGTGAGAATGCCGTTGCACTTTCTTTTGTGTCCCGAAATTTCCCAAATAATCCAGTCACTGAGGCTGTTGTTCTGGTCTCTTATGTTGAAAAAGGGGGTGAGCTCTGTTTTCGTGTTCCAGTGCCACAAAACAGTAAAGACATTGACACAATGAGAAAATTTATGAGCCTTATTCCTGGTGGACACAAAGGTCCTGCGTATTAACTTTCTCCCTACACCTCGTCGTTTTTCGATAGGGTCAGACAGCACCCCCAGCCCTAGCCCCCGCCACCACAGCCGCCCGCGGTTCAATCAGCCCAGCCAAATGTTCCACAATATCCCCATTTTTCAGGCGGTGGTTTTGTTCGCTCCCTAGGTACCCAAAGAATTTGCGAGGGGTTATGCCCTTGCTAAACCCGCCGCCCCATCGTAGGATGGTGTTCCTCCGGAAGAGCCAAGGCTGAGATCATGCGCGTTCTTATTT
>JBILRW010000024.1:0-21191 GCA_044372405.1 Alphaproteobacteria bacterium
GTTGTTGGGAAGGTTATTTCTACGGATGGCTTATCCCGCTTTGATGTTCAGCCAGGTAATAGCAATGCTCCTACCATGTTTGTATTTCCGGATGATTTTGCCGGGGCTTCTCTTGAAAATGGTGATGTGAGATATCAAAACACTATGGTTTTAACGGGATTTCAATATACAAAAACAATGTGTTAGAGTAAGCTCTCCTCCACAATCCCCATGAGCCGCTGATCGTGTTTCTCCGCCGGCAGGGCAGGGATGATTTGCACCGAAAATACAACGCCGATACTCTGGATACCCGGATGTTCGGCCAAATAACGGTCATAATACCCCCGGCCATAACCCAAACGATGCCCCGCCGCGTCCACCCCCAAACACGGCATCAACAGCGTATCGGGGATGACGGGGGGGGCTGTGTCCAGGGGTTGGGGAATGTTAAAGGCGCCCTTTGCCAGCGTATCCCCCGGATGCCAAGCGCGAAAAATTAGATCCGCCCCCACCACCGTGGGCAAGGCCATCACGCCCGGCCAGGTTTCCCAGAAGGGGGACAAATCAACCTCCCCCTGAATGGGATGATACAAGCCCAGCGTTTGGGGGGGGCTTTCCTTAAAAAATTGGGTTAGGTTTTGGGCAATCTGGCGTTCTTTGATCACGCGATCCGCCACATTTTGACGGGCGGCGAGCAAAAAGGAACGCAGGGCGGCTTTATCCAAAGCGTGAATCCTCGGGTGTTTGGCGGTGGGGACTTTGGGGATAGCATCCTAACACTTTGACGGTTTTGGTATAAAAGGAAAGTTCTTCCAATGCGTGATCCATGGCGGGGCTATGTTGATGGGCGGCGACATCCACGTAAAAATGGGCGATGTGGAAATCGGAACTTGAAAAATAACTCTCAATTTTCAGCAGGTTAATTCCGTTTGTGGCAAAGCCCCCCAGGGCCTTGTACAGGGCCGCCGGCACGCTGCGCAAATCAAAAAACAGCGATGTCATGGCCGGTGCCTCCAGCGGTGGCAGGGGGGCGGGCTCATTACCGATCATCAAAAACCGCGTGGTGTTATCGGGGGCATCGGCGATGTCTTCCTGCAGAATTTTCAGGTTATAAAGGGACGCGGCCAAGTGAGAGGCTATGGCGGCGTGGGTGCCCTCATTTTGTACCGCAACCCAGTGGGCGGCGGCGGCGGTGTCGGAAAACACGTGGGGCGTGATGCCCTTACCCATTAAATAACGGCGACATTGGGATAATGCCATAATGTGGCTGTGGGCGTGGCGGATGTCGGTTAATTTGGCTTCTGGCGGGGCCAGCAGGCAGTGGTTGATGCGCTCAAAATGCTCCCCATGGATAAACATACCGGCGCGGGGGAGGAGATGATAGACATCACTGACCCTTCCTGCGATGGAATTTTCCACGGGAATGGCCGCAAAATCAGCCTCGTGGCTTTTCAGCGCGGCAAAGGTATCCTCAAAGGAAATACAGGGCAACGTCCGGGCGCGGGGAAACACTTTGCGGGCCACCAAATCGGAAAAGGCCCCGTGGCTTCCCTGAAAGGCAATGGTTGTCATAGGGGATGCCCCTTCCGTTGAGATAAAAGATCCCCCGCAACCTCCAACGCCGCCCGTGTGGGGGGGCGCCCCAGGTGATCCGGCAGGTAATGACGATAAAACGCCTGGGTAGCCGCATCAGGATTGTCAACATCATACCCCAAACGCATTAAGGTATGGATAAAATCAGCCTCCTCCGGTCCCCGTAAAGGGGTATGATCATGTGAGGGCAAATGTTTGGGCCACACCCCAAACCCCAAAGCCGCCAGGGTTTGCCAGGGAAATTTTTCGCCCGGATCCACTTTGCGCGTGGGGGCCACATCGCTGTGACCAATCACGGCCTCTGACGCAAAGGCATAACGATTAAAAAGGTCCGCCAAAAGCTCCGTGAGGACGTGAATCTGAACGTCAGGAAAATCGGGATAATCCAGGTCATGTCCGCGATTGACCAGCTCGATCCCGATGGACGCACTGTTGACATCAGCAATACCCCGCCAGAGCGACACCCCCGCATGCCAGGCGCGGGCGTATTCGGGGACCAGGGCGTAAACCTCCCCCGTTACCTCAATACAATAATGGGCACTGACTTTGGCGGTGGGATCGCACAAACGGGACAGGGCCGCCGCCCCGGATTTCATGCCCGTATAATGCAAAACCACCAGGGAAATCGGCAAACTGCGCGTATCATAATTGGGCGAGGCATGATCGGTGCGCAGCAGCAACATGACTTACGCCGCCTCAGCCGGTGCCTGCTGTTGCAAACGGGCGCACAAACGGGCAAAGGACCCGTCGGGCTGGCGCAGCAGGTTTTTGGGGGTGTCTTGTTCGCGAATCTGGCCGTTTTCCATGACAATGACATGATCGGCCTCTTGAATCGCCGCCAGGCGGTGGGTCGCAAACACGATGATGCGGCCTTTTTTGAGTTTGTGCAAATTGTGAATAATCTGAAATTCGGTTTCGGCGTCCAGGGCGGAGGTCGCCTCATCCAAAATCATCAGCGGCGCGGCGCGAAGCAAAGCCCGGGCGATGGACAGCCTTTGCCGTTGCCCGCCGGACAAGTTCTTCCCGCCCTCAGCCAAAACCGTCATAATGCCCCGGGGCAGGTCCCGCACAAAGGTATCGGCACTGGCCAGGGCCAGCGCGGCCCAGGCTTCATCCTCCGTGGCGCTTGTGTTGGCGTAACGGACATTTTCCAAAATGGTATCCTGAAATAAATAGGTATCCTGGGCCACATAACTGATTTTGGACCGAATGCTTTCCTGGGTGTAATCCCGAATATCCGTGCCATTAAAGGTAATGGCCCCCTCCACCGGATCATAAAAACGCGGGAGGAGGGCCATGATCGTGGATTTTCCTGACCCGGAAGCCCCCACCAGCGCAATCAACGAATCCTGTTTTAACGTCAGAGACACATTTTTTAAAACTCGCTCCTGATGTCCCGGATAATGAAACACACATTGGCTCAAACCAACGGTTTTCAGGGGGGTTTCTTCCCCGTAAACAGCCGCATCGGGGCGGTCCACAATGGTGGGCTGCATGTCAAAGAGATCGTACAAACGAACCACGGCGGCCAAGCCCTCTTGCAGGGTGGCATTCATAGTGGAAATGCGTTTGATGGGTTCATAGGCCATAATCAATGCGGTGATAAAGGAAAAAAAGTTACCCGTGGTGCTGGCCCCACTGATCACCTGGGTGCCCCCATAGACAATGACGACGATAATGGCCAGACCGCCCAGCATCTCCATAATGGGGTTATTGGCCGAGCGGACACGGGACATTTTGATGAACAAATTCCCCATTTGATCAATAACGGTGTCGGCTTTTCCGGTTTCTTTGGCCTCTTGGCCATAGGTTTTGACCTCGCGAATGCCCGCAAAGGACTGCGTGATAATGTTGGACATATCCCCCATCTGGCCCTGGCCCTGGCTGGCCAGTTTTCGGATACGCCGCCCCATGCGGCGAATGGGAATAAAAGAGAGCGGAAACACAAAAAACGCCGCCGCCGCCAAAGAGGGCGCCTGCCAAAACATCACGCCCACCAGAAAAACCAGGGTCAGGACATCCTTAAACGCCGATGTCACCACGTTGGTCACAACACTTTGCAAAACCCGGGCATCCCCATGAAATCGTGTGACCAGTGTCGGTGTCGGCGTATGATCAAAATACGCCATATCCGTGTTCATCAATTTGGCAAACATGCGTTTTTGCAGGGAAACGACGATGCCATTTCCAATCATGCTCATGAACAGGGACTGGCCGTAGTTGGCAATGCTTTTAAAAAAAAAGGCCATAAAGACCATGCTGGCCACCAGAAACAGGCGCGTTTCGTCCTTGCCCAAAAAAATATCATCCAAAATGGGCTGCATCAATTTCGCCAGCGCCCCCGTGGACGCCGCCACCACAGACATCAGGAGAAAAGCCAAAACAAATTTTCCCCGGTGCTGCCGCACGTGATCATGATAAAGGCGTTTGGCGAGGATGGCGTCGTTGGAAGCAGTCATAATTTTTTAGCAGGCTGATTAAAAAACGATCCACCGTACCCTATTGCAGGGGGTTTGACAATTCTTCGGTTGGATTTTTGTAACTCCCAAGCCCCCTCCACACTTGCAATAAACAAGCGTCATGGTAGGGTTATGCTCTGATTTAGAATTCAGGACTTACGCACAATGTCATTGCGAGCCTCCCCAGGAGGCGTGGCAATCCCGTTTTTCCGATACCGGCATTTCTGGATTGCTTCGCTGCCCTCGCAATGACGGCGGTTATGTGTAAGTCCTGGGAATTATAGGAATCTAAACGATGTCGTGGAATCATTATTGGCCTGATTATCGACAGTTACCTGTCCTTTTGTTTTGTTGTTTTGGTTTTTTTTTGGTTTCCTCCGTTGCCCAGGCTCAAACCCCTGATTCGTCGCCTTTTGTTAATGTTTACACCACGGAAGATGCACCCGTGTGGCAGGATATTTTTAAGGCCTTTGGGGAAAAAACCAAAATTCGTGTACGTTACAGTGTCCAGGATGGGGGAGAAATTTTAAAAAAACTGGCGGAAGAGGTCGACATGCCCAAGGCCGATGTGGTCATCGTCCGCAATTTACCTGTGTTGTGGCAGGCAGAGGAGGATTCGTTTTTACAACCCGTATCTTCCTTAATTTTGGAATCGTCTTTACCCCCAGGATTGCAGGGGAAAACGTGGTTTGGCTTTGCGCGGCAGGCGCGCGTGATTGTTTATGATAAAACAAAAAACAAAACACCCCCGGGTGGGGCCAGCAGTTACGAGGCCCTGGCCTCCCCCGTTTATCAAGGAACCCTGTGTCTTTCCCTGGCCCCGCTGAATCAGTCCCTGGTGGCCTCACTTTTGTCGGTTCATGGAGAGAAAAAAACAGCCGCCTGGATCAAAGCCTTGCTGGCCAACGCAGCGCGGGATCCCATCGGTGGGGATGAGGATCAGGTGAAGGATGTGCTGGCGGGAAAATGTTCCTTGGCCCTGGTGGGGGATGATGCGGTGCGTCGTTTGCCGGCAGAGAGTCAGGCCAAAATAGGGATTCTTTATCCCAATGCTTCGGATCGGGGAACGCACATTACCGTTCGCGGGGCCGGGGTCATTAACCATGCGGCCCATCGGGAAGAAGCCATTAAACTAGTGGAATTTCTGGTCAGTCGTACCGTTCAGGACCGACTGGCCAATGACAATAAAGATTACCGCGCCGTGGATGTGCTGAAAACCCCAAATCAAAAAGCTGTGGATAGTGTTCCCTTTCGCGCGGATCCTATCCCCCAAAAAGACTTGGGGCCCTACACGACCCAAGCCCTGGATTTGATGGAAAAAGCAGGATGGTAGATAACCCCTCAAAACGGGCCATTGTGGCCATGTCAGGCGGGGTAGACAGCTCTGTCGTGGCCGCCCTGTTGCATGATCAGGGCTATGACGTGGTGGGCATTACCTTACAACTGTACGATCACGGGCAGGCCCTGCAAAAAACCAAAGCCTGTTGCGCCGGTCAGGATATTCAGGATGCCAAGGCTGTGGCGGACCTGATGGGTTTTCCCCATTACACCCTGGATTATGAAAGCCGTTTTCGCCAGCAAGTCATTGATGACTTTGCCGATAGTTATGTGCGCGGCGAAACCCCCATTCCCTGTATTCGGTGTAACCAAACGGTGAAGTTTCGGGATCTCTTACACGTGGCCAAAAATTTAGGCGGTGACTTCCTGGCCACCGGTCATTATGTGCAGCGCGTTGACAGGGACGGGGAAACGGCCCTGCATCGGGGCGCGGACCTTAGCAAAGATCAAAGCTATTTTCTGTTTGCCACCACGCCAGAACAATTGTCGTTTTTGCGCTTTCCCTTGGGGGGCATGTCAAAGAACGCCACCCGCGCTCTGGCCTCAAAATACGGTTTGCCCGTGGCGGAAAAACCCGATAGCCAGGATATTTGCTTTGTGCCGCAGGGGCGTTACACCGATTTGGTCAAAAAACTGCGTCCCGAATCCATTCAACCCGGGTCCATTGTTCATTTGGACGGCCATGTTTTGGGGCAGCATGACGGGATTATCAGCTTTACCGTGGGCCAGCGGCGCGGATTAAACATTGGCGGCGGGGATATTCTGTATGTGATCCGCCTGGACCCCGACACCCAAACCGTGGTGGTGGGGCCGCGGGAGGCCCTGGCGTGCCAACATGTTTCCCTCAGTCAAGTGAATTGGTTGGGGAAAGATCCGTCTGAAGAAGTCCGCATCGAGGCCAAATGCCGCTATAGCCAAGACACAGCCCCCGCCACCGTGACTTTTCAGGATGGAGGCCGCGCCACCGTGGCCTTTGATGACCCCCAATACGGCATCGCCCGGGGCCAGGCGTGTGTTTTTTACCAGGGTCCCCGCGTTTTGGGCGGGGGATGGATTGGGGATTCGGCTTAGGCTTTCTCATTTACCCCCCGTCAACTATCCAGTGATACACTGCCCTTTGGATTGGATGGGGTTTTTAGGAATCGTTCATGGGGAAATCTTTTCAAGAAACGGATAAACTGCGCATTCTGATCATTGAAGATGATTTGCGTTATCGCTCCATCGTGTCCCAGTCCTTGCCGGATTGTGAGAAGAGCTTTGCCAATGATTTGGATACAGGGTGGTCGCTTTTTAGCCAGACAGCCCCCGATATTGTTTTTTTGGATTTGACGTTTCCCGGGGGGGCGACAGGATTAACATTGTTAAAAAAAATGAAGGCCTTTGATGCCAAAAGCTATGTTGTCGTTATTACCGCGTCTCAATTAAGTGCGGATTTTAATTCGGCCATGCATTTGGGGGCCTCTGGCTATATCACCAAGCCCTTTAGCACCAAGGCCCTATCCGACTATGTTAAGAAGTATATAGCCCTGAATCCTGGTAATGTGGGGGGCATCAATCGGCGTAAACTTTATGAAGATCGCCTTCAAAAACTAAAGCTGGAGACTGTCAAAAAAACCATGGAGGAATCCGAGGATCTATCTCGTTTTGATCGCGAAACAGATCAAAAATTTTCCATTAGTTTAGAAGACAGTCTTTTGTCCAAACTCTATGATGCCCCCATAGCGGAAGAGTCGATGGTTGATAAACGCCTTCGTTTGCCGGATTTGGTATCCAAATGGCGGGTCTTGGTGGCGGGGGCGGATGATGTCGCTCTTAAAAGCATCACGGATGTTTTAGAAAAATCGTTTCTTATCCAGGCGGATGTTGCCAGAAGCAGCGATGATGCTTTGCAAATGCTTCTTAAGGGTCACTATAATTTGGCTTTTATCAGTCTTAAATTCCATCCCAAAAGTGGCTATCATGTTGTCAACGAATACATTACAGCCGATAGTCGCAATCCCAATGGAACGTATCTGGTGGGGCTGAAGGGGGATAGCCTGTTGGATGATACCGAAAAATGGCAACAGGCGGGATTGAATTCAATTATTAACTTTGAAGAAGCCTCCCGGATTGAAGAACTAAAGCGTTTAATCGTTTACTATACCCGCGAAAAAGCGATTTTTATCAGTGAACACCTGCGATCTCTTGATAAAGAAAGTGAACATGGTGCCCTGGTTCGCATGGAACAACAATATCAGGCCCTTTCCCATAGTCTAACCCATGTCTTTTCGGATCCCCTGCGGGCTATTTTGCAAAGCACCGTTGCCCTGGAAGAATCCGAAAAACGGGAAACGGCCTTAAAAAAACTCGCCGAAGTCAAACGCTGGACAACGCTCAGCCTGAAACGCTTACAGGGTCTTTCTGACTATGAACAAATTCAGATTACGCCCCCCTTTTCAGAAAATTCTCTGCACAAAATTATTCAAGCGGCTCTGAAAGATTTGCTCCCCATCATTAAAAACCGCGGGGCCCGCATTAAAACATTTGGCGTGTTTCCTGATGTGGATTGTCATCCTGGCTTTTTTAAAAAAGCCCTGTATCATCTGATTAAAAATGGTGTGGAGCATAATCAAAGCATCCCGCCCATTGTGGGCCTATCGTGTCAGGAACGGGATAACGAATGGCTGATTAAGGTCCAAGATAACGGATCCGGTATTGAAAAAATTTATACGGATTATATTTTTTCTTTGTTTGAATCGCTGGATGCCCACACGGATCACCCGGGACTGGGACTGCCCATTGCCAAAAAAATCATAGAGCAACACGGGGGCCGCATCTGGTTTGAATCCAGCAGCAAGGGCACCGTTTTTTATTTGAGTCTGCCCAAAACAGCCGGAGCGGCACAACCCCAAGCCTCAGCTCAAGGATAGGTACTTGGCTAACGGTTGATCTGTTCCTAACTCACCCGCTTTTTGGCCTGGGTCCGCTCGTTGGGGGTCAAGTAGCGTTTGCGCAGGCGCAGGGATTGTGGCGTGACCTCAAGCAATTCATCGTCATTGATGTAGCTGATCATGTCTTCCATGCTCATTCTGCGGGGGGGGACCAGGATTAAGGCATCATCTTTACCGGCGGCGCGGATGTTGGTTAATTGTTTACCTTTCAAAACGTTTATATCCAAATCGTTGTCACGGCTGTGTTCCCCAACGATCATCCCTTGGTACACTTTATCCCCGGGATTGATGAACATGGTGCCACGATCTTGCAGGTTAAAGATGGCGTAGGCGACGGCCTCTCCCTTGTCTGTTGAAATCAACGCCCCATTGCGACGACCGGCAATATCGCCCTTGTACAGACCATAGCTGTGAAACAATCGGTTCAAAACACCGGTTCCTCGGGTATCGGTCAAAAACTGCCCCTGATACCCAATCAGCCCGCGTGAGGGTGCGATAAAGGTAATACGGGTTTTGCCCCCGCCACTGGGGCGCATATCCACCATTTCGGCCTTGCGGATTGACATTTTTTCAACGACAACGCCGGTGAATTCTTCATCCACATCGGCAATGACTTCTTCATAGGGCTCTTCGGTTTGGCCGTCTTCCGTTTTACGCAATAAGACACGGGGACGGGACACGGACATTTCAAAGCCCTCGCGCCGCATGGTTTCAATCAGAACGCCCAATTGCAATTCCCCCCGTCCGGCCACTTCAAAGGCATCTTTGCCCGTTGTTTCCGAAACACGAATGGCTACATTGCCCTCATTTTCCGCCATTAAGCGTTCACGAATCATGGTGGAGGTCAGCTTTTTCCCCTCCGTCCCCGCCAAGGGCGAATCGTTCACACTGATGGTAATGGCCATGGTGGGGGGGTCAATGGGGGTTGTTTTAATGGGCTGTGTCACGGCAGCATCCGCCACGGTATCGGCCACGGTGGCCGCTGTCATACCCGCGATACAGACGATATCTCCGGATTCAACGAAATCCACAGGAAAACGCTCTAATCCCTTATAAGAAAACAATTTTGTTAAGCGAAAGCGATCTGTTACATTACCATTTAAATCCAGGGCATGGACCTGGGCGTTGACCCTCGCCGTTCCCGTCACCACGCGGCCCGTTAACACACGGCCCAGGTAGGGGTCATAATCCAGCAGGGTTGCCAGCATGGAAAACGGTGCCTCGGAATCCACCGTCGGCGCCGGTACATGGCGCAAGACCAAATCCAGCAGGGGGTGCAGATTTTCCCGGGGGGCTTCTAAACTTTCCGCGCACCATCCGGCCCGACCGGATGCATAAAGAACGGGGAAGTCCAGTTGCTCCTCATTGGCCTCTAACGCCACAAACAAATCAAAAATTTCGTTTAAAACATCATCGGGACGCGCATCGGGACGATCAATTTTATTGATCAGAACAATGGGACGCATGCCTTGCTTCAGGGCCTTGGTCAATACGAATTTGGTTTGGGGCAAGGTACCCTCGGCTGAATCCACCAGCAAAATCACACCATCGGCCATATGAAGAATCCGTTCAACCTCCCCCCCAAAATCCGCGTGGCCTGGCGTGTCAATAATATTGATGCGGTGACCATCCCAATCAATGGCGGTACATTTGGCCAGGATGGTGATTCCGCGTTCTTTTTCCAGATCTCCTTTATCCATGGCCCGTTCCGCCACCGCTTGGTTGGTGCGAAAGGTTCCACTTTGGCGCAAAATGGCATCCACCAGGGTCGTTTTTCCATGGTCAACGTGGGCAATAATGGCAATGTTGCGCAAACGGGTATTTTGGTTCATAATAGGGGAATCCTTCGTTTTTTTTAGGCCTCTTCACTTATCATAGTTTTTCGTTTTCAGGAATTTAATTTTTTAGTTGCTGGGGCGTGTCATCTGGGTGACGTTTAATCGAAAAAGAGTCTGTGTTTTAGCTCTATAAAAAAATACATAAAAATCAATTATCTAAATTTGTGCGTGCATTTTTTGAAATTTTCATTGATGATCGCTTTACAAGCGATTAATCTCAGGTTAGATAAGGTACTTGGAAACACAACATGAAACGCCATTAGATTATAACAAAAATTAAAGAAAAGGATTTTTTATGACCGTATTTTACCCTGCGGAAAAGACATGCTTGTTCATTGACGGGGCCAATCTTTACGCGGCGGCGAAAGCCTTGAACTTTGATATTGACTATCAGAAACTACTGTCCTTTTTTTCCAAACGCGGTCGTTTGGTGCGGGCGTTTTACTACACCACGCTGATTGAGGATCAAGAGTATTCCCCCATTAAGCCCCTGGTTGACTGGCTAGATTATAATGGTTTTACCATGGTGACCAAACCTGCCCGTGAATTTACCGATGCCTTTGGCCGTCGTAAAGTCAAGGGGAATATGGATATTGAGCTGGCCCTGGACATGATTGAAATGGCCCAGCATATGGATCATCTGGTTTTGTTTTCCGGTGATGGTGATTTTAAACGATTGATCCAGGTGGTTCAAAACAAAGGCGTCCGTGTGTCCGTGGTCAGCACCATTGAAACCAATCCCCCTATGGTGGCAGATGAGCTTCGTCGTCAAGCCGATCACTTTATTGAACTTTCAAAGCTATCTCAGCACATTGCCCGTGACGGTAACGCCGATGAGCGCCGAGAAAATCAGGCGGCGCGCCGGGCCCAGTTTGAAGAATCAAAAAATTCAGTAGATCCTTCTGATGAACGCACACCCAGCCTTGCGCTGTAATGTCATTGTTGGGGTTTGATAACGTCCATAGTGCCCCGTGTACGCTGTGTCCCCGTTTATGTGATTTTCGATTGGAAAATCACCAAAGCCATCCCCATTATTACAATGCGCCGGTTCCGTCTTTTGGGGACCTGTCGGCGCGGTTATTGATTGTGGGCTTGGCCCCGGGCCTGTCGGGGGCCAATGCGACGGGGCGGCCCTTTACGGGAGATTATGCCGGTTTGGTTTTGTATCCTGCTTTGATTCGCCGTGGTTTGGCCTCGGGCAACTATGGGGCCCGCCCTGATGATGGTTTGCAGTTGGTGGATACCCGAATCACCAACACGGTGCGTTGCGTGCCCCCCCAAAACAAACCAACAACCCAGGAAATCCGTACCTGTAGAGATTTTCTGGCCCAAGAAATCGCCGCCATGCCGAATTTGGAGGTTGTTTTAACACTGGGCAAAATTGCCTATGACACAACCTTGGGCGTTTTGGGCGGCACGCTAAAAAACGCACCTTTTGCCCATGCGCAGGTGGTGCAGCAAGGGCGTTATACCTTGGTGGTAAGTTATCATACGTCGCGGTATAATATCAATACGGGACGCTTAACTGAGGGCATGTTTGATGATATTATGAAAACCGTGGCAGCTAAAATGATGAAAAATTAACGGAGTATCTTTATTAACCGTCATCTACCCTGTTTTTTTTGGATGCGGTTATTGCGAGCGCAGTGAAGAAACCCAGAAATGCTGCCGTGGAAAGAGTGGATTGCCAGGCCTCCTGGGGAGACTCGGAATTGACGAGAAAAAAAGTGAAAGGGAAAGTGAATTGGCATAAGTCCTCCCTGACAAAGGAGTTTTTATGCGCCACAAGAAGTATTCACGAGATCGCAGCCAAAGTAAGGCCCTAATCCCCGCATATCCTACCAACGAAAATGGGCAAAGGATTTGTTGGCTTCGGCCATACGGTGGCTATCTTCCCGTTTTTTACGGGCGGCGCCGGTGTCGTTGGCGGCATCGATCATTTCACTGGCCAGGCGGTCGCGCATGGTGCGTTCGTTGCGGGAACGGGCCGCGCCGATAATCCAACGAATGGACAGGGCTTGGCTGCGACGATCGGGCACCTGCATGGGAACCTGGTACGTGGCCCCACCGACACGGCGAGAGCGCACCTCAACATTGGGGCGAATGTTGCTTATGGCATCCAAAAACACGTCAATGCCGGGACGTTTGGCTTTACGTTCAACAATTTCCAGGGCACCGTAAAAGGCACTCTCGGCCTTTGATTTTTTTCCATCCAGCGTCATGCTGTTGATAAATTTTGTCACAACAACATTGTGATAACGGGGATCAGGGTGAACTTCACGTTTAACAGCAGCGCGACGACGGGACATATTTAATCAAAACCTGTTTCAATGTTTTAAAGGTCAAGGGGTTATTTTGGACGTTTGGCACCGTAAAGAGAACGGCGTTGTTTTCTGTTTTTGACACCCTGGGTATCCAACGTACCACGAATCATATGGTAACGAACACCGGGTAAGTCTTTCACACGGCCCCCACGGATCAGAACAACAGAGTGTTCCTGCAGGTTGTGACCTTCCCCAGGGATATAACTGATGACTTCATAGCCGCTGGTTAAACGAACACGGGCGACCTTACGCAAGGCGGAGTTAGGCTTTTTGGGTGTCGTTGTGTAAACGCGGGTGCAAACACCCCGACGTTGTGGACATTCTTTCAGGGCGGGAACCTTGTCCCGTTTGGCAATTTTACGACGCGGATTGCGGATAAGCTGATTAATTGTGGGCATGCGAGACCGAGAATTCCTGTTTTGTCATCAAAAAGTTCCCTTTTGTTAAGGGTATTTGGTGCCCTTGTCAAGGAAGAATTCGCGAAGAAGAATTCGCGATGTTTTTTCCTTGTTTGCCTAAAAACGGGCCTCGACTTTGGCCAGCTTATCCAGAAGCTCTTCTTCGGTAATATCCTGGGTGGCGTTTGGGCTGGCGTTTTTACTCAGACGAAGCATTTCAAGGGCATTTTTCCATGCGAATTCCGCCAGTTGATGCTTTCCCATGGCCCACAGAACATCGCCGTAGTGGCTTAAAATCACGGGCTCGGCGCTGGAGAGCATGACGGCTTTTTCCAGGTGAAGTAAGGCTTTTTCGTTTTCCCCTTTTTTATGGTATCCCCAGGCCAGGCTATCTAAAATTTCTGGGCTGTTGGGGGCAAGAGTCAGGGCCTTTTCCAGCAGCGCAATCCCCTGATCCACCTGAACCCCCCGATCAATCCAGGAATAGGCCAAATAATTCAGGATCATCGGATCTTCGGGGTTGAGCGCAATGGCTTTAAGCAGGTCTTTTTCAGACGCCTCCCACTGTTTCAAACGTTCATAGCAAACGCCGCGACTGTAATAAAGTGCCCCATCGGGCGCACCCTGTGACGCCTTAATCAGCGCATCATACAGCGGCAAAGCATCGGAAAAACGCTGATTGATTTTCAGCAAATCCGCATACAGTTTTTTAACGGCAAGATTGTTCGGATAACGGTCATGAAGCGGCGCGATGATGGCCAGGGCTTCATCGTTTTTCTGGTCTTTGATTTTTAGATGCGCTTGATAAACCTGGGCTATCCAAAAAAGGGGGTTTGTTTCGGGAATGCGACGATACAGGGCCTCAGCCTCACGGAGGGCGTCCAGTTCCTTTAGCAATTGGGCCAAATGCAAGGTGCTAAAGGCATTATCCGGCATCAGGGTATGGGCCAGCAACGCATACATCAGGGCATCTTCTTGGGACCCCGGACGATTAAAAAGAGACGAAAGATCCTGAAACAAATAAAAAACACCCTGGGTAGGGTCCTTTAGAAGGGGGAGCGTCCCCTGTTTTGCCATGTTTATGATGGTTTCCGTCATATCGGGATCGAGGCCCGCCCGTAGCAAAAGGCCCTGATCCGGGGATTGATTTTCCTGCTGCATCAATGCCGCTGTTGTGATCAAAACGCTAACGGGAACGGATTTTAAATCGGCGATGGAGGCCTGAAGGGCTTTTAAGGCCTCTCCAGGTTTGTTTAACAAGATCAGGGCATACCCCCGCTGAACGTTGGCAAGAACCGACAGATCGCCGGCTTCTGTCTCCACAAATTCAGCCAGTATTTGATCTTGGGCCACGTTTTTTTCTGGACTGGCGTGACGGGCCATGGAAAGCCAGCCCCGAAAAAAGGGCGCTAAACTTTGATACGTCGCATTGGACGCCAGGGTCGGTAAGAACGTGGCGGCCTGATCCCAGTCCTTTTTTTTATAGTTTTCAAAAAACGAAAGGACATAAAATGGGGCATCCCGATCCTCGGGTTTCAGGCGAGCGTTTTCCTTAAGTGCCCCCGGCAGATCCCTGGCCAGCAGGGCCGCATACCGGGCATAGCGAATCATGGACGCATCATAGCCGCCCAGGGTCAGGACCGCCTGGGCATGGGCATATGCATGTTTGGGATCGCCGTCCCGTTCCGCAAATTGGGCAATCAGAAAACTGCCGGCCAGGGTATCGGGTAAGGGGGGGGGTGCTTTTTCGGTAATTTCCTGGGAACTGGGGGTGTCTTGATCTGTTTTTTCCTCTGCCTTGCATGACGTCATCAGGATGAGGAGAGCGACCAAAGGGAAGAGTTTAAAAAAAGAAGCCATGCTTTTATCTTTATGCTAGTATCCAAGGCACCACAGAAAAGGTTATTTGTTATAGTCCGACTTAAGAACCGGCGCAAGGGAGGTCTGATTTTTATCCATGGGGGACACAGCGTCTGTTTCAGGGGGGGCTTTGAACGCTTTTTTATGGTCCATCGGGGCGGATGAGGTGGTTTCCGAAATACCGTTAACCTGGTGGGCGGAGGACGCCCCCGAAAAATCCCAAGAAAACAATACTTTTTCAAGAGAAACTCTACAGCGACTCTCTGACCCTATTTCGTTGGATTCCCCCAAAAGCCTTCACTTTGAAACCCTAAAGGACTTGCGCCTGGCGCTGGAGGCCATAACAGATTTTGCCCTGAAACAAACGGCAACGCAGCTGGTGTTTGGGGAGGGGCCCCTAAACCCCGATATTATGGTCATTGGCGAAGCCCCGGGTAACGAAGAGGATCAGTCCGGACGTCCCTTTGTCGGTGTCAGTGGCCAGTTGATGAACCGGATGTTATCGGCGGCGGGCTACGCCAGAGAAACCTGCTATATCACCAACATGATCCCCTGGCGTCCCCCGGGAAATCGCACACCCACACCGGATGAGGTCACGCGTATGATGCCGTTTTTGCGGGAACACATTCGTCTGGTTCAGCCAAAGTCTTTATTAGTGCTGGGCGGCGTATCTGCCAAAGCGATTTTGGGCACCGATACCGGCATTATGCGCCTGCGGGGCCGGATTCACACCCTGGAAGGTCTGGGGATTCCCGTGGTTCCCACATTTCACCCCTCGTACCTACTGCGCACCCCCCTACAAAAACAACAGGCGTGGGAAGATGTGTTGATGTTGAAGGAACGGTTGGGGTAAGCGTGATACAACATAGAAATCCCCTTGACAAACGTACGCAATCATGTACTGTATAAAAATGCATATCCTCTCCCCCACCGATGCCCGAAAACAATGGTTCAGCCTGTTGAATCAGGTCCAGGACGATCCTTGCCTGATTAAGGGCAAGCATCACCACGCGGTCCTGGTATCCCAAGACGACTGGGAAGCGATGCAGGAAACCCTTTATTTGTTGTCCATCCCCGGGATGAGGGAGTCTTTGATCCACGGACGCGACGTGCCCCTGTCCTCGTGCACAGAGCTGAAGCCATGACCTGGCGGATTGTCTTAACCAAGGACGCCAGCAAAGATGCCGAAAAAATCCTAAAATCCCCCTTAAAGCCCAAAGCGGACGGGCTTATCCCCATGTTAAGGCAAGATCCTTGGCGAACGCCGCCCCCCTATAAAAATCTGGTGGGGGATTTACGGGGGCTGTGTTCCCGTCGTATTAACCTAAAACATCGTGTGATTTATCAGGTTTATGAAGCGGAGCGCACCGTGAAAATCCTTCGTTTGTGGACGTATTGTGGAGGACTTACACATAACCCTTGTCATTGCGAGCGCAGCCAAGCAATCCAGAAATACCCGCAGCGGAAAAACTGGATTGCCACGCCTCCTACGGAGGCTCGCAATGACGTTGCGCGTGAGTCCTAACTATGGAAACAACTACCCCCCCACCCTTTTCCGCCACCCTCATCACTGTTTTTCCCGAAGTTTTTCCCGGACCGCTGGGGATATCGGTGACGGGGCGGGCACTGGGGACGCTGTGGTCCCTGGACACGGTGGATTTAAAACAGTTTGTCACGGGGCCCTTTGGCCGCGTGGATGATGCGCCGTTTGGGGGGGGCGCGGGGATGGTGCTTCGGCCCGATGTTATGGGGGCGGCGCTGGAGAGTTTTGATTTTAGCGGGCGGCCCTCTTATTATCTCTCCCCCCGGGGGCCCCGATTTACCCAGGAAAAGGCGGTGTCTTTGGCGGCAGGTCCGGGCGTTGTGCTGCTGTGTGGCCGGTACGAGGGGCTGGATCAACGGGTTTTGGATCATTACGGCATTCAGGAAATCAGCCTGGGGGATTATGTTGTCAGTGGCGGCGAAATTCCGGCCATGGCGCTGCTGGATGCGTGCGTGCGCTTATTGCCCGGGGTAATGGGCAATCAGGACAGCGGGACGGAGGAGAGTTTTTCATCATCACTTCTGGAATATCCCCATTATACCAGGCCCGCGCAATGGCAGGGTAGAGATGTACCAAATGTCTTGCGTTCGGGGCATCATGCTGCTATTAAAGCGTGGCGCAGGGATCAGGCTGAGCAGGTTACCCGTGACCGAAGGCCCGATTTGTGGGAAAATTATACCTCTGGCAGCCCCCCAGAGATTTTTTTGAAGGATGATTGAGACATGAATTTAATTGAAACGTTAAATGCCGAACACCAGGCAGCCCTGTCAGAGGGAAAAAAAATCCCCACGTTTGCCCCTGGTGATACCATCTCTGTGGCGGTTAAAATTAAAGAGGGTGACCGCGAGCGGATTCAGGCCTATGAGGGCGTTTGTATTGCCAGAAATAATCGGGGCCTTCACTCAACCTTTACGGTGCGCAAAATTTCCTATGGTGAAGGGGTTGAGCGTGTATTTCCCCTGTATTCCCAATTAATCGACACCATTACCCTGGTGCGTCGGGGTCATGTGCGTCGGGCAAAATTGTATTATTTGCGTGATCTAACCGGCAAAGCCGCCCGTATCCGCGAGCGTACCACCGGTGCCGGCTTCCGCGGCGCGGCCAGAGCTGCCAAGACCGCTGCTAAGACCGCTGCCAAGTCATCGACCCCCGTATCATAAAAAACGTTTAGAGGTTTCGTCATGAAAAGAACATATCAGCCCAGCAATCTGGTTCGTAAACGCCGCCATGGCTTTCGCAATCGTATGGCCACAGCCAACGGTCGCGCCATCCTCAGTCGTCGCCGTCAAAAGGGCCGTCAACGTCTCTGCGCTTAACGTCAAAGAATTATCCGTTTTTTCCATCCTCCTTTACAGAAAGATCCTCAGCCCCATGTCACAGAACTTTTTCCGTTTTTTTGTTGTAGGCCTTTTATTGATTATTGCGGCCTCGGTTTATCGCTATGCCGATCGCACGGTTTTAACGGGAGATGGGGCAATTTCTAAGGAACAAGTGGTAAGCATTGTCGAGGAAACCCTGCTGAAAAGACCTGAATTGGTCATCCAGGCTGCGGATCAGTATCGTAAAACTATGGAACAAAAAGAAAACGAAGACCGTCAGTCTGCCGTGTCCACGGTTAAGCCGGAATTGGCCCTGGCGGCTAAGTCCTTTCCTATTTTAGGAAACCCTGATGCCCCCATTACCATTTATGAATTTTTGGATTACAACTGCGGGTACTGCAAAATGGTCACCGCCGTCATCAATAAAATTGTTGATCAACACAACGATGTTCGGTTTGTGATTTTAGACGCCCCCATTTTGTCGCCCTCGTCTGAAGACGCTGCCCGCGCTGCCTTGGCGGCCAACAAACAGGGGAAATTTAAGGCCCTGCACGATGCCATGATGGAACACAAGGGCGCCCTGTCCAAAGAAATCATTCTGGACATCGCCAAAAAGGCTGGCCTAGATGTTGAAAAACTAAAAACCGACATGACCAGTGACGAAGTTTCCAAAAGCCTGGATGCGTCCCGTACCTTTGCCCAGCGACTGAGATTAAACGGAACCCCCAGCTTTTTAATTGGCGATGAATTCATTCCCGGTGCCATTGGCGAAGAAAACCTTCTGAAAAAAATTGAAGACCTGCGCAACCCAGCCCCTGCAAAAAAGTAAATCTTGTTGGGACGATCAGGGCCCCGCGGAGGCGATGTGGCCCCCCACGATTGGATTTTTCCACCAAACCCTCCCTTTTTAAAAGAGAATTTTTCCAGCTATAGCTGCGCGTCAGCCCATGGTTTTGTCGCGCAAAATCGTGAAAATGGGCCACACTGAAGTCACGGTACCGTTCCTGATACAGACGTGTTATCGCCTCAACCTCCACATCCGCCGCCTTATGAGGACTCTCCCGACCCAACCGACCATCCCGCAACGCCAATACCATGCGCATCATACCCTTTACGCAAACGATAAAAATGCCGCACGCTGAAACCCAGCAGTTCAGATGCCTCCTTCGCATCTAAACTCTTTGATTTATAAACATTCTCAAACGTCGCTATCCCTATGCCCTCAATCAGAGCACGATCCCCACTAACCATCCAAACCTCGCTTATGGAAATGAAATTCCCCATCAACTAATTCGGACATTTAACGTGCTCACTAACCGGACATATCACGTGTTGTTGACACCCCCTTGCATCGCCGAGCTCTTGGCAGTATGAAAGGGAGACCCCTGCGGTAAATTCTTTCTTTTTTTTATTTCTTTATGCCCGAAACCTCTCTGATTCCCATCACGTCTGCCCTGATTTCCGTTTCGGATAAAACGGGCTTGGTGCACTTTGTCAGGGCCCTGGTGGATCGCGGCGTTTCCGTGATGTCCACGGGGGGCACCTCAGAGGCGCTGAAGGCCGCAGGTCTGCCCGTGACCGATGTTGCCAGCATCACCAAATTTCCCGAAATTCTGGATGGTCGGGTGAAAACACTGCACCCCAAAATTTACGGGGGGATTCTGGCCAAGCGCCGGGATGCCGTCCACCAGGAACAAATGGAAAAACACGGCATTGCGCCCATTGATCTGGTGGTGGTGAATCTTTATCCTTTTGCTGACGTTTATAAAGGCGGCCATCCCTGGCAGGCCTGCATCGAAAAAATCGACGTGGGCGGTCCGGCCATGATTCGGGCAGCGGCCAAGAATTATCATGATGTGACGGTGGCCACGTCCCCTGATCATTATGATGCGATTTTACAGGCTCTGGAGACCCACAACGGGGGTACCGATTTGGCCCTGCGCTGTCGCCTGGCGGAGGAAGCCTTTGCCCACACAGGCGCCTATGATGCCATGATTGCCGGCGCTTTTGCCAAACATCGGGGGGAACTGTTCCCGAAAACCCATATCCAGGTGGGCCATTTGAGGGAGGTCCTGCGTTACGGCGAAAATATGCACCAACGGGCGGCGCTCTATTTAACAGGAACACCTGTGTCTTGTCCCGCCCATGCCAAACAGGTTCAGGGGAAAGAACTCAGTTATAACAACCTGAACGATGCCGATGCTGCGTTTGCCTTGGTTTCTGAGTTTTCGGAACCCACGGTAGCCATTATCAAACATGCCAATCCGTGCGGCGTGGCCTCCCATGCCACATCGCTGAGTGAGGCTTTTAAAGAAGCCTATAACGCCGACCCCATCAGTGCCTTTGGCGGTATTGTTGCCCTGAATGCTGAGCTGGACGAGGCCATGGCCCAGGCCCTTTCCCCACATTTTCTTGAGGCTGTCATTGCCCCCAGCATCACCCACAAGGCCGAAGTTATTTTATCCGCCAAACGGTCCCTGCGTTTGCTGATTACCGGCGGGCCGTTGCCCAAAACCCAGGGTGAATGGTTTTATCAAACACTCAGCGGTGGGTTTTTGCTGCAAGATCGTGATTTGGCCCAGTATGACCCCGAAACCTTTCGCGTTGTGACCCAGCGGGCGCCGAATCAACGGGAAATGCGGGATCTGCTCTTTGCTATGCGGGTCGTCCGCCATGTGAAATCCAACGCCATTGTGTACGCCAAAAATGGCATCACAGTGGGTATTGGCGCAGGACAAATGAGCCGCGTTGATGCCGCCCGCCTGGCCGCCCAAAAGGCCCAGGATATCGCTGCGCATTTAGGCAAAGAAAACGCCGAGACCCAAGGGTCCGTGGTGGCCTCCGATGCCTTTTTCCCCTTTGCCGATGGCTTGATTGCGGCCATTAAAGCCGGCGCCACCGCCGTTGTTCAACCGGGGGGATCCAAGCGCGACGAAGACGTCATCGCCGCCGCCGATGCCCACGGTATTGCCATGCTGTTTACGGGCATTCGGGCCTTTCGCCATTAAAAAAAACCTTGACGCACCCCCCATCTATGCCGCAAATAAGGGGGCTTCTAATGATGCGGGTGTAGCTCAATGGTAGAGTTCCAGCCTTCCAAGCTGGCTGTGAGGGTTCGATCCCCTTCACCCGCTCCATTTTTCATTATGGGGATATGGCGGAACCGGTAGACGCAACGGACTTAAAATCCGTCGGCCTTTAACAGCCGTGCCAGTTCGACTCTGGCTATCCCCACCAAAGTCCGTAGATCCGATAATTGTTAGGCAGGGAATATGCTGTTGTTTACCCTCATTTTTTAAGGCATCCAGCTGGTTTTTGGGCAGGCGCATGGTGATGCGCGAAAAACAAAGCCTGATATGAAAAAAAACTTAGCGAATCAATCGTAACTCCCTCTCTAATTCCGCGATCTTCTTGTCGCGTTCGTCCATTCACCCTGTTTATTTTATTCTGATTTTTAAGCCGAGCGAATTCTTCGGATACCTAGGGATTTATACCAATTCACTTTCAAAAATATACGAATCTCGTCGTCATCCCGGACCAGATACTGTCTTTCGGGTCAAGGGGAAAATGATGTGTGGGTTTGGTATTGGGGGGATCATTGCCGCCCCCC
>JBILRW010000006.1:0-61912 GCA_044372405.1 Alphaproteobacteria bacterium
TCACGCCCGCTTATAAAAAATAGCGACTCTTTTAAAAGCTGAAAAGAAGATATAAGCGCAGCGAAGCAAGCGCCCCGACAGGATCCAGCATATATGCCAAAACGCGAAGCGTTTTGTTCTTTGTTTTTTTGGGTGAATATCGTCAAAGACTTCGTCTTTGACATTTGCGCTGGATACCGGATCTGCGTTCGCGTTGCTCACTTATGTCCGGCATGACGGAGTCTATTGGCCTTTTTTTGAAAGTGAATTGGTATGACATTCATCACATCACATCACGGCATGGTGGGGAGTAAACTAATGCAATCTTGCTATGAATCAAACTCTAATCCATTACCGCTTAAACGGTATTATTCTTCAGATCTCTAAAGACAGTTTGCTGCATGGGGTTATCTCCGTAACCCCCGAAGAAATTAAGTGTGATCTTGAGCTAAACGATGATAAGGAGGCCCTCGATCCCTGCAAAAAAACTGCAATTATAGGGATCCTGTCGGCAACTGTGCCGTTACTCATTTCCGGTGCTCTTAAAAAACCAATGGAAATAGAGTTCGATCTACGATTGAACTCCGATTCAGTCGATAATCAATCGTAAGTCCGTATCCCCCCGCCAGGCCATCTTTGGTTGGGGGGATTATCGTATAAGGAGGAGCTTAAAAGGGGTCCTCCGGACTACCCCATCACCTTCTTCATCGTTTTCCCCAATTCCGCAGGGGACGGACACACCGTGATCCCCGCTGCCGTCATGGCCGCCATTTTTTCCTGGGCCGTGCCTTTTCCGCCAGCAATGATCGCGCCAGCATGACCCATGCGTTTTCCGGCGGGGGCCGTGACACCGGCGATGAAGCCCACCACGGGTTTTTTGGTTTTGGCGGCTTTGATGAAGTCTGCAGCCTCTTCTTCAGCCGATCCGCCGATTTCACCAATCATGATGATACCCTCGGTTTCGGGGTCTTTTAAAAACAAATCCACGCAATCAATGAAGTTGGTGCCGTTGACGGGATCCCCGCCGATACCGATACAGGTGGATTGACCCAGGCCCTCAGCGGTGGTTTGGGCCACGGCCTCGTAGGTGAGGGTTCCGGAGCGGGATACAATCCCAATTTTTCCGCGCCGGTGAATGTGGCCAGGCATAATCCCAATTTTGCATTCGCCGGGGGTGATAATGCCCGGGCAGTTGGGTCCAATCAGGCGGCTGTGGGTGCCGGAAAGGGAGCGTTTCACACGGACCATGTCCAAAACGGGAATGCCCTCGGTGATGCAAACGATCAGCTCAATGCCGGCGTCAATGGCCTCGCAAATCGCATCGGCGGCAAACGGGGGGGGGACGTAAATGACGGAGGCATTGCAATCCGTGGCCGCCCGGGCGTCGCGCACGGTGTCAAAAATGGGGAGATTCAGGTGCTTTCCGCCGCCCTTGCCCGGTGTTACGCCGCCCACCATTTTTGTGCCGTAGGCAATGGCCTGTTCAGAGTGAAACGTCCCCTGGGCGCCGGTAAATCCCTGGCAAATAACCCGTGTGTCTTTGTTGACCAAAACAGCCATGATCTTCAATCCTATTTATGATGATTATTTCTTAAGGGTTGCTACAACTTTGGCCGCCGCATCCGCCAAATTATCTGCGGAAATAATGGGCAGACCTGATTCCGCCATGATTTTTTTGCCCAAATCCACGTTGGTGCCCTCTAGCCGGACCACCAAAGGCACATGCAGGTTAATTTCCCGGGCGGCGGCAATGACCCCCTCCGCAATAATATCACAGCGCATAATCCCGCCGAAGATATTGACCAAAATCGCCTTCACGTTGGGGTCACGTAAAATAATTTTAAACGCCGCCGTGACGCGCTCTTTCGTCGCCCCACCGCCAACGTCCAGGAAGTTCGCCGGGGAAGACCCATACAATTTAATAATATCCATGGTGGCCATGGCAAGACCCGCCCCGTTCACCATACAGCCAATGTCGCCATCCAGTTTCACATAGTTCAAACTGTGGGCTGTGGCTTCGATTTCCGCTGGATCCTCTTCGGTCTCATCCCGCAGGGCAAAAATATCGGGGTGACGGAACAGGGCATTGTCATCAAAATTCATCTTGGCATCCAGGGCCACCAGCGTGTCATCCTTCGTCACCACCAGAGGGTTGATTTCCAGCATCGATGCATCGGTGTCGATAAAGGCGCGGTACATGGCCTCAAGGAATTTCACGCATTCCTTGGCCGCATTGCCCGTTAATCCCAGGCCAAAGGCCACACGGCGCCCATGAAACGGCAGCAGTCCCGTCACAGGATCAATGCTTAGCGTCATGATTTTTTCGGGGTTTTTTTCAGCCACATGTTCAATATCCATCCCGCCCTCGGTGGAGGCAATGATGGTCACGCGGTATGTGGAGCGATCAATCAACATCCCCAAATAAAGTTCGCGGGCAATGGCAGAGCCGTCCTCAATATACACCCGTTCAACTTTTTTTCCTTCGGGTCCGGTTTGGTGCGTGACCAGCTGCATACCCATGATTTTTTTGTACCAATCCAGGGCTTCTTCCGGCGATTTCGCCAGTTTCACACCGCCGCCCAGGCCACGGCCGCCGGCATGAATCTGGGCTTTGACCACCCAAACGGGGCCTTTTAATTTGGCAATGGCGTCTTTGGCATCAGCATCAGAGAATGCCGGATACCCAACAGGGGTAGCAACGTTATAACGGGACAAAAGGGCTTTCGCCTGATACTCATGGATATTCATGGAATGACCTGAAAACTTTTCGTAAGGTTTTGGGTGTAGTATCGTATCTTGACCTCATTGGCAACCAAAAATATGATTCGCGCTCTTTTTCTCACCGTTTGGCTTTTTTTAACGGCATGCGCCAGTGTGCCTGTCAGTCCCCACCCGTATAAATTGGCCTATGCTTTTAACACGCTGGATTTAGACCAGGACAAGAAAATCTCATATGACGAATGGTATCACGGGATTTATCTGGAACGCATGTGGTTTTATGCCAAATGCGACTATGGCCTTGACCGCAAAATTTATCTCAGCGATGCCCGAGCCTGCGGCATGAGCGATGCTGCGTTTATCTACTACGACCGCAACAAAAATGGGTTTATTGAGGTGGATGAATTCAGGGACCTGCAACCCCGGGCCTTCTTTGATTTTGCAGACCGCAACGATGATGGTTTTTTAAGCGAATCAGAATATGACAGGGTGGCCATTACGATTAGTCCGACGCCGTAACACCCCTTGCACCCCAGCCCAGCCTTGTTTATAACAGCGGGATGCTGAACAAAAACGATTATTTCACGAATCATATGCATTTTTGGGTGTTTGCCTATGGCTCCCTCATGTGGGATTTTCCGTTTCCGTTTGTTCGGAAAGAAGCCGCCCGCCTGACCGGCTATCACCGCAGTTTTTGTATGGCGTCCATTATTTATCGGGGCACGAAGGAAAATCCGGGCCTGGTGTTATCCCTGGACCAAGGGGGCTTTTGTGATGGCACGGCGTATAAAATTCCCGAAGAGCATGCCTATCCCGTGTTTGAAGCCCTTTGGAACCGCGAAATGATCACCCATGCGTATCTGCCCCAAACGTTGCCTGTGGTGCTCAATGGTGGTCCGGAAACCGTCCAGGCCCTTTGTTTTACCGTCAATCCCGCCCACGAACAATATGTGGGAACCCTGCCCCTGGACGAGCAAGCCCGCATTATCCAAACCGCCCGGGGACAATCAGGGCCCAATTTGGATTATGCCCTAACCACGCTACGTCATTTGCGGGAATTGTATATTCAGGATGCGGAAATGGTGGCGCTTTCTCAGAATCTCCACATCCCCCATTAAGGCGCAAACAGTTCCTGTAAAGTCGAAAGCGTTAAAAGTCCTGTCTCTTTAAAAATCAGAATCGTTAAGAAACACTCTCCATCCATACAATCATCACAAAAAAAAGGGGGAGGGCATCGCAACGCCCCCCTCTCCTAAAAAAAAGCCTACCGCCCCGAAGACCGGCGACGTCCGCCGCCAAAACTGCGGGAACCCCCGCCGCCTGCGCCGCCACCGTATCCACCCCCGCCGCCACTGCTGCGGCGTTGGCCATAACCCCCGCCACCACCGCCGGAACGGGACCGCGCGCTGCGGGGAAAGGGATCAGGATCGCTGTTATTGGCATTGGGGTCCATCAATTTTTGGATGGCCCGCCATTTTCCATTATCGCCTGGGGCCACCATACACAGGGCCGATCCCGTTGTTCCCGCCCGTCCGGTCCGACCGATGCGGTGGATGTAATCCTCAGCACACTGGGGCAGGTCATAGTTAATGACGTGGGCAATGTGGGGAATGTCCAGCCCCCGCGCCGCCACATCGGTGGCCACCATGACGGTGTAATCCTGGCGACGAAACGATTGAATCACCCGATCCCGATGGTTTTGGCGTAAATCCCCGTGCAGGGCACCGGCGCGGTGATTAGCCGCTTTCAGTTTCCCTGCCAGATGTTCCGCGCCGCGTTTTGTGTTCACAAACACGATGACGGAGCCATCCCGCCGTTCCAGCTCGCCCAACAAATGATCATATTTTTCATGTTCCTGCATAAACGCACTGTCTTGATCGACGGTGAGGGCTGGCTTCATGCTGGAGCCCATGGCAATACGCTCGGGCTTCACCAAATACGCTTGGGCCACTTTTTCGATGGTTTTAGACAAGGTTGCGGAAAATAACATTGTCTGTCTGGGGCTTTGCATCACGCCGACAATGGCCTGTAAATCCTTGCCAAAGCCCATGTCCAGCATCCGGTCCGTTTCATCCAGGACCAGAAAGGATGCCTGATCCAAAGACAACGTCCCGCGCCGTAAATGGTCATGGGTCCGGCCAGGGGTGCCGACAATGAAACGCGGACGCCCGCGCAATTGGGCCATTTGCTTACCCATGGATTCACCGCCAATCAGCAACGCACTGCGCAGAGAAGGCACTCCCTTCAGCAGGGGTACAACAGACGCCAAAACCTGGGCGGCCAGCTCCCGTGTGGGGGCCAGCACCAGGGCGCAGGCCGTGGGGTTGTTAATTAAGTAAGTGACCATTGGCAAGGCAAAGGCCAGAGTTTTTCCTGTCCCCGTCTGGGCAGTGCCCAAAATATCGCGGCCACCCAGGGCCAGGGGAATCACGGCCTCTTGAATCGGGGTGGGGGTTGTCAGGTTCAGGGTTTGCAGCGCCTTGTGCAGCGGTGCGGGTAAATCAAAATCAGAAAACTGGGTCATAATAGATAATGTCTTTCATAAGGTGGAGAGGGTGAAAAAAACCGCTCTTTCTTCATTGTCCATGTCACGTTGCGCCGGATCACATTGGGCCAGATCATGACGATCTTGCGGTCCAAGGGGCCCTTGGTCTGAGGTATTGAAAATACCACGTCCAAAGACAGCACAACTATGGCTAAAGCACACCACCACGGAAAAAACAGGTTTTTTAAAAAAAACCTTATGGGCCGCTACAGCGCGTCAAACCTTCTCTTAAGTTCGGCGCCGTGGGCAGAGGAGGCCTAAAAGAGAGAGACCCAAAAATAAGCCTGAGCGCAAAAATAAAAAGATACATAGGTGGGGGCAGGCTTAAAAAAACCTACCCCCTGTAGAATAAAGAATACAAGCGGTAGAGAAAGTAAGACTATTCGTTCAACAGTTTAAGGTTGACGGCGGACGTTTTACCTTTGTTCGTTGCGAGTTCGTATTCCAGGCGCTGTCCATCGGGCAGGCTGTTGAGGCCGGCACGCTCAAGAGCGGTCATATGAACGAAAACATCTTTGTCTTCGCCATCGGGACGGACAAATCCGTAACCTTTGGTGGGATTAAACCATTTTACAGTACCTTTAGCCATAACAGATCCTTTCATTGCTAGGCAAGTTGTGGGGAAAAATCCCCGAGAGAGTGAAACCTAAACCAGTCAACGCGCCAGCAATGTAACGTGCTGTTTATACGACACCACAGCGGAGTGTTAGAGGGTAGAAGGTAACTAGGGGCTATGCTACCATAATAAAACACAAAGTCAATCCCAAAGGCGTAATAAAAATGCAAGTGCTCCTCAAAAACAGCGATGTTTGCCATTTTTTAGAAAAAGTCCCCCCTAAAACATTGGCCCTGGTGCCCACCATGGGGGCGTTGCACGCGGGGCATTTGGCGTTGGTCCGGCATGCGCAAACCCTGGCGGATGCCGTCGTTGTAACGATTTTTGTCAATCCGCTGCAATTTGGCCCGGGGGAAGATTTTGACCGTTACCCCCGCACCCTGCCAAAGGATCTCGAGGTTTTGGCCCCCCTTAATATCGATGCGGTTTATGCGCCAGATGTTTTCGCTATGTACCCTTTGGGCCCTTCGCTTACCCGAATCACGAATACACAAATGGGATCGGTGCTCTGCGGGGCCCATCGTCCGGAGCATTTTGACGGTGTGCTCACGGTGGTGATGAAGCTGTATCAGCGTTTTCGTCCAGAAACCATGGTGTTTGGGGAAAAAGATTATCAGCAGTTTTTGCTGATTCAAACCATGATGCGGGATTTGGATGTGCCGGTAACTATTGTGGGGGTGCCGACGCAGCGGGAGGCCGACGGCCTGGCCCTATCATCGCGCAATGGCTATTTAACTGAGGATCAACGCACCATCGCACCCCACCTGTATCAAACATTGCTAACCGTAAACAATCAGTTGCGGGACGGTGTGAAGTCCCAGGAAACCATCCTCCAACGAGCCAAGGCGCACTTGCACAAAGCGGGCTTTGAGGGGGTGGATTATCTGGAGGCCCGCACGCTGCATGATCTGTCTCCCTGGGAAAGCCCTAAAACCCCAGCTCGATTGTTCGCGGCGGCCCGTTTGGGGGGTGTGCGGTTGATTGATAATGTGGGGGTTTAGCATGATGCGGGCGAAAAAGGTTGCTCACCGATGACCCCCTTTTGCAAATGCTGCAGAACTAATTTTTTCAAAATGTGACACAGGCCGCATCACCAGGACTTACGCAGAACCTTGCGTCTGGCGAGCGAAGCGAAGGAATCCAGAAAAGCCGCCACCGGAAAGACTGGATTGCCACGCCTCCTACAGAGGCTCGCAATGACGTTGTGCGTAAGCCCTGATCACATCACGGTATAGGGATTCACTATAGGATTTTTTTTATCGAAAAATCAATTAAAAAAATATTTTATTTTAACACCCCCCGCACCCTGTCCACAATGGCCCGGGCCGACAGGCCGCACGTTTCCCACTGGGCCTCTGGCGTGTCGTGATCCAGGAAGACATCCGGCAAAATCAAGGGGGTGATGGTGGATAGGGTTCGGTGCAGGTTTTGGCGCATCAGAAAATCCAGGACGTGACTGGCAAAACCGCCCAGGCTGGCTTCCTCCACAATGATCAGGTGCTGGTGGTGGCGGGCCAGTTGGGTGATCAGGGCCTGATCCAATGGTTTTTGAAAACGGGCATCGGCCAGGGTGATGGTGAGGTTGTGCTGGTTTTTTAGGATGTTGGCGGCCTCTTGACAGGCCGAGAGGCGCGTGCCGTAACTAAGAATCGCCACCGTATCCCCGGATTGCAGGATACGGCCTTTTCCCAATGTTAGCGGCGCGGGCTCTGGCAGGGCCACACCGGTGCCGGAGCCTCTGGGGTACCGCACCGCGCTGGGGGCATCGTCAATGGCGGCGGCGGTGGCGATCATGCGCACCAATTCGCCCTCATCGGCGGGGGCCATCAGGACAAAATGGGGCAGCGTGCCCAAGAACACTGGATCAAAACTACCCGCATGGGTGGCCCCATCGGCCCCCACCAGGCCCGCCCGGTCAATCATAAACCGCACGGGCAGTTTTTGAATGGCCACATCGTGAACCACTTGGTCATAGGCGCGTTGCAAAAACGTGGAATAAAGGGCGACAAAGGGCTTCATTCCCTCGCACGCCAACCCGGCCGCAAAGGTCACCGCGTGCTGTTCCGCAATGCCCACATCAAAACAACGATCGGGAAAGGCCTTGGCCAGGGCATCCAGCCCCGTACCCGTGGGCATGGCGGCGGTAATGCCCACGATGGTGGGGTCATGTTCCGCCAATTTAACCAGCGTTTTGCCAAAAACCGACGTATAACTGGGGGCGGCGGGCTTGGCGGGGGCGGCCTGTCCGGTGGCCACATCAAAACGGGTGACGCCGTGGAATTTATCGGCAGAGGCCTCCGCCGGGGCATAGCCCTTGCCCTTTTGCGTGACAACGTGCAGCAAGACGGGGCGGTCAATATCCGTATCGCGAATGTTTTTCAGCAGCGGAATTAGGGCGTCCAAGCGGTGCCCATCCACGGGGCCCACATAATAAAACCCCAGTTCCTCAAACAACGTTCCCCCCACCATCAGGCCGCGGGTGAATTCTTCAGCCCGCTTCGCCGCCACCATGACGGATTTGGGCAGTTTTTCGCCAAAGCCCTTCACGACCTCCCGCAAGGATCGATAGGATTTTGAGGAGATGAGGCGCGAGAGATAATGACTCATGGCCCCCACCGGCGGCGCGATGGACATATCGTTATCATTGAGCACCACCAACATTTTGTGGCACAACGCCCCTGCGTTGTTCATGGCCTCAAAGGCCATCCCAGCACTCATGGCCCCATCACCGATGACAGCAATGGCGTGATCCAGGGGTCTATGCTGCAAAATTTGTCCCACACGCATACCCAGGGCCGCCGAAATCGACGTTGAGCTATGCCCCGCGCCAAAGGCATCGTAGGGGCTTTCGGATCGTTTGGTAAACCCCGACAATCCCCCCGCCTGGCGCAAGGTGGGCATCAATTTTCGCCGTCCCGTCAGCATTTTGTGGATATAGGCCTGGTGCCCAACATCCCAAATGATTTTATCCTGCGGCGCGTGAAACACATAGTGCAGCGCCACCGTTAATTCCACCACACCCAAATTCGCCCCCAAGTGTCCACCGGTTTGCGACACGACCTCAATAACTTCCGCACGCAGCTCGGCGGCCAGGGCGGGCAAGTCCCCTTCATCCAGAGTTTTTAAATCCTGGGAGGTGTTTAGGCGATCCAAAAAAGGTGTGGACAAGGTCATGGGGGCGGATATAGCACACTTGGGGGTGGCTTGGGTAGATGCAATTAAAAAATTGTTTTTAAATGATTATTGCAAGTATAAATGCAACAGAGCGTTTTCTTCAAAGGCAAAGGCGTTTAGCGCAGGAAGCGCGCTCTGTACAAAATCAATCAAGGCCTGGGCCGTCATGTTTCCGGTGCGTAGCCAGATGATTTTGGGTGGTGGGCCATACAGAAGGGAAAGGTGGTAAAAGTCTTTATCCTTCGTCATTAAGGTGAAGCCGTGATCTCGCGCATACTGCCAAAGCTCACGATCATGGGCACGTTCAAGTCCCAAATCCATCACATGAAACGCTGCATCGAAATTTTTGGCTAAAACCAGGGTCAAACGTGGGGGCAAATTGTGATCCAACAGGATTTTCACGACAGAGGCGCCATAACAACAACGGGTTGTCTGGCCTCATTGGCAGCATAAACCAGACAAGCATGGATATCATCCGGTGTCAAAAAGGGAAATTCACGCACCACATCATCCGGGGACATGCCCGCCGCTAAATAAGATAACACATCAGCAACTGTTATGCGCATACCGCGAATACAGGGCTGGCCACTGCGCTTTCCCATTTCCAGAGTGATTTCTGATGTCATGAGAACACTGTATCATGAAACCATGAAGAATGTCAAAATGGACGTTTTTAAGCCCAAAGGTAAAGTCACCAACACCTTGAGAATCCCCCCTCGTCCCGTTATAGTCTACGCTATGGTGAGAACAACAAAAAAATATCCTGCGAATCCTTTGGCCCTGGTGCGTCGTCGCCTGGTGATTGTTTTGTGTGGCTTGCTTTTGGTGATGCTGGTGATTGCCGGGCGGTTGGTGCAGTTGTCGTTGGGGGAAATGGGAAGCGATCCCTATGTCCCCGAGGCTGTCCCCAAGCGGGCCGATATTGTGGATCGGGAAGGGCGCTTGTTGGCCACGGATCTGATGACCTATTCGGTGTATGCGAATCCTTCGCGGTTAAAAAATCCCGAAGAAACGGCTAAGGCTCTGTGCCGTGTCTTCAGCGCTCAAGAGTGCGCTTTGATTCGAAATCAACTGAATTCAAAAAAACATTTTGTCTGGATTGCCCGTTATTTAACCCCCAAACAATTTTATGCCATTAATTATTTGGGGCTGCCGGGGATTGAGTCCTTTTATGAACCCCGTCGCATTTATCCCAAGGCCCGCTTGGCAGCCCACCTAATCGGCTATACCGATATAGACCGACGGGGACTCAGTGGCATTGAGCGGGCCTTTGATAAAAACCTGGTGGATCGCACAACGCCCCTGGTGCTCAGCGTGGATAGCCGTATTCAGGATTTAAGCATGCGCGCCCTCAAAGAGGCCATTGAAAAGCACAAAGCTGTGGCGGGCATGGTGGTGGTGGCCAGTGTGAAAACGGGGGATGTGTTGGCCCTGGGGTCCTATCCCGATTTTGATTTAAACGCCGTGCAACAAGCTACCGAGGATCAAAAACTCAACCGGCCCGTCACGGGGGTTTATGAAATGGGGTCCACGATGAAGAGCTTTTCCATCGCAACAGCCCTGGACGTGGGGGCCATTACCATGACGGATACCTTTCCCGTGGGGGAGCCCGTGAAAATTGGCCGCTTCACCATTCGTGATTTTAAACCCAAAAAAGGGAATATGACGGCGACGGAGGTGATGATCCATTCCTCCAACATCGGAACCGCCCATATTATCAGTCATGTTCGGGGGGAGGATCAGCAGCGTTTTTTAAAAAACTTTGGACTTCTTGATCCGGCCAAGGTGCCTTTTGATGAAATTGGCAAACCTATGCTACCGGAAAATTGGAGCGAAGTGTACCGCACCACCGTAGCCTTTGGTCATGGCCTGTCCATTTCAGCCATGCAGGTGATTCAGGGGTTTTCGGCTCTGGTGAATAACGGCATGATGGTCCCCCTACATTTTGAAAAAACGGTGGGACCTGTGACGGGGGTGCCGGTGATAAAACCTGAAACCTCGGCCATGATGCGAACGATTTTACGGGCTGTGGTGGCCTCTGGCACCGGGGGAAAATCGGATGTTCCCGGGTATGAGGTGGGCGGGAAAACGGGAACGGCCGAAAAAATTACGGGGCGGGGGTATAGTCGCAATAAGCGCATTGCCTCCTTCATTGCCGCCTATCCCATGTCGGATCCCCAGGTTGTCATCTATGCCATGGTGGATGAACCCGTGCCCACCAAAGACACCTACGGTTATGCCACCGGGGGTTGGGTGGCGGCGCCCGTGGTGGCAAAAATTGTGGAACAGGCCTCTCCTCTCCTTGGGATTATCCCTAAACCTGTGATAGAACCGTCTGAGTCTCTTCCTTCTGATATCAACACTAACCCGGTTGCCGATGATGATGCCGTTTCTTTGTCCCCCGACGAACAATGATCTGGCCCGTTTAGGGCTGGCTTTACCAGAAAAATTCCCCCGATTTTCGGGGATCTCCTTTGATTCCCGGACGGTAAAGCCTGGCGATTTGTTTTTTGCCCTGGAGGGGAGAAAAGTTGACAGCACCACGTTTATCCCTGATGCGGTTGCCCGGGGCGCGGTGGCGGTGGTGGCCCCTTGCTCTGCTGGGGTTTCAACCCCTGTCCTTGTGGCCCCTTCGGTACGCCGTGTGCTGAGTCTTTTTTGCGCGGCGGCCTTTGCCCCCCAACCCAAAACCGTGGTGGCGGTGACGGGCACCAATGGCAAAACATCCGTGGCCAATTTTTGTCATCATTTGTGGATGAGCCTTGGTTTTCCGGCGGCGGCCATGGGGACGTTGGGGCTGCAAACCACGCTCGATTTTGTGCTCTCGGACAGCCTCACCACGCCGGATCCCATCGCGTTGCATCAACAACTAAAGGCCTTGGCCGATCACAATATCCAGCATCTGGCGCTTGAGGCCTCCAGCCACGGCCTGGATCAATACCGTTTGGATGGTGTATCGTTGCAGGCGGCGGCCTGGACCAACTTTACCCAGGATCATCTGGATTATCACAAAACATTCGAGGCCTATTTCGCCGCCAAGTCACGGTTATTTTTAGAGATTTTAAAACCCGGGCACCTGGCCGTTTTGGGGGCGGATTTGCCGGAATCGCTCGAGGCCGATTGTCGAACGCGGGGCCTTAAGGTTTTACGCATCGGGCGTGATTTATTCATGGCGGATTTGCGGCCTACGCCCGAAGGGTTGCAGATGGTTTTATCCTATCAGGGACAGACGGCCCCCCTGACTCTGCCGCTGTATGGGACGTTTCAGGCAGAAAATGTGGCAGCGGCCGTGGGTCTTTTGCTGGGATGTGGGTATGATTTTAGGGACATTGTGGCAGTCCTGCCCCAGTTGCGCGGTGTGGTGGGGCGCATGGAGCTTGTTCATCGTGGCGATTTTTCTGTGTTTGTGGATTATGCGCACACCCCAGATGCAATGGAAAAAGCGCTGCAGAATCTCCGGCCCCATACAACAGGTCGCCTGATTGTAGTTTTTGGCTGTGGGGGCAATCGGGATGCGGGTAAGCGTCCCCTGATGGGCGGTATCGCCCATCGTTTGGCGGACCGTGTCTATATTACCGATGATAATCCCCGGTTTGAGGATCCATCGCTGATTCGTCGCGCCATTGTGTCTGCCTGTCCGGGGGGTATCGACATCGGGGATCGTGCCGCCGCGATTCATGCGGCCCTGGCAGAGGCCAAACCGGGCGATACTGTGATTGTCGCCGGAAAAGGGCATGAACAGGGCCAGGTGGTTCGGGATCAGACAATGCCCTTTTCCGATCATGCCATGATTCGTTCTTTTTTTGGGGAGAGGCTTTATGACCTTATGGACCACAGCTGACATCAAGGCGGCGCTCTCTCTGAGACATCCCCATTCCGTCAATATCACAGGGGTTTCCCTGGACACCCGAACGTTGAAGGCGGGGGATTTTTTTGTGTGCCTGCGCGGGGAAACCAGCGATGGTCATGATTATATTGACACGGCTTTACAAGCCGGAGCGGGGGCGGTTTTATCGGAAAAGCCCCACCCGGATCCCCGCGTGATTCGGGTGGACAATACTTTTGAAGCTATGCAGGCCCTGGCCCGTTATCGACGGATCCAGCTGAACGATGCCTTTATCATCGGCATTACCGGCAGTGTGGGGAAAACAACCACCAAGGAACTCCTTCGCGTTATGCTGTCTGACCAGGGTGCGACGACGGCCACAACAGGCAATTACAACAACCATTTGGGGGTTCCGGTGACGTTGATGCGATCTCCTAAAACTGCATCTTTTGTGATTGTGGAAATGGGGATGAATCATGCGGGGGAATTGCGGAACCTAACCCATCTGGTCCGGCCCCATTTGGCCCTGGTCACCACGGTGGCGCCGTCGCATATTGGTCATTTTGCGTCCCTGCGGGATATTGCCCTGGCCAAGGCCGAGATTTATGAGGGGGTCACCTCTGGTGGTATAGCCCTTTACGGGGATGATCATGCCTATACCGATGTCCTTGATGTTGCGGCGCAGCAAAGTGGTGCCAGGCGTATTTTTTCTATTCCCACGAATAGCTTAACCGAAAGCGATCATTTCGATTGGCAGGGCTTAACTTTTGATTTGGCTGATTATGCGGATGATCCTGCCTTAAAAGCCTGCATCGCCTGCGCTCTGGCTGTGGTGGCAGAAACGGGGGCGAGCCTTCAGAAAGCCTATGAGGCTTTGTCTCAATTCGAACGCCCCAAGGGTCGGGGAAATATTATCGAAGTTAACGGCGTTCGCATCATCCACGATGCCTATAATGCCTCTCCGGCCTCCATGCGGGCCGCTTTGCAGCGGTTGGCGGTGTTGCCGTGTTCGGGTCGCCGCATCGCATTGCTGGGGGATATGCTGGAAATGGGCAAACATAGTTCAGCGTATCATACGGCGCTGTTGGATGATCTTGTGGGCAAACCCATTGACACGGTTCATACCGTTGGTCCCGCCATGGCGGCCCTGCATGCCAAATTGCCAAAGCACCAACAGGGGCTGTGTGTTCCTGACGTGGAGGCCCTGATTGATGTATTTCAAAAATACCTGAAACCCAAGGATTTGGTTTTGGTCAAGGGCTCCGCCGGTATGAAATTGGGGGGTGTGGTGGAAAAGATGGTGGACTCTTTTTCATCATAAGCACCCCCTTCGTTTTATGATTTTATGGCCACATACCGCAACCGCACATAGTCAGCCATCCAATGGCCCGATGCGTCCTGCAAAATGGGTTTTAATAATTCAGACGCATAATCAATAACGTTCTTTTTATCCTCAGGTGAGCATCCGCTAACAAAAGGACCGATAAAGGTCTGAAGCCAGCCAGCAATACCCTTTGGCAAGGGCGTTGGACGCGAAAAAAGTTGCATAACATCCACACGAAACCCTGCTTTTTCAAGACGGTTTGTTTGTTGATCAGGTGTTGGAAAATCCCACGGAAACGTCGAGGGCGCGGGAAGATTCAGTTTGTCCAAAGCCGCCAAAATGGCTGTGGAAAGTGCAGCAACGTTTCCAAAGCCCCCTTGTTCGACAACAAAACGTCCCCCCGATTTTAAAGACGTCGCCACATTGGCAATCACTTTTTCAGGGGAATGCATCCAGTGCATGGCCGCATTGGAAAAAACGGCATCGAATGTGTTGGGCATAGAAAGCTCGTGAGCATCCAGGCGAATGATATTGAGTCCCTTTTTTTCGGCTTCTGTAGCCAACGCATCATCGGGTTCTAGCCCTGTAACCTCTGCCCCAACGGCCAAAAGTTTAGACGTTAAAACGCCATCGCCACACCCCAAATCCAGTATCCTTTCCCCCTTGCAAGGCGATAACAACGCTAAAACATCACCCCCAAGTTCCGGAACATAATCAGCGCATGTCTTATAGTCTGCGGCGTTCCATTTTTGTCCCAGCATTTGGTGTCTCTTTTTCAAATTTTCTTTAAAAAAGTACCACGAAAGAATTTTGACGGCAACATTTTGGAAACATTCCCTTGAACTATAGGCTGATTTTGTGTATGCCTTCAATCCTTAAGTGAGGATTTTATGATGAGCAGCACAACCGACACCCTGGCTTCCTTGAGCGATACGACGACGTTTTCCTTTGATGTGGAGCGCTCGGTTCTGGCCAAAGTTTTATCCCACCTGCAAAGCATTGTGGAAAAAAAGACCACAATTCCCATTTTATCCAACGTTTTGCTGCGCCTGCAAAACGGCCAACTTTCGGCCACAGCCACCGATTTGGAATTGGATGTGATTGAGGCCGTGCCCGTTTTATCCCACGAATCCGGCAGCACCACCGTTCCCATTCACACGCTTTATGATATTGTACGCAAATTGCCTGATCAGGCCATGATGCACTTTTTGTGCGAGGACACCCACATTAAATTGACGGCGGATCGGGCTAAATTCAGTATTCCAGCGTTGCCGGCCTCAGAATACCCCACCATCAGTCAACTGGCGGTGAAACACACGCTAACCCTCAGCGCACAGGCGCTGAAAACATTATTGCAAAAAACCCGGTTTTGCATGTCTACGCTGGAAACACGTTATGCCCTGAATGGGGTTTATTGTCATACGGTGCAGCAGCCCAATGGACAGCGGACCCTGCGCATGGTGGCCCTGGACGGTCATCGTTTGGCCCTGGCCGACGCCGTTGTCAGCGACTGTCCCGATTTTGAACCGTTTATTATTCCCAAAAAGGCTGTTAATGAACTGTGTCGCCTGCTGGAGGACCAAGACACCCCCGTTACCCTTTCCCTTTCCAACACCAAAATGTCTGTGGCCTGGGACCGGTTGTCTTTGTCCACCAAGCTCATCGACGATGCGTTTCCGGATTACAAACAGATTATCCCAAAAGAAAACACCCTGGCATTAACCGTCAACACCACGGCCCTGAAACAGGCCGTGGATCGCGTGGCCACCATGACCACTGATAAATTTAACGGTATTTCCTTTAACATTCAGGGTCAGCAGATCGTGATTAATGCCACCAGCAGTGCGTACCGCGAAGGGACCGAAGAGATTGCCTGTGTCTTTAACGGTGATGACATGGCTATTAATTTCAACGCACGCTTTTTGCTGGATATTTTGTCCCAAATGAGCGGGGAAACAACCCTGTTTAACATCCGTGACAGCATGACCCCGGTAGTGCTGCGGGATGCGGCGTCTGAGGCCGCCCTGTTTGTCATGATGCCCCTGAGATAGGGACCATGACGGAGACCCTGGATCAAGCCTTAAACCGTCTGGCCCAGGCCGTTCCCAAATCGATTGACCTGTCTTTGGGCCGGATTGAGGCGGTTTTGGAAAAATTGGGATCCCCCCACAAACGCCTTCCCCCAGTGATTCACCTGGCGGGAACCAATGGCAAGGGATCCACGCTGGCTTTTTTGCGGGCTATTTATAAAGCGGCGGGGTATCAGGTACACAGTTATTCATCCCCCCACATTGTGTCGTTTTGTGAGCGCATTCACCTGAATAATCATGATATTACGCCAGAAGTTTTTGCGGCGGCGATAGAGGATTTTTTAAAGACAGGGCTTCATGAGGTAACATTTTTTGAGGCTTTGACCCTGATTGCCGTTCAACTGTTTGCGGCCCATCCGGCGGATGTACTGATTTTGGAAACGGGCCTGGGGGGGCGGGGTGATGCCACAAACGTGGTGGATCAAAAATTGGCCACGATCTTAACCCCCGTTTCTATGGATCATCAGGACCGGCTGGGGGATACCCTGGAAAAAATCGCCCGGGAAAAAATCGCCATTTTTCGTCCTAAAACCCCGATTTTTTGTGGCCTTCAAGATCCTAAAGTGGCCAACCTAGTGCATCAGGCGGCGGATGATTTGGGCGCCCCTGTATCCATGTTCGGGGTTGATTTTTCATCAGAATATAGCCTCACAAACATGGTGTGGCAGGATTTAAAAACGGGCGATACGTTGACATTGCCCGCGCCCCCCCTGAAGGGAGCCCATCAAATCCACAACGCTGCCCTGGCCGTGACGTGTGTTCGGGGGCTGGAATCTGTTTTACCCGTTGCCCATGAAGCCCTGATTCAGGGAATCACACAGACATTTTGGCCGGCGCGGTTGCAGTCGGTTTCCCCTGTTGTCTTTGGTTTGCCTGAATCGTGGTCAGTGTATGTTGACGGCAGTCATAATGCAGCGGGGGCTGAAACCCTGAGAGTGTTTTTGAACGCCCAACTCTGGCAACGACGCATTCTGGTCATGGGCTGTTTGGCGCGTAAAGACTGGAAATCCATCGTGGATACCCTGGCATCCTGGCCCACGGAGATTCATCTGGTGCCCGTGACGGGGCATGAAACATCCTGGGATTTGGGGGAGGTTGCAGGTTATCTTCAAACAAAAGGCCATGATGTGACAACGCATTCTGACTGGCGGGCGGCACTAGCGGTGGCTAATAAAGACAATGTTTCCCTTCCCACCGGCCTGATCATCACAGGATCCCTGTATTTGGCGGGGGAAGTTTTGAAGGATACGAGGGGGGTGTAGCCCCAAAGTTGGCATACAACAGTCGCCGTTCCCCCCCCCCTCATTTTTTATCCGATCCCCACCATAATGCGGGCAATCCTAAGCTATATGGGGGAATGGGATCAGGATGCCGCAGCCAGGACCGATAAGCCGTGCGGTATTCTCCCAAATGCCAATGGAAAATCAGATGGTGTTGCCACAACAAAACACGGTCCAGGGCGCGGGTATAGGCGCGTAATTCCTCGCGGGTGGTGGCGTTCAGCAGCCCCTGGGTCAGCGCATCCACCACGGGATCCTGAATGCCCATCAGATTTTGAGACCCCGGAACATTGGCAAACGTCGATCCCCAATAGGCATATTGCTCATTCCCCGGCGACAAACCCACAGGGTACACAAATGGGGTCATGTCGTAATCAAAAGCCTCAAGCCGTTTTTGATACTGCGCGCTGTCAATGATGCGCGTTGTCATGGTGATGCCCAATTTTTTCAGGTTTTGGGCAAAGGGGGCAGCCACACGCTCAAACGTCGTATCATCCATGACCATTTCAAACTGAAAGGGGGTGTTGTCGGTGGCCTTAACACGGACACCGTCCCGGATGATCCATCCCGCTTGTGTTAACAGCGCATCGGCCTTTTCCAGACTGGCGCGGCGGGCTTCTGGCGTTCCTAAAACGGGCAGGGTAAAGGGCTTGGTGAACACCTCTGGCGGTAACTTGGCGCGATAGGGCTCCAGCAGGGCCAGTTCTTCCGGCGAAGGCAGACCCGTGGCCGATAAATCCGTATGCCCGAAATAGCTGGACGTGCGCCGATAGGTGCCAAAAAACAGGGTGGTGTTCAGCCATTCAAAATCAAAGGCCAAGCTGAGGGCCTCCCTCACCCGCGCATCCTGAAACAACGGGCGACGATGGTTCATGATAAAACCCTGAATGGGGCTGGGGCGGCCATCATCGATTTGTTTGACAATCACCTCTCCCTTCCGAACGGCGGGAAAATCATACGCCGTGGCCCAAAGTTTTGAGATATTTTCAATACGCACATCATAATCGCCGCCCTTAAAGGCCTGTAGCGCCACAACGCTGTCTCTGTAATACTGAATGTTCAGGGTTTCAAAATTATACATCCCCCGATTGACCGGCAAATCCCAGCCCCAATAATCGGGGCGTCGTTTCAGGGTCAACAGCCGCCCGGGCTTAACCGTGACAATCTCATAGGGGCCCGAGGTCAGCGGCGGCACCAACGTCGTTTTGGTAAAATCATTTTTGGTATAATACGCTTTGGACAACACCGGCAAATCGCCCAAAATCAGGGGCAATTCCCGACTGTGGCCGTCTTTTAGGGTAAACACCACGCGATCTTTGGTGGGGGCCTTGACCGTATCCACTTCCCGGTAATAGCTGCGATAGGCAGGCTGGCCGTATTGTTTCAGGCTCTCAAAGGAAAACACAACATCCGCTGAGGTAATGGGGGAACCATCGGCAAAGCGGGCTTTGGGATTCAGGGTAAAAGTGACCTGGTTGCCACTTACCTCAACATCCTTGGCAATCAAGCCATAACGGCTAAAGGGCTCATCGTATGAGGCCACCATCAGCGTTTCAAACACATTGCCCATCAAGTCCGTGGCGGCGACACCTTTCAGCAAAAACGGATTGAGGGTATCAAAGGTTCCATAAGACGCGGTTTTTAAGGTTCCCCCCACGGGGGCCTTGGGATTCACATAATCAAAATGCTGAAAATCCGGTCCATATTTGGGCTGCCCATGCAACGCCAAAGCCGGCGCTGCCCGTGATGTTTCACCGCAAGAGACAAACAAAGCCAGCAGAACAACAATAAAAAAACGCATCAAGCCTCACGTATAAATTGAAGAGAAGCCCTGTGCAACGCAGGATTGGCGGCGGCCAAAACGCTGCCATCAAAGGTATCCAGCGTGATGGCTTCCCCTGCCCAGGTGGTGATCACTCCGCCGGCATTTTGAACGATGGGAATCAGCGGCATAATATCGTAAACCTTCAGCTGATCCTCCATCACAATATCGAGTGTTCCTGAGGCCAGCAACGCATATTGATACGCATCCCCGCCGTAGGTCACAAAGCCTTTGCCCTTTCCCGCCTTTCTTTGGGTATCGATGAAAGACTCCAGGGCCTGGAATTTGGATTTGTTAGCCTCACTAAACAAATGCGGCGATGTGGTGGACAGGCGGGCATTTTCCAAAGCGGTTACTGGTGCGGTGGATAAAACCGAGGGTTGACCCTGACCTCTACGATGAAGGACTTGCCCGCCTTCTATCCAGAAAAGATCATCCAGCCAGGGTTGATAGGCCGCGCCAAAGGTTGGTTTTCCACCCTCAAGCGTCCCGAGGAGCGTCATAAACGTGGGCTTGCCACACAGAAACGCCTTGGTTCCGTCGATGGGGTCCAAAATCCAGGTGGTGTTGGTGGTGCCGATTTGGTTGGGAAATTCCTCCCCCACAATGGTATCGTGCGGATGGTGGGATAAAATTAGCGTACGCAAAGCCGCTTCGATCCCTTGGTCAACCGCCGTGACAGGGGTGGCATCGTCTTTCAGTACTGATCCTGGGGCCCGGGCGGGGGTTTCTCCTCGCACGGTCCGACAAAATACGTCCAGGGAAAACGAGGGATTCATATCAAGCAAGGCCGTAGGTCAATTCCCACATCAAATTCAGGGCAAACTGGAGCAGTAAAATCAAAACAATGGGGGATAAATCAAAATTAAGTTTCGGAATCAAACGGGTTTGCTGGCGGCGCAGCCAAGCCAAGGCCGGTTCCGTAATACGGTGGGCGAAGTCCTGAAGGGCGCGAATCAGCGGGTTTCCACTGTTGACAACGCCAAAATAAATCAGCCAACTCAAAATAATATGGGCAATCAGAATCCAGATATACAGCGACACAACACTGTCAATTAACTTGAGTAAGGCCATCATTTGACTTGTCTCCTCTTTTGGCCAAAGAGTATAGAAGAATAGCGTGCCCCACAAGGAAAAATCAGATGAAACGAAAAACCGCCCCCGCCCTGCGTGCCATGAAGGGAAAATCCCCCATTGTGGCGCTGACTGCCTATACCTATCCCATGGCCGCGTTTTTGGATCCGTTTGTGGATGTGCTTTTGGTGGGGGATTCGCTGTCCATGGTTTTATATGGCAATGCCAATACGTTAAGCGTTTCTCTTGAAACGATGATTCAGCATGGAAAGGCCGTTGTGCGCGGGTCCCGCCAGGCCCTGGTCGTTATCGATATGCCCTTTGGCAGTTACGAGGCCAGCCCGCAGCAGGCCTTTGCAAATGCCGCCCGGGTTTTGTCGGAAACAGGGGCCGGCGCGGTGAAGATCGAGGGGCATGCCGAAATGGTGGAAACGGCGGCTTTTTTGGTGGCCCGAGGCATTCCCGTCATGGGCCACGTGGGCCTGCGCCCCCAGCATATCAACACCATGGGGGGCTTTGCCCTGCAGGGAAAGGATGAAGCGGCGGCGCGTTCCATTGCCGAAAGTGCTTTCTCTTTGGCAGACGCAGGATGCTTTGCCGTTGTTATTGAGGGCGTGCCGGAGGCCCTGGCGATGCAAATCACAAAGGATATTTCCGTCCCAAGCATCGGGATTGGCGCATCCCCCCGCTGCGATGGCCAGATTTTGGTGACCGAGGATATGTTGGGTTTGTTTCCTGATTTTAAGCCCGCTTTTGCCAAGCAGTATAAAAACTTAAGTCAGGAGATTCAGTCCGTGGTTGAAAACTATGCCAGCGAGGTGCGATCGGGCACCTTTGATCCCAAAGCCCTATAAAGCCCCATGATGCCATGATCCGGGGCCTCTTTTTTCATTGTTTTTTGCTTCTCTGGACTTTTTTGGTGGGCCTGGTTTCCTTACCGTTTTATGCGTTTCCTAAGCAATTACCCTGGATTCAATGGGTTTGGTCGTGGGGGGCCATGGCTTTTTTAAAATATGGCGTGGGATTGGATTACATTTTGAAAGACCCAACAGGGGCTTTATCCCAAAAAAACGGTCCTGTTTTGTTCGTGTCACGTCATCATTCCGCGTGGGAAACGGTGGCGTATCTGACCATCCTCACCCATAACCCTAACTTACGCTTTGTTCTGAAAAAAGAGCTTTTGGTGCTTCCCTTTTTCGGCTGGTATTTGCGGGGCGTGGGGATGATTGCGCTGGATCGGCGGCAGGGGCTGGAATCCCTTCGCATCCTTAAAAAACAGGTTCGTGAAACCATTCAAAAAGGGTGTGATGTGGTGATGTATCCCGAAGGCACGCGCACGGACCAAAACAGTCCCCTGGTGTTACAGCGCGGTGTGATCATGGCCTATGAAGCGGCGGGCGTTCCCGTTATCCCCATAACCCTGGATTCCGGGCGGTTTTGGCCCAAAAACAGCCTGAAAAAATATCCGGGCACCGTTACGGTGCGCCTTCACGAAACAATCCCCCCGGGCCTGCCCCGGGATGTGTTTTGGCAAAAAATCAATGGGGTGTTTGGAGAAGGGTAAGGGGGGGGTATTTTTGTAAGGCCGCCGCCAAAAAACAAATAAAATTCTTGACATATATATATATATATATATATATATTACGCTAAATTCAATTCACCCTAGAGCCCTTAAAACAACGTTAAAAAACAATGTTTTTTGGGAACTTAGGATCTCTCATTTTGAGGTTGTATGAGTAAGAAGGAAATAACGGTATTCAGCGTCGGGTTTGCATTGATTTCAATGTTCATGTTGGGGATCTTTTTCTCTGGAGGAAACGACAGACCCTTCCAGAGGGCAGGAATGGCACTGGGCTTTTCATTCCTGTGCTCCGTAGCCCTAACTTGCACAGCCTCCTCTAAGGCCGAAACCAACGCAAGAGCGTTGGATGAAGCCGTAGCTAAAGCCGTAGCTAAAGCCGTGGGAAAAGCCCTAGAGGAGGCTAAGGCTAAAAAAGAAGAAGAACAGTAATCTTGTTCTTTTGCTTTAAAAAGCCCCTACTCCTCAAACGAGGGTAGGGGCTTTCTCGCTTCTTGGGCCTGCAGATAATCGCTTTGTTTCAGCTCGATGTTCAGACCCAGTGACCGAATTTCCTTAATCAAAACATTAAAGGATTCGGGAATGCCGGTTTGGAACGTTGCATCGCCCTTGACGATGGATTCGTAAACCTTGGTCCGGCCGGCCACGTCGTCGGATTTAATGGTCAGCATTTCCTGCAGGGTATAGGCGGCGCCGTAGGCTTGCAGGGCCCAAACCTCCATTTCCCCAAAACGCTGGCCCCCGAATTGGGCTTTTCCGCCCAGCGGCTGCTGCGTCACCAAACTGTACGGACCAATGGACCGCGCATGGATTTTATCGTCCACCAGGTGGTGCAGTTTCAGCATATAGATATAGCCCACGGTGACGGGACGATCGAACTTTTCCCCCGTGCGGCCATCGTACAGCGTCACCTGACCGGAACCGTTCAGACCGGCTTTTTCCAGCATGGTAACGATTTCGGCTTCCTTGGCCCCATCAAAAACGGGGGTGGCCATGGGAATGCCCTTTTTCAGGTTGTGGCAGAGTTCTTTCAGGTCATCTGGATTCATGGCGTCGATTTCTGATTGCGTTTCCGCATCGGCATAAATCGTTTTCAGGTGGGCCTTGGCGTCCTTCTGGCCCTTGTCTTTATCCAGCGAGGCAATCATCTGCGCCACCTGACGGCCCAAACCGCCCGAGGCCCAGCTAAGGTGCGTTTCCAAAATCTGGCCCACGTTCATCCGGGACGGAACCCCCAGCGGGTTAAGGACGATGTCCACCGGCGTGCCATCCTCCAGGAACGGCATGTCCTCCAGCGGCACAATGCGGGAAACAACCCCCTTGTTTCCGTGACGACCGGCCATTTTATCCCCGGGCTGAATTTTACGCTTCACGGCCACGAAGACCTTAATCATCTTCATCACACCGGGCTGTAAATCATCGCCGCGCTGCAACTTGTCCACTTTGTCGTTAAAGCGGGCATTGATTTCGCGCAGACTCGTTTCAAATTCCTGATTCAATGTGGCAACACGGTCCATAACCACGGCATCCTGAACCACAATTTTGGACCACTGGTTTTTGGGCGTCGATGTCAGATACTCCTGATCAATGGCCTGGCCACGTTTCCCACCGGTGGCTTTTTCAATGACTTGACCCACCAGCCAGGACTGAAGACGATCATAATAACTGGTTTCGATGATCCGGCGCTGGGTGTCCCGTTCCCGGGCCAGGGTATCAATCCCTGCCTGTTCCAGGGCCACGGCCCGTTCGTCCTTATCAATCCCCGTGCGGGAGAAAATCCGCACCTCCACCACCGTTCCAGCCACCCCGGGCGGGAGACGCAGCGAGGTATCCCGCACATCACTGGCCTTTTCCCCGAAAATGGAACGCAGGAGTTTTTCCTCCGGCGTTGACGGTGTTTCAGCTTTGGGCGTGACTTTACCGACCAAGATATCCCCGGGCTTCACTTCCGCGCCGACGTACACAATCCCGGCTTCATCCAGATTGCGCAGGGCTTCTTCCCCAACATCCGGCACATCACGGGTGATGTCTTCCTGACCCAGTTTGGTATCACGGGCCATAACCTCGAATTCTTCGATGTGAATCGATGTAAAGACATCTTCGCGCACAATGCGCTCGGACAGCAAAATCGAATCCTCGAAATTATACCCATTCCACGGCATGAACGCACACAAAACGTTGCGTCCCAGGGCCAGCTCGCCCAGATCCGTGGACGGTCCATCGGCAATAATATCGCCCTTTTTAATGGTATCCCCGACCTTGACCACCGGCTTTTGGTTGATGCAGGTATCCTGGTTGGATCGTTGAAATTTACGTAAATTGTAAATATCCACACCCACACCCGTGGCGCCATCCGCCGTGCGCAGCACAATGCGTTCAGCATCCACGCGGTCCACCACACCATCACGGCGGGCCACAACGACAACACCGGAATCCCGGGCCACAACGGCCTCCATACCGGTGCCCACCAGGGGGGCTTCGGCGCGAAGCAGCGGCACAGCCTGGCGCTGCATGTTGGATCCCATCAGGGCGCGGTTGGCATCATCATTTTCCAAAAAGGGAATGAGCGACGCCGCCACAGACACCAACTGCTTTGGTGATACATCAATGTAATCAATGTCTTCCCGGCGGGCCAAAATAAACTCCCCGGCCTTGCGACAGGTGATGAGTTCATCCACAAATCCACCCTGGGTATTCAAGGATGCGTTGGACTGGGCAATGGTGTAACGGCTTTCTTCCAGCGCGGACAAATAGTCCACAATGTTGGAAACCTTGCCATCAACCACTTTACGGTAAGGGCTCTCAATAAACCCGTAACGGTTAATACGGGAAAACGTCGCCAAGGAGTTAATCAGACCGATGTTCGGCCCTTCAGGCGTTTCAATGGGACAAATCCGACCATAGTGGGTTGGGTGAACGTCACGAACCTCAAACCAGGCGCGCTCACGGGTTAATCCCCCAGGCCCCAAGGCCGAAAGACGGCGTTTGTGGGTGATTTCCGATAAAGGATTCGTTTGGTCCATGAACTGAGACAACTGTGAAGACCCAAAAAACTCCTTCACCGCCGCCACAACAGGTTTGGCATTGACCAAATCATGGGGCATGGCTGTTTCTAATTCCACGGCGCCCATGCGCTCCTTAATGGCGCGCTCCATGCGCAGCAGACCCAAACGAAATTGATTTTCAATCAATTCGCCCACGGAACGCACACGACGGTTACCCAGGTGATCAATATCATCAACTTCGCCGCGACCATCTTTCAGGTTAATGATGGTCCGCACGATTTCGATAATATCATCTTTTTCCAAAACACGAACCGTATCCGGCGCGTTTAGCCCTAGGCGAGCATTCAATTTCACACGGCCGACTGAGGACAAGTCATAACGCTCTTCATCAAAAAACAGGCTCTTAAACAGGGCCTCTGCGGCCTCATATGTGGGGGGCTCACCCGGGCGCATGACACGGTAAATGTCGGCCAAGGCCTCTTCCCGACAATAGTTTTTATCCGCCATCACTGTATTTAAAATGTGGGGACCATGTTTAATATAATCAACATCAAGCAGGTAAAGGTCGCTCAACCCTTTTTCGGCAATCAATTCCAAAAGGGCAGCATCCACTTCCTGACCCGCATCGGCCAAAACAATACCCGTGGACTCATCAATAATATCAATGGCTAAAAAGCCCCCTATCAGGGCCTCAGCGCTGACAAACAAAGAAGAAACGTTTTCTTTCTCCATGTCTTTCATCAACCGAGGCGTCATTTTTGTGCCCGCAGGAAAACGAACTTCGCCCGTTTTGGCATCCACCAAATCATGGATCAACTTAACGCCGCGCCATTTATCGGCCACGAAGGGCGTTTGCCATCCGCCCTTACACACGGTGTAATGAGTGTTCGTGTAAAACGTGTTGAGAATATCCAGGGCCGACATGCCGTGGGCTTCATAGGGCTGCAAAGGACCCGCTGCACGCTTTTTCGCTGTGGCCTCATTATCCAGACACATCAGAAAGGTTGTCACCGGTAATTTACGACGACGATCAATCCGAACGTACAGAATGTCTTTGGCATCAAATTCAAAATCCAGCCAGGACCCGCGATAGGGAATCACGCGGGCATTGTACAAATACTTTCCGGATGCGTGGGATTTTCCGTTATCATGATCAAAGAAAACCCCGGGCGAGCGGTGCATCTGGGACACAATAACGCGCTCGGTCCCATTCACCACAAAGGTTCCGTTTTCCGTCATCAGGGGGATATCCCCGATGTAGACTTCTTGTTCTTTAATATCACGAATGGACCGGACACCCGTATCCTCATCCAAATCCCAGACCACCAGACGCAGGGTCAAACGCAGGGGGCAGGCAAAGGTAATACCGCGCTGCTGACATTCATCCACATCGAATTTCGGGGGATCAAAATCATAAGACACATATTCCAGTTGCGCCCGATTGGCATAATCCATGATGGGAAATACAGACTGGAACACCTCGTGCAGACCCACGCGGAGCCGCTGATGATGGGGGATATCCATCTGCAAGAACTGGGCGCAGGAATTCCGCTGCACCTCAATCAGATTGGGCATATCCACAACCTGAGGAATTTTTCCAAAACTCTTACGGAGACGTTTGCGCGCGGTGAACGAAGAAGCCATAAAATTCAAAAGCTCTCTAAATCAAAACAAAGAGGGAAGGGAACAGGGCAGAACCATTTCCAAGAAAAAAAATGCATAAAACCCAAAGGGCACGCCTGTCAAAACGATAACGACAGAAGCGTTATGACACAGCCATGCCCTTCAGGCAACAGATTTTAACGGACGACTACTTGATTTCGACCTTGGCACCAGCAGCCTCGACTTTTTTCTTAATGTCTTCGGCTTCTTCTTTTTTCACAGCTTCTTTAATGGGCTTGGGCGCGGCCTCAACCAGATCTTTGGCCTCTTTCAGGCCAAGCCCCGTAATGGCGCGAACTTCCTTAATCACGTTGATTTTGTTGTCACCGGCAGCGGTCAAAATAACATCAAATTCGGTTTTTTCTTCAACAGCAGCCACTTCGCCACCGCCCGCAGGCGCCGCCGCCACAGCCACAGGGGCCGCTGCAGATACACCCCACTCGTCTTCCAGTCTTTTGGCCAACTCAGCAGCCTCAAGAACGGTCAGGGCAGAAAGATCTTTAATAAGTGCGCTTAATTTATCAGACATGAAAAACTCCTATGGTAATGGTCTGAGGGGGGAACGTTACTTTTTGCTGTAGGCTGACAAAAGCCGCGCCAGCTGCGCAGCGGGTGCCTGAACAACACCAGCAATCTTGGTCGCAGGGGCCTGGATAAGACCAATAAGCATACCCCGCAAAACATCCATGGACGGCAACTTGGACAACGTCCGCACATCATCCGCCGATAACAACCGACTATCCATGATGGCGCTGAGAACCTGAAGCTGATCAGGACATTTCTTTTCCTCATCCACCAAAACCTTGCACAGGGCCACGGCATCATGGCCCGTGACAATGGCGGTACGACCCACAAAAACAGCATCCAAAGGCGCGCAATCCGTGCCCTTAATGGCCAAACGGCACAGCGTGTTTTTGGAAACCTGCAGGGCGCCCTCAGCTTCACGCACACGACGACGCAAATTCAACGAATTCGCCACGGTGTAATCGGTTTTTTTAACCACAATCACGATGGACGCCGAAGAAACAGCCTCTTTCACAGCGGCGATATAGGCAGGCTTTTCTGAACGTAACATAACTTTCCCCAAATAAAACAAAACCCGAAAAGACGAAGCAGGGGAGGGGGGCCAAACCGTTTTCAGACAACCGAAGGCATTTTCGGCCGAAAAAGCGGCTTTTGACCAACATCTCGTGCGGGATTTACGTTTTTAAACGCTTAAAAACACCGGCAGTCTGCAACGTTTTTTCAAAAACAGGAGCGCTACATACCACAGCGGGGCAGGGGGGCGCAAGGGGTTTTTTTACAAAAAATTTTTACCAAGCCAAAACGTTAGGTGATAATCGGTATTTTATTGATTGTTTCTTCATGAGTCTCAAACAAGAAGGTTACAAGTGTCGAGGCTGCCCCAACGGCTAATTTGGCATGGCGAGATGATAAACCACTGGCTTTGCCGTGCTTGCCATGACCCGTGCCGTAAAGACCGCGCAGCTCAGCAAGATCACTTCCAATCGTACCCAGATTTTGCAGAAGACGCTTGATAACGTCACCACCCCGTCTCTCATCGGGAATACCTTCCGGAACTAACTTTAGTTCTTTTAACGTTGCTTTGGTAAGCTTGGGGATATCTGACGCACCCGTTACAGGCTTGCCCCGCTCAGCCATAATTGTTTTGCAGCATGTTTCGATCAGCTCTTTGGCTGTGCCGATAGCCAACGCCGGATCAGAATGAACAGACTGCTCTATTCTGCGGATTTGGTCAGCCAGATGTTTGGCATCAAACACAACAGAGATTTGCTTGAGATCATCCAACCTGACATCACCAGACATCAACCGGTGGGCAATCGCCTTGCAAGGCTCTAGAAGCCTTCGTTTTTCAAGAAAACGGGCTGGCGCATCGTTGATTCGTTCTTCCTCGTGTTCCACTAACAGCAAAATAGAACGGCCAACGAGATAATCAGGTTCAAGGCGCCAGAATTCGCGCAGTTTGTTGGCTTTTGACGTGCCACTGGCCTGATATTTTTTATCATGAATATCAATCTTCAAGCCATCAGCGAAAAAATCCCCAAAACTTTTATCCGAAAAATTGGAAATGTACCCAGGAGTATCAATCAGCAGTTTTTCTAGTTTTACTTTTTCTGTGATGTTAAGGGAGCTCATAAAAACCCCTCCACCATTTTTTCCGCATCCTTTATACAAATCTGTCCCAAAATGAGTTGGGAATTATAGAACTTACGCACACAATTGCGAGCCTCCGAAGGAGGCGTAGCAATCCAGTCTTTCCAGTGGCGGCATTTCTGGATTGCTTCGCTGCGCTCGCAATGACAAAGGCTCTGCGTAAGCTCTATATTGTAAACGGTAGGGCTATACGGCAGAGATTTGCCGTAACGAGCGCAGAGCCAGAAATATTTATCATCCAAATTTTCCTTTGAAATCAGGCAGCGAGTATCTTTGTTGGTGTATTTATCCTCGCCCCCAGAAAAAGCCGGTTTAAGCCCTTCAGCAGAAGGACTTTCTTCGCCAATTACCAAATGCAAAGCAGAGAAGTCTAAACTCATTTATAGGGGCTCTTAAATTCATGCTAAAAATCCTATACTAAAAAAAAGAGATAAACAAAGCCTGATTCGTCTTGTTTTATCTATGCCCTGCAGTGAAACAATAAGGGACGTTTAGAATTTCCCCAAAAAACCCCTGGCATCCCCCCCAAAATCTGTTACCTGTTACCTGATTCCTGTGACCTGTTACCTGTATGAAAGAAACCCACCCCCTACGCGATGTGAACCCTGTGGCGGCGGCCAAGGCCAGCACGCTGTCCGATGCGTTGCCCTATATGCGCCAGTATGCGGGGCGCACCGTCGTCATTAAATTTGGCGGCCATGCCATGGGGGAGGAAAGCCTGACCGAGGCCTTTGCCCGGGATATTGTCCTGATGAAGCAGGTGGGGATGAACCCCGTGGTGGTTCACGGCGGCGGGCCCCAAATCGGGGCGATGCTGGATCGCCTGAAAATCAAAAGCGAATACATCGATGGCCTGCGTGTCAGCGATGCCGCCACGGTGGAAATTGTGGAAATGGTGCTGTGCGGATCCATTAACAAAAGCATCGTCAGCGCCATTAACAGGGCAGGGGGCCACGCCGTGGGACTCTCCGGCAAGGACGGTCAGCTGATTGAGGCCCGGAAATTACGCCACCGCTCGCCCCAAAAAACAGACTCTAATATCGAGCGCCTGCTGGATCTGGGCTTTGTGGGGGAGCCCACGTTTATCAACCCCCACGTTTTGGACGTTTTGGCGGAATCTGAAATTATCCCCGTCATTGCCCCCATTGGGATGGACCCGGTCGGCCAGACCTATAACATCAACGCCGACACGGCCGCCGGGGCCATTGCTGAGGCCATGGAGGCCACGCGCCTGCTTCTCCTCACCGATGTGGTGGGGGTTTTGGATAAGGACAAAAATTTACTGCCCAAAATCACCATGCCACAGGCCCAAAAGATGATCGAAAACGGCACCATCACGGGCGGTATGATCCCCAAAATTCAAACCTGTCTGCATGCCGTCAGCCGCGGCGTCGGGGCCGCCGTTATCCTGGATGGCCGCATACCCCATGCGCTGCTGCTGGAAACCTTTACCTCTGAAGGGGCAGGGACGATTATTACGGAGACGTAGGGGGGGGTTAACCAAGACCCCGGTGGGGCGTAATATACCGCGCCCACTCAAGGTATTCGGTTTCATCTAACCTTTGCTGGCGACGCAGACCAAGATCTGAAACAAACTCCCATCCCGTGTCTGTAACGATTACAGGACGACCAGTAGGAACGTCCACGGATTCGATTTCTTTATCCGACAAACCCAATGCCAATTTGATCAAGGCTCGATTGGTGTTACCGTGGGCAAAGACCAAAACTGTTTGGCCTGCATTAAGCAAGGGCAAGATCTCCTCCCGATAAACGGGTTCCACCCGCAGCACAACATCTTTTAAACTTTCTGTCGTTGTGTTACGGAGGGGAGTGTCCCGAAACAAAGAGGCGTTCCTGGGATCATCTGAATTGTTGAAATCTAGAGACAAAGACGGTGGGGTAGCCTTGTAACTGCGCCGCCATTCGAACACTTTTTCTTCGCCGTACTTCTGCTCCACGTCCTTTTTATTCAAACCCGTCAACGCACCATAATATCGCTCAACAAACTCAATCTTCTTTTGGAGCTCTAAAGAAGAAAGTCCTAGTGTTTCAAGCGCAAGGCGGCCAGTTTCACTTGCTCTCTTCAAAGGAGAGACAAACACTGCATGTGGCACTAGGCCCGAATAACGCAAGATTAGACCCGCCTTTCTAGCTTCCTCTCGACCTTGATCGGTAAGGTCCACATCAACCCAACCCGTAAAAAGGTTCAATAAATTCCAAACACTTTGACCATGACGAACAAGGATGAGGGACATAGATACACGCTTTCTTTATTTTTAAAATAATTTGCAGGACAGATCTTAGCTTAACGAATTCCGATCTTGGACATACACTAAAAAAACACATATTTCTGTATCATTTGTCACAATCAAAATCCAGTCTGCCGTTAATTTGCATGACCCCCCACCGCTGGCATGACCGTTTCGATAAAAGATTACTTGAGCGGGGCAGGGACCACCCTGGAGATTGTCGCCCCCGCGCCGGTGATTCGGGCGGCTTTTCAGGCCAACCTCATCACCCGGGCCGATGTGTGGATGGATGCCCTGGAAACGCCCAATAAACGCTCCCATACCTATGATGAATTGCGTTTTTTAGAGGCCACCCACGCCATAAAAAGTATATATATCTTATTGTTTTTAAAGAGTTTTTTGAAAAACTACGCCATGAACAGCCAGAATGTTAACGCCCAGAATGTTAACACTACAGGCTTAAGCCCCAAAGATCTGGAAATCCTGCGGCCTTGATCCCAAAACCCTAGCCCCCAAACCCTGGCCCATTTATCCGGAAAACAGAGACAGCTATTTAACCATTAACACCATCCAAAACCCCAAACTGAAACATCACATCGACACCCACAGCATCCCATGGCCCATACCAACACCAACATAGGTAGACCCCCTGCTGAGGGTTTTTTATTTGACATAATATACATTATACGACTTTTTGATGCTCTGATGAAAGCATCAAAATTTGATTCTATCTTTCTGTATCAAATGTCACAAAAAGGATGGGCGACCTTACCCTATTTTTACAGGGCATCCATCCCCCTGGCGGAGCGAGAGGGATTCGAACCCTCGGTACGGATTGAAACCCGTACGACGGTTTAGCAAACCGTTGGTTTCAGCCACTCACCCATCGCTCCGTTTTGGACCATTGCTTTTTTTTGATCAAAGGGGCCCAAGAGCCAGACAGTGCCGTCCCCCGGGGTTTTTGTCAAGACTTTGGATCAATAATTTCAGGGCAACCGATCCCGGCGCCTGTCTTTTAAAAAAATTTGTCTTTTAAAAAAATTTCTGCCGTTCTTGTGAATTGTGGTAGAGTGATGTTTTCCCGAGCACTCATAAAAATTTCCCTAATGTCAGAAAAAACCCCCCGCAAAACATCACCGAACGCTGAAAAACCCTCTGTTCCCAAAGCGATGCAAGGACGCTATCAGGATCTCGTGGCCATCACGGATGCTTTTTGCCGGGACCATCTGAACGAGGAATACGCTGACCTTGCCCGCAAAGCCATTGCCGCCCTCTGCCGGAAAAGGCCGAGTCCGCTCACAAGCGGGCGGGCCGATGTCTGGGCCTGCGCCGTCGTCTACGCCCTGGGGACCGTGAATTTTCTCTCCGACAAAAGCCAAAAACCCCACATGAAGATGGAAGACCTATGCCGTCACTTCGGTGTTGCTGCCAGCACCGCGGGCAACAAAGCCAAGCAGATTCGAGACGCCCTGAGCATGAGCCAGCTTGATTATCACTGGCTGCTGCCGGACATGATGCACGATTTCGCGCCCCTCTGGTATGTCAGCATTAACGAATACATGGTGGATATCCGCCGAATGCCTCGCCCTATCCAGGAAGAAGCGTTCCGGCGCAAGCTGATTCCCTACATTCCCGATGACCACAAACCGCGCGATCCGCAATAAGATCAGAGGTTAAAATAGGACTTTTGGGCGGGCCGTTATTTGGCGATTATTTAGTTTCTCAATCGCGTGCAATTTGGCTAATCGCTCCAGCACCACCAACTATGGAATAGTAAGCTCTCAAGTATACACCATTCTGAAAATTATTGGTTTGTTCGGCCAACGTCAAAGAGCGATCTCTCGTACCTTGTCTGTATCAAATGTCACAAATCCGATTCCCCCACCAACATATCCAAATCCACAGCCAACATTTTCGCTGCCAAGCAAAGAACCCTGACCGATCCACTTTTTTTGCCCGATTCGATTTCCGCCAAATAGGAACGGGAAATCCCCATACCCTCCGCCAGGGCCTGCTGCGTTAAACCACGATAAATACGATAAACCTTCATCGGCGATTGCCCGCCCATGATCTGCTTCATCAAATCTACGGGGAAGAACTCTTCGTCTCGTTTTTTGGCTTCATCATAAAGGCGTATGTCTTCACTCTCTTCTGCACTTTCCAATAATTTTTCATAAAAATCCAAAGGGATCAATGCATAAGAACGGCCATTTTTCTGAATAATTTCATCTATCATCATCATTTATAAACCCCTCCTCTGGTATCCAATTCCATAACAAAAATCATGAGGTGCCCATCGTTAATGTCAAAAATCACCCGCCAATCCCCTACACGCAAACGATACCCCTTTCTATTCACAAGTTTTTTTACATTGTGCGATGGTGAATAAGGATCCGCGGCCAATGCCTCTAGCTTCGACAAAATACGATCCGCCAAGGGCCTTGGTATACGCATCAAACGTTTTTGAACGGTTTTAGAAAGAGATAATGTGTACATGGACTGTAGCAAATAGCGACCAAAATGTCAAACATTAAACAAAAAATGCACCACATCCCCATCCTGAACCACGTACTCTTTCCCCTCCGTGCGGAGTTTCCCGGCGTCGCGGGCGGCGGATTCTCCCTTACACAGTATATAGTCATCATAGGCGATGGTTTCGGCGCGAATGAAGCCCTTTTCAAAATCGGTGTGGATTTCGCCAGCGGCCTGGGGGGCTTTGGCGCCGCGATGCAGCGTCCAGGCCCGGGCTTCCTTGGGTCCCACGGTAAAAAACGTAATCAGGCCCAGCAGGTCATAACTGGCGCGAATCAAACGATTAAGACCAGATTCAGACAGGCCAAGCTCCTGCAAAAAAACATCTTTTTCATCATCGGGCAGCTGAGCAATTTCCGATTCAATGGCCGCCGAAATCATCACCACCCCACTGCCCTGCCCTGCCGCCAACTGCTCAACTTTGGTCACATAGTCGTTACCCGTGGCGGCCTCGGCCTCCCCCACGTTGGCCACATACAGCACCGGCTTGCCCGTAATCATTTGTAAATTATTGAAAAAAGAATGCGCCTTCAGATCCGCCGCGATGGTGCGGGCGGGCTTCCCCTGCCCCAAAGCCACCAGGACAGCCGAGAGCACCGCCTCCGCCTCTTTGGCGTCTTTGTCCCCGGATTTGGCCAGCTTGGTGACTTTGGTGTGTTGTTTTTCGGCGCGTTCCAGATCGGACAACATCAATTCCGTTTCAATGGTGTCAATATCCCGCAGAGGATTCACAGACCCGTCCACGTGGGTCACATCGCCGTTTTCAAAACAGCGCACGACGTGGATAATGGCGTCAACCTCCCGAATATGGCTCAGGAACTGATTGCCCAGCCCCTCCCCTTTGCTGGCGCCCTTCACCAAACCCGCGATGTCCACAAAGGTAATTTGCGTCGGGATAATTTTCTGCGACCCCGCGATCTGGGCCAACGCCGCCAGGCGGGTATCGGGCACACCGACCTTGCCCTGGTTGGGATCAATGGTGCAAAACGGATAATTGGCCGCCTCCGCCGCCTGGGTCTGCGTTAACGCATTAAAGAGCGTGGATTTCCCCACATTGGGCAGGCCGACGATGCCGAGTTTCATGTTCTTCCCGAAATTTTTTTAAAAAAAACCTATACCGTGGTTTTATGGACGGGGGAAGGAAAAAAACTTGACAAAACGAGGCAATTTGATATTGTATTTTAACTGCATTGAAAGTTGATGGCCGGCCTGCTCAGCCCCCAGGGATATCCCGGATTACAATCCCTTGGCTCTTTAAGAAACCCTTGGCTTCACTCAGACCCGTGGTCCGGTCATGAAAGATAGACGCCGCCAACAGGGCCTTGTGCACGGAGTGAAGATTCCCGGATTCGTAATCGATGATGGCGCAAGGCATGGTGGTTCAGGTGACAGGTAGCAGGTAACAGGTCTATGACGGAAAATAAAGGGGGCTCCGCGCGTCTTTACCTGTTATCAGGGTTTATGGTATAAAGTATGGACATATCAGGGTCATTGTTATGCACGTCCGTTTTGCTGAGGTTGATGAGCATTTTATTGAGGAAGCGGTGCGTTCGGGGTTTTATGCCAACGCCACGGAGCTCGTCCGTGATGCCGTGCGACGCCTGCGCGAGCAGAATGCTGTGAATAGTCCTTTTTATCAGGCGGTTATGGAGGGTATCCGCGATATTGACAATGGCCGGACGCAGCCCCTGACACCCGCGTTGATGGACAACCTGAAAACCCAAGGCTATCAAGACGCTGATGATGATTGAGCTTTCCGCCCAAACCACCCCCATCTTTTTGTGACATAGCTCACTACACAAGGGCAATTAATGATTTGCTTTTGCGCAAAAAACACTGTAAATTATTTTTATTTTAAAATTTTGCCCTCACCATGATCAAAACCATTCAACAACACCTTTTGATTGCCGCCAGCATTATGGCGGCCTCACTTCCCTTCGGGTTGATATCGGAGGCAACAAACAGTCACACTGACAAAAGGCCTATGGACCCCCTAAAAGTCCTTGAAAGTAGCTTTTTCATCAGTGCTTCTGCCCTAATCCTGCTGACAGGAGGCAAGGCATACACACAACATATCGACAAACAAAACCGAAAACAAATTGCCGAAAAAAAACAAAACGAGGCACAAAAAATTTTAAATTATTATGCAGCAGCCCTTTACGAACAAGGTCTCTATCCAGAAGAGTACCTGGAACTTATTTGTAACCTTTCCGACCCAGCTCGATTTTCTTTTTTAGAACAAACAGGGTCTTTTGACCACATAACGAAAGAAATTGTTTTACCTATACCTACGCCTCCCTCAAAAGCATCCCCAATAACACCGAAGCTGAAATTTTTAGCGCAACAAGAATTTCCCGCTTTTTGGGCACTTATGCATATCGCAGAAGTAACGCCAACCATAGATCGGCCCCATGTGTGGCCTCATGAGTTAACTCATGCCCTGAGGCAAGAGCCAGAAATCAAACCAGAAGATCATAATTATGATTTTTTTATGAAAATGGCGTTATGGGAAGAAGTGGTTGCGGATTCTTCAACATTTTATAATAGATCAAAAAGTATTGTTGATGACCAGAAAGTTAACCATTTCCAATTAACAGCATTACAAATCCATGGCCTTAATGGCCTTGCCCATCAAATGAACGCCTCCCTTAACCTTACAAACGAAGACAAAGAAACACTGATGAATGGCGCACTTTATGCCTTTCTTATTGAAAACTCTTATCAATCTGAGGGGTGGATCAACAGTTACACAAATTATTACAACACAACAACACTAACAAACCACATTCCCCCTACTGTTGGCTTCGAACCTCCTTTGCTGCCACCAACGCTGGCCCGGCTCGTCCTTGATGTTTTTGAAAAAATACCAACAGAAGAACAACTCATAGTCCCTGGCTTTTGGTTAAACATGACAAAAACCACTCACGAAGACCTGTGTTTAGCCGCCGAACAGACGCAGTGGCCCACATTTAAGTCAGACATCCTGGCCGAACAAGAAAGGCAAACCCAAGCCGTAGTAACCCAGTATCAAACAGAAAGATCCTAACTCGAAAGAATCTTTTTGTGACATTTGTCACATCCGCCCCTTGTTTTTCTGAATAAGCCTCTTTATATTATGTATCCATCGGGGATGCACAGGTTATGGGACAGCACAGTCCAGTTTGTATTTTGGGGTCGGGGGCTGCGGGTTACACGGCGGCCATTTACGCCGCGCGCGCCAATTTGCCGCCGGTTCTTTTTTCCGGAACCTTGCCCGGCGGCCAGTTGACCATTACCAACGATGTGGAAAATTATCCGGGGTTTGCCGACGTTGTCCAGGGTCCTTGGCTGATGGAGCAAATGAAACAGCAGGCGCAACACGTGGGCACCACCATTGTGAATGAAACCATTATGCAGGTGGATTTACGGGCCAACCCAAAAAAATTAAAGGGCGATTCGGGCGAGGAATACACCGCCGATACCGTCATCATTGCCACGGGGGCCCAGGCCAAATGGCTGGGGATTCCTGGGGAAGAGGCCTTCATGGGTCAGGGCGTTTCCGCCTGCGCCACCTGTGATGGATCGTTTTTTAAGGACGTCCCTGTGGCCGTCATCGGTGGGGGCAATACCGCCGTGGAAGAGGCCCTGTACCTGACCAACCACGCCAGCCACGTGACCCTGGTGCACCGTCGCGATCAGCTGCGGGCGGAGAAAATTTTGCAGGACCGTCTGTTTAATCACCCAAAAATATCAGTCCTCTGGAACCACGGCACCGAAGAAATCATCGGCAGTCAGGTGGGGGTGACGGGGTTAAAATTGCGGGATTTGAAAACCGATCAGGAAAAAATCCTAGCGGTTGAGGGCGTTTTTATCGCCATCGGTCACAAACCCGCCACGGATTTGTTTAAGGGTCAGCTGCCCCAGGACGAATACGGTTATTTGCTGCATCACCCGGGCAGCAGTAAAACCGACATTAAGGGGGTTTTTGTCGCCGGGGATGTCTGTGACCCCGTGTATCGCCAGGCCATCACCGCGGCGGGTATGGGATGCATGGCCGCGCTGGATGCCGTTCATTATTATCAATCCTTGCAGTAAGACAAACAATGAAACGCTTTGATACGATTTTGCTGTTTTTGTTGGTCTCGGGGTTGTGGGCCTGGGCGATTAATTATTTTTCCTACGCCCAACGGGCGGAATCCCAGGACTTTTATTACGAAGTCAAAGAGGCCATCAACAATTGCTCTGTCTTTGGCCGCGTGGTGGAGGATTTTTATGGGGCGCACCGGTTAGAGGCCAAAATTGACTGCGGCCCCACCTGGATTGACTCGGGAACGGATTAATGTTATGAGCATCCTGAAACGCATCACCTTGATTTTGTTTGTATCTCTGTTATGGGGGTCCTTTTTCTGGCACGTCAGTGAGGTCCAAAAGGCCGCGTCCAATACTCCCCTGATTAACAACATCCGCCGCGCCCTGAACGAATGCGTTATCCGGGGTCGTCTGACCAACGAATTTGATGGAAACGTGCAGTTTATTAACCTGAATTCCCGCATTGTGTGCAATCTTCAGGGGACAGGCGTCGTTCCCCGTCGGTGATAGAGGCTTTTTTTGTCCACCATCGCTTTTTATCACAACGCCCGCATTCCCTACACACCCGATGATTTGGGGACAGCCAGCATTAAGGGCATGGAATCCTCGGTCTTGCAGTGGGCCGCCGCGTTAAGCCAGGCCGGGCACACGGTGCGGCTACACCTGCCGAATGTCAAAAGCCCCCTGCCCTATCCCACCGTGACCCTTTGCCCGTTAACGAATCCTCAGCCCGCTGATGTGGCCATTGCCCTGAATGAGCCGGATTTGTTATGGCATATCCCATCCCAACAAAAATTCCTTTGGCTGCACAATGTGTTGCCCCTGGAAAAGGCCCTGCGGAAGCGCCGCCTGTGGCCCCTGATCCGCCTGAACATGCCCGTGATTGTCAGCAGTCAGTGGCATAAAAAAGCGCTCTCCCCGCTGCTGCGCTGGCATGGGGTTCATGTGATGCCGCTGGGGATTGCTGAGGCCTTTACCCATCACCCCCGCGCCCAGGCCCCCGCCCCCCACGTGGGGTATATCACCCACCCGTATCGGGGCTTAGACCCCTTTTTTAACCTGTGGATTCAAAGGATTCTGCCCCAATGCCCCACCGCGCAGCTGCACCTGTACGGCCCCCAAACGCTGGATCATCCCAGCGTCGTGAATCACCCTGCCGTGGGGTGGGACGAATTGCCCCGCATTCTGGGCAGCCTGCGCTGCGTTGTGTTTCCGTGGGATAAACCCGAAACCTTTTGCCTGGCGGCAGGGGAAGCCCTGGCCACCGGCACGCCCGTCATTACCTATACCGTGGGGGCCATCCCCGAACACCCAGGCGTCACCGCCGTCACCACCCCCGATGATTTCATCCAGGCGACGCTGGATTTTTTAACGGACGATGGGCTTTGGATGGAAACCCACACCGCCCTGGGAACCATGCCGCGCCCCCGGTGGGAAAATAATGCTTTTTTTTGAGAAAATGTGAGGAATGTCACATCTTTGGGCACCCGGACCGCGTATGATGGGGTTATAGTCAACCGTAATGGGGAAGGGATGGGGTATGGGGAAAAATAGTCAAACTCGGGGGCAGGGATTTGGTGGGGATACCCAAAAGAAAATAGTCAAACCCTACTTTGGGAATACCCAAAAGGAAATACGCGAACCCTACGACGACAACATGAGCAAATCCGGGCCTTTGTGCACCCAAACATTTTTCACCAAAACACCCATGGTCTCTCTCTTATCCTTGGTCTCTCCCTCATCCTTGGTCGTTACAGTCAGACCCTGCTACTCCGACGACAACATGAGCAAACGCGGGCCTTTGTGCACCCAAACATTTTTCACCGAAACACCACCCATGGTCTCTCCCTCATCCTTGGGCGTTTTTGAAGCTTCACAAGAGTACAAGACCAAACTTTATGACGACATGCCCAAACTCTGGGCCAACGCCTATACCCGCGCCCTGATTTTGCTGCACATTGCGAAGACCGACCGCGATGCCTTTGCAGCGTTAAGACCACAGCAGGACGATACTTCCTTTACACCAGAAACCATCAGCGCTGCATTTCAAGATACCCAAAATCCCAGCCACCACCAGTATGTTTTGGCGGCAACGCTGACGCTGATTTTGGAGGGTGATCTGCCTGCTTTGGGTGACTTTAAGGAGCCCGCCGCGGAACAACAAAAACTAATCCGACAGCGCGTTTTGGACCACAACCAAAAAGCCAATGAAACAAACACGACCACCATCAAAACCCCATCCGACGGGGAAAAAGAAAAACCAGAGATTCCCCCTCTCAACGATGAATACAAAGTTAGGCCTGAAACTTATACCCCCTACAACGCGGCCCTTCAGGTTTTACGATCCGATCCCTCAAAAACACTAACCGACAAAGAGATTGAAGAGATTGCGGATGAAAAACCCAATCGCAAAAATCAGATTCTCCAGGTCCTGGCCCCCATCGCAAGAAATAAAGACGCCTGGCAAAATGACGAACTTCAGCAACGCCCCCTGACAAACCGTCTGAGGCAAGCGGATATTGTGGGTTTTATCAGCTACGCTTGCGTGCTTTTGGGACTCGAAAGCCAGGAAGACCAAGAAGACTATGCCAAGGTTGTGGCCCAGCAAATGGGGTATGAAGTGGGGCATACTTTTAGACCTAACGATCTCGCGGTTGTCAGGCCTGAACATCAAGCAAAGCTTGAGGCGCTTATTAACGAAGGGGGCTATCTTTGGGATGGAGGTAGTACGCCGAACTTTACACGGGCAACGCTGGCAGCTCTTCAAACGACGTTGCATCCAAAAGAATGGCAACAAGTTGCGGATTTGTATAAGCCCCGCACACTGTCCCAATATTTAGGCCCAAAGCAGGAAGAAACCCGAAACCAGTTCAGGCTTCATGCCACCAAGAGTGTAGAAATTTGGAATCTGATGGCGGGCTTCCAGGAAGAAAATTTGCTAACCAATGAACAGGTGAACGAGATTTGCACGCAAACCGTTTATCGTGAGGAAAGTGTTGTACGCTAAAAAAAATGAAAACCCCCGTGACCCCACCCCCCAAGGTATGCTAAACTTCCTTTTTTCAAAAAAGAAAGTCCGACAATCATGCCCGTCATCCTGGATGGTAAAGCCCTGGCCGCCCTGCGTAAAGAGGACCTGCGGGAAAACATTGCACGCGCCGGCGTCCCCATTGGTCTGGCCGTGGTCCAGGTCGGCGATAATCCCGCCAGCCATGTGTATGTCAGCCATAAAATCAAGGCCTGCGCCGATGTGGGCATGGCGTCCTTTAAACACCATTTGCCAGAGGATATTTCGGAACATGATCTCATCAATTTGATTTATTCCCTGAATCAAAACAACGATGTGCATGGGATTTTGGTGCAGCTGCCCCTGCCGGCGCAGCTCAACACCGATGCCGTTTTGGCCGCCATTGATCCGGCGAAGGACGTGGATGGCCTGCATATTCAAAACGCGGGGCGGGTTTTTTTGGGCGATACGGACGGCCTGATCCCCTGTACGCCCCTGGGCTGCCTGATGTTGCTGGATCATTATCTGCCGGATGTGCCGCTGGCGGGCCTGCATGCCGTGGTTTTGGGGCGTTCGCGCCTGGTAGGGCGGCCGGTGGCGTCTCTCTTGCTGCAACGCAACTGCACCGTGACCATGGCGCATTCGGGGACGTTGGGCCTGAATCAAATCGTGGGCATGGCCGATATCGTGGTGGCCGCCATTGGCAAGCCCCGGTTTATTCCTCTCTCCTGGATCAAAGAGGGCGCCATCGTCCTGGATGTGGGCATCAACCGCACGGCCGAGGGAACCTTGGTGGGCGATGTGGATCTTGAGGGGGATACGTCTCGCCTGCGCGCCTATACCCCCGTCCCCGGCGGCGTTGGGCCCATGACCGTTACCTGTTTGTTGCTGAATACCTATAAGGCCGGCATGGCCCAACAGGCAAAAACGGTGGCTTGATCCCCATGAATACCCCCCTGCCCGCTTCGTACCGCGTAACGCTGATTAATACCCTCGATGGTGTGGCGGCAGGCGACATCCAGCGGGTGTCTGATGTTTTGGGAAAGGCTGCCCCCCACATTTTTGGTCAGGGCCGCGCCGTAGATTTTCTCTATACGACCCCCGCCCCCACGGATACCCTGGCGCTGGCCACCGCAATTCGGGATGCGTGGGGAAATGACCCTACGCCGTTTGATGTGTGTGTTCAAAAAGCAACAGCGCCGCGCCAAAAACGTCTTCTCCTCTCTGATATGGACGCAACCATTGTGGCCGAAGAATCCCTGGACGTTCTGGCCGATTATGCCGGCTGCGGCGCCCCCGTTGCCACCATCACAACCCGCGCCATGCGGGGGGAGCTGGATTTTGAGGCCGCCCTACGGGAACGCGTGGCCCTCCTTAACAACCAACCCACAAGCCTGATTGACCGGGCTCTCTCTGACATGACCGTCTCCCCCGGGGCGGAAACGCTGGTGTCCACCATGAAGGCTTGGGGGGCCAAAACGGTCCTGATTTCCGGGGGCTTCACGCCCTTTACCGATCACGTAAAAACTCTGGTTGGATTTGACAACTCTTTGGGCAATGCGCTGGGGATGGATCACGGAACCCTCACCGGTGAAGTCCTGGGCCCCATCGTGGATAAATATGTCAAACAACAGACACTCCTTCAGCAAGCCCAAAACCTGGGCCTTTCCACTGAGGATACCCTGGCCGTGGGGGATGGGGCCAATGATCTTTTGATGCTTCAGGCGGCGGGCCTGGGCGTTGCTTACCACGGAAAACCCCTGTTAAAACAACACATCCCCACTTGGGTGGATATCAGTGATTTGACGGCGCTGCTGTATATGCAGGGGTTTGAAGGCTAAACCCAAAAAAAACGTGTCTTAAAGGCAACACTTCACGCATCCTTAAGGAAGATTAACAAAAAAGAATAACGTTAACCTTTTATAAACCTTGTTATCGTTAACATGACGTCAACAAGAATCATAACTTACGAGGGCATTATGCGTATTCTCCTAATCGAAGATGATGGCGACACGGCGCGCGCAATCAAAGAAATTTTGCGCCAAAACAGCTATGTGGTCGATACAACGAATTCTGGGGAAGAAGCCCTTGAAATCATCAAAATTTACCTGGACATGTACGATCTGGTGATTTTGGATTTGATGCTGCCGGATATCCGTGGATCAGAGGTCATTCGCCGCTTGCGGGCCTCAAAAATTAACGTTCCTGTTTTGGTGCTGTCTGGCCTTAATGATACAAGTGAAAAAGTGAATCTTTTGGGTTTTGGTGCCGATGATTACCTGACCAAACCTTATGAGAAAAACGAACTTCTGGCCCGCGTCAGTGCCATTATTCGTCGCGCCCATGGCCATGCTCAGCCACAAATTCAAATTGGCCGGCTGAAAATCGATCTGCGCAATCAAACAGCGCTGGTTGATGAAGAGCCTCTGCCCCTTTCCAATAAAGAGTACGCGATCCTGGAACTTTTGGCCATGCGTCAAGGTACCACATTAACAAAAGAAATGTTCCTAAACCACCTGTACGGCGGCCTGGACGAGCCCGAGTTAAAAATCGTGGATGTTTTTGTGTGTAAGCTGCGGAAAAAACTTTCCCAGGCCACAAACGGCGAAAAATACATCGAAACCGTTTGGGGTCGCGGCTATGTTTTGCGCAACCCCGAGGCCACACAAAAAGAACAAAAAGGAACCAAACAAACGATGCAGCAACAACTGGAGTCTGTTTAAACGTCCATAGCGCCTCTGCTGGCGATGTATTAACCATACATGAGCCGAAGCCTGACAATGTATAAATCCAAATGAGAGGCGCCCATAGACACAGCTTTCTGGACCAGCCCCCTGCCCCCGCACGATCCTTGGGAACATCAAAAAATAAAAAAAATCCCCCCATCATAAGGGGTCGGATGGGGTGGGTTGGTCCAGTTTTTTTAACGTCCCTTTAACATTTTAGCGCTACCATTAGGTTTATATTTTAACACTATTTTTTTTCCATATTTTTCAGGAGGGTCTATGTCCGCAGGCCAAGCCCGTGACGCTCAAACCACGCTTATTCCCGATTTATTATCTCGTCGAGATGAGTTTGTTTACAAAGAACTCTGCTACAAAACTAAGGCTTTTGCTGAACACTTAGCGCAGTCCATGAATCTTATGGATGAAAAACGTTCAGAGTATGTTTTATCTGTTTTAGAAAACATGATTTTTCACCCGAATGATGATGCTTTAATTGATCGCGCCCTGTGTGATCTTTATCGCTCCGGCGCGAAAGAGGGCCGCGAACAGATCGAGGGCATCTTAAAGACGGCAAAAACTGAGGCTCGGGCTCGCCTAGCCGTTGGTTTTTAACGTTATTGGTAGGAAATCCCCCCCAAATAATCCCCGCTGATGATGCGCCCCAGGGATTGGATGACAGCGGGCGCTTTTTTCCCTTCTTCAGGGGTCTTGCCTGATGTTCGATTGCCCGAAACAAGGCGCCCCTTCATCGTGTTATTTAGGCCCAAAGGCTGGTTCACAGGACCCGTAAAAGTCATCCCCTCCGGCGTGCGGATGACTTGATAACACGACCAAGCCCCCCGTCCCCAGCGGGAACAAAACAGGTGATCGACGCTGACCTGCCAAATACCCGATTCCGGTTTGCCCCCCATGCGTTCGTAAATCGTGATGCCTCTGGGGTCAAAATACTGGGTGCTTACCCCTTGCTCAGTACGCCAGATCATCGATTGTCCCGACAATCCCTGGATAATCTGATCCCGATTTAACCGTTCATCGGCGTGGGCGCCCACCCCACCGCAAGCCAAAAAAAGACACATTCCCAAAAAGAATCTCCATCGGTTCATAAAACATTAACCTCTATACTTTAGGCATGGTAAACACTTATATCACAAACATTAAAAAGAAACAAAACCCATGCGCACAGGCATTTACGCCGGCTCTTTTGACCCTGTTACCCTGGGCCATGTGGATATTATGCGCCGTGCCAGCACCCTGGTGGATCACTTGATTATTGGCGTTGCGGAACACAACAGCAAAGAGAAATTTCTTTTTTCATCTCAGCAGCGCTGTGATTTTATCAGAAACCACATTGCTTTCCCCGCAGAGGTTAAGGTTATTTCTGGCCTTCTTATTGACTTTGCCAAAGAAAACAAAGCCAATGTTTTGTTTCGCGGCCTGCGTGTGGTCGCCGATTTTGATTACGAATTGCAAATGGCCATGATGAATACCCGCTTGGCTCCGGATATTGAAACGGTGTTTCTTATGGCATCGGAAACCCATCAGTTCATTGCCTCGCGCTTGGTCAAGGAAGTGGCCCGTCTGGGGGGCGATATTACTGGCTTCGTCCCCCCCAATGTGGCCCAAGCGCTGAAAAACATCTATCGTTAAAACGCTGCGCAAGCATCTTGCCCCCACTCAAAAACTCTGCTACATAATGCCTCCTTAATTCGCACAATTACGTCGGGGAATAGTGATGGACATCCGAGTTTCAGGTCATCAAATCGATATTGGTGAATCTCTCAAAGCCCATGTTGAGGGCACCATTTCAAAAATTAATGAAACGTATTTGGACCGCGCCATCAGCTGTCACGTTATTTTTTCCCGTCGCAACCATTTGTTCACTGCTGATGCCACCCTTCTTTCCGGAACAGGCAGCGGTATTGTTATTAAGGGCAGCGGTGAAGATGTTGATGTTTATCGCGCTTTTGATCAAGCCGCTGAACGATTGAAAAGACAGTTGCGCCGCTATAAACGTCGCCTGACGGATTACCATAAATCTCAGGGGGACGCTGCACCTGGATTTTTGGCCAAATCCTATGTGATGCGTGCCGAGGAAGAAAAAGATGATTTGGTGGACACGGACGCCGGCCACCCTGTGATTATTGCCGAAGCCCCCCACCAGATTGAAACCATGGATGTCAAGGACGCCGTTATGCGCCTGGACCTGGCTGAGGAAACCGTATTTTTCTTTAAAAACATTAAAAATGATCGGGTTAATGCTGTTTTTACCCGTAAGGATGGCCATATTGGCTGGCTCGATGTGGCGTAAAGGCTGGCTGCTATGACACCCCATCCCAGACCCCTGACCTTTGCCTCTGTCCACATTTGCTTTGATGAAGACAAGACCTTGTCTGATGCCTTGGCGCAATCCCTGGCAATCAATCCTGTTCGTCTTGATAGTGCTTTTCGTGAGTGGATTGATTTCGCACTCAAAACAGAAGAGGCTTCTGTCATTCCCCTTCCTTTTTTGGGGCTAGCCCATGATAACCTGTGCGTTATGCGTCGGGCCGGACGTTTATTTATTGTTTATGCCCACCCCTATCATGACCGATCCCAAGTGGCCCAGGTCCTTTGCCACCTGAACCGAATCATTCACCATGCCCCCCATGCCTTGATTCTGAAAAACAGTACCTGCCAGGATCGTATTCGTAGCGTTTTTGACCAGACCCTTCCCTTGGCCGAGGCCGCGTAATGTCCCAAAAAACCGCCGCTGTTTTGCTCATCGGCGACGAATTGCTTTCTGGTCGCACGACAGACAAAAACCTGCCTGTGATTGCCCAGAAACTGGGGGAAAAAGGGATATCCGTCATAGAGGCCCGCGTCTTGCCCGATGACGCTGATATCATTGTTGAAACAATAAGACATTTTTCAAAACGCGCCACCTATGTTCTCACCACGGGGGGGATTGGCCCCACCCACGATGATATTACGGCGGAATGTGTGGCGCGCGCCGTGAATCGTCCTTTTATCAGGCATCCGGGGGCGGTGGACGCCCTCAAAGCATATTACAAACCTGATGACCTGAACGAAGCCCGTTTGTCCATGGCCGATATGCCGGACGGGGCCCACTTAATTCCCAATCCCGTGACCGGAGCCCCGGGCTTTTACGTGGACAACATTTTTGTTATGGCCGGCGTGCCCAGCATTATGCAGGCCATGCTCGATAACGTTCTGGATCTTCTGACCCCCGGAGATGTTGTGCATAGCCATACCCTCACAACTTCCTTAATGGAGGGGCAAATGGCCGATGCACTTTCCGCGCTTCAAGATCAATATCCTGATGTTAAAATCGGCAGTTATCCCCGTTTTCAGGGAAACCAACGCACCGTCAGCCTGGTACTTAGAAGCACAGATGTTCAACGCCTGAACGAGGCCAGCCAGACCCTTGAGGCCACCCTCGCCAACCTAACGGCCCCCCAATGAAAACCACCATTCTGGTTAACGGGTTTGAGCTTTCCTGCCTGATTGGCATTCTGGATCATGAACACTTGACCCCCCAACGCATACGCGTTTCTCTGGAAATCACCTTAAAAACAAAGGACCCTATCAAAACCATCGATGATTCCTTATGCTATATGGCGATTCAGGACGTTGTGCGCGGGGCGACAAAAACCCATATTCCCTTGGTAGAGGATTTAGCAAGCACCGTGGTGCGCCATTATATGAGTGACCCACGGGTAGAAGCCGTTACCATTGAGATTCTGAAATTGGACGTGGCCCCGAATGCCCAAGGCGTGGGCGTTCGCGTTTCAGACGGCCCCCTATGATACGCCGCCCCCAGATTATGGGGATTGTGAATATCACACCGGACTCTTTTTCGGGGGACGGCCTTATTAACCCCGGGGATGCCCTGGCCCATGCAGAACACTTGCTGAAGGACGGCGCCGATTGCCTTGACATCGGGGCCTACAGCTCGCGCCCCGGGGCACCTTTTGTCAGTGAAGAGGCAGAATTATCGCGTCTCCTCCCCGCCCTAACCATGATTCGTCGCGCCCTGCCCTGCCCTCTTTTTGTGGATACAACGCGTCCAGGCATTGCCAAACACGCCCTGGATTTGGGCACCAATGGCATCAATATCATCGAGGGGCTTTCCGTATCCCAGACATTTTGGGATGTCCTGGCCGCCTATCCCCAATCTTCAGTCATTTTAATGCACAATCCCCTGCCCGCCAGGCCTGATGCCGTCACTTTGCCCCATGGATCCAAAGCCCATCCCCCGCATGTCTATCCGGGTGGCGTTGTTCATCATGTCAAAGAAGATTTAAAAAAAGTGATTTCTAGAAGCCCGTTAGATCCAAAAAGAATCATGATTGATCCTGGACTCGGGTTTGGTAAATCAACGAAGGATAATTTACTGCTGATCAGAGAAGCCTTGGCACTGGCCACACTTGGGCACCCCGTGGTTTTAGGCGCCTCTCGGAAATCTTTTTTAGGTGAAATTGTTAAAAAGGATACAAACCATAGGGTTTTTTCCGGATTGGCCGCCATGATCTATGCAGCCCCCCACGTTCAAATCATCCGAACCCATGATGTGTCGGCCTTGTCAGATGCTCTCACCATGGGGGAGGCCCTTAAAGACCTCCCCCAATAAAAAGAGAAAAGCCCTAAAACTTCAAATCAATACTGGTGAGTTTTTGATCCAAAGAACGCAGCACCTCTTGCGTAATGTCCAGACTGCTATCGCCCAACAAAAGAACGCTGCTGCGGGGCAAAACCAACGTATAGTTTTTTTCCTTAGCAATATCAGAAATAATGGTAATGGTTTGAGCTTGAAGGGTTTCCATCGCTGTGGAAAAGGCTTTATCCAGGCTGTTCTTTTTGCCACGCATACTGTTTTGCAGCTTACCCAAATCGGCCTCAAACGCCTTGCGTTTTTCAGCGTAAGCATCGGGGGATAAAACAGAACGGTCCCGGGCCAGGGCATCTTTGGCATCAGAAAGTTTTTTTTGCTGCGCTTCCAGATCTTTTTTGTATTCCGCTTGTTTTTTGTTAATTTGCTCTCTGATCGAGGCACCGGCCTTTGAAGACTGCAAAATCACTTTTAAATCCACAACGGCTACAGATTGAAGAGACTGGGCCGAAGCTACGGAGCTTATTGAAAAAAATAACGCCAATACCAAAAATAAGCGCATCATCGTGTTGATCCTTTACGGTAAACATTAAAATAAAGGCATGAGGAACGGCACCCTCCACAATCCCCATAGAAGGTGATTACGGGAAAAAATGAGCTTTGGCAAGCTAAATACAAAAAAAGACCGCAAGGCAAATTTTATCTTTATTTTTTAATTTTTTTATTATTATAGTCTAAACAGGACTTACGCACAACGTCATTGCGAGCCTCCGTAGGAGGCGTGGCAATCCAGTCTTTCCGGTGGCGGCATTTCTGGATTGCTTCGCTACGCTCGCAATGACGAAGGCTCTACGTAAGTCCTGTCTAAAATGAAAGCAATCAATGAGATTAGGATTGCTTTGTCTTCTGTTTGGTGCTTTAATAACGGTGAACCTATGGCTTTGGAAGCGCAGAAAAAAAGGGAATTTTTCTTTGAGGACACGTCCGCCGAAGACGTGATGCCCAGAACAACACTTTATTATCAACCGGTGGTGGATTCGTTGACCTCTCAGGTGATGTTCTGTGAATCCTTGTTGCGTTTTTTGGGTCCAAAAGACGGGGAAATTATGGCACCCGCGGCCTTTATTCAAAAGGCCGAAACAGACGGCTCCATTGCCTCCCTGGATGCCGATGTTTTATCACGGGTTTTTCAGGCCTTGGCATCAGGTCCCTCTTTGGTGTTAAGTTTGAATGTTTCGTGCCACTCTTTGGAAGGATCGCTGTGGTCCGAGCGTTTTTATGAAGGGGCCAGGTCCTTTCCCAAGGTTCTTTCCCGAATGATTATTGAGATCACAGAGACCTGTCATTTTTCTTTATCCCAGGGGGCGTCGGCATTTCTTAAGGATGCCCAGTCTATGGGGGCCCGTTTGGCGCTGGATGATGTGGACGAGGTGTCCCTGTCTTGCCTTAAAAATCATATAAAAACATCTATTTTTTCTGTGGATTATATCAAAATCAGCCGTCACTTGACCATGTCTTTGGTGGAAAGCCCCTATCATCACCGTAAATTTTCAGACTTATTATCCCTGGCCCGCGATCATGGCATTGCGGCCATTGTGGAGGGCGTGGAAACAAAACGGCATTGCGATGCGCTCTGTGCTCAGGGTGTTTCTTTACAACAGGGCTATTACTGGGGACATCCATCGCCTGTTCCTTTCGTTAAAAGCACCTTGCCTGTTTAAATCTCTGTGGATAACCCTGTGGATAACTTAGAGAGCCTTGAGAACCCAGGACTTTAAAATCAGCCCTTGGTTTTATAGGGTTTTTAAGAAAAAGTCGTTAAGTCGTTGTTTATTAAGCAATAAGAAAACGATCTTTTTTTATCAAGTTGCATCTTTCGCGGGTTTAACTGGGTTTTCCAGGGTGTGGATAACCTGTGCGTTTTTTTCACCAAACAGGGCCTGGAGTTTGGGTAGCTCAGTCTGTTCCAGGGCGAGATGATGGCCTTCGATGGCCTGGATCATCGTTTTCAGGGGGGGGATTTGGTCTGATGAAAAGGGGCTAAGCACGTAATCATGGACCTGGGTTTTATGCTCTGGCCGTCCGATCCCCATACGCACGCGCAGGTAATCAGGGCCGATGACGCGATCCAGATCTCTTAACCCATTATGCCCCCCGTGGCCGCCGCCGATTTTAATTTTGATTTTCCCCAGCGGAAGATCTAAATCATCATGAAAAACAACAATATCTTCCGGTGTTTTTTTGTAAAAACTCAGAATTTCACCCACGGCCAGGCCAGAACGATTCATATAGGTTTGGGGTTTGACCAGAAACAATCCGTGGGGGGTTTTGCGAATCAGGCTGTGATGTTTGGTTTGCCAGGGTGGGGCTTTCAGGGAAGCATGGAGAGCATCCACGGCCATCATCCCCACATTATGGCGATGCAGAGCATATGCTGACGTGGGATTGCCAAGTCCGATAAAAACAGAGCGCATGATTTTGAAAAACAGGGATTTACATTTGGACTCAATTTGGTATAAACGGTCCCCTTTGGCAAGACTTAACCTAAGCCCCATGAAAATTTTAACCTGCAATGCGAATCGACCCTTGGCGGAGAGCATCTCTTCGATTCTGGGCGTGCCCTTGACGGCGGCGTCGGTGAAGCGGTTTTCGGACATGGAAATTTTTGTGGAAATTCACGAAAATGTTCGGGGGCAGGATGTTTTTGTCATCCAGCCGACCTCTTACCCCGCCAATGATCATTTGATGGAGCTTCTGGTAAGCATCGATGCCCTGCATCGGGGATCGGCGCGGCGAGTAACGGCGGTGATTCCCTATTTCGGGTATGCCCGTCAGGACCGGAAATCAGGGCCCCGCACGCCTATTTCTGCCAAGCTGGTGGCAAACCTCATTACCGTTGCCGGGGCCAGCCGTGTTTTGACCCTGGATTTGCATGCGGGCCAGATTCAGGGATTTTTTGATATTCCCACCGATAATCTGTACGGCGCGCCGGTTTTTGTTGAGGATATTCAGCGGACCTTTGCGGGCCGGTCGCCTGTGATTATTTCGCCTGATGTGGGCGGCGTCATGCGGGCCCGGGCCATTGCCAAGCGTCTGGGTGTGGATCTGGCCATCATTGACAAACGCCGGGAAAAGGCCGGTACGTCCGAGGTTATGAACATTATCGGTGAGATTCGCAATCGGGATTGTATCCTGGTGGATGATATTGTGGATTCGGCCGGCACCCTGTGCAACGCCGCCGTGGCCCTGATGAATCAAGGGGCCCGGAGTGTTTCGGCCTATGTGACCCACGGTGTCCTTTCGGGGGGTGCGGTGGCGCGGGTCATGCAATCTCCCCTTGAAAATTTGGTGATAACCGATAGTATTGTTGCCACCGATGATGTGAGTCACGCGGCAAAAATTCGTCAATTAACCATTGCCCCCCTGTTGTCCGAGGCCATGGTGCGTATTGCAGAAGATCGTTCCGTATCCAGTTTATTTGAAGGAGTTAAATCATGAGTTCATCCGCCACCACCGCCCGCACCATTCCCGTGACCACCCGTACCGAAACGGGGAAAAACGCCATGTATCGCCTGCGCACCACGGGCCGTGTCCCCGGTGTGATTTATGGCGGCGGCGCGGACAATATCAATTTTTCCCTGGATGCCCGTGATTTGATGCGGGGATTGCACAACGAATCCTTTTATGCCTCCATCTACGAATTGACCCCTGAGCAAGGCCCCCCCATTCGGGTGCTGCCCAAGGCCGTTCAGTTCCACCGCGTGACGGATCGTCCCCTCCACGTGGATTTCCTGCGCGTCACGGACAAAACGAAAATTAAGGTCTCCGTCCCCGTTCACTTGCTGAATACCGATAAAGCTAAGGGCCTGAAAGCCGGTGGGGTCCTGAACATCGTCAGTCACACCGTGGAGGTTCTGTGTTACGCCAGCAAAATCCCCTCACACTTTGAAATTGACTTGCTGAATGCCAAAATTGGGGACGCCATTAAAGCCAGCGCCCTGCCCCTGCCCGACGGCGTGACCTTCACCATCACCGACCGTGATTTCACCCTGGCCACCATCGTGGCCCCGAAGAGCGGAACCGCGGAAGAGGCGGCGGAGTGATCAGGTAACAAGTGACGGGTTGCAGGTGACAGGAATAAAAAAAGAGGCCGGGTGGCCTCTCCCAGTTTATTGTTTTGCAACAAGATTTACAGTTATTGTTTTTGTTGCATAGATTTCCGGGTCGATCTCTAAACACCGCCCCTGAATAATCAGGGCCTCCGAATTAACTAAAGAGTCAAATTTTCCTTTGAAGGGATCATCGGGCTGGGCTTGGGATTTTGATTGTATCCATGTTGCCTGTGAGGTATCACGTGCCCGGATGCCCAGAAGCCTGACCCTGTAACGAAACACCCCCCAATGGATGGTGATTGTTATCATTGAACAGTATGTGAGGACCTCAGAGAGGGCCTTCACTAGCTCTTGATTTGGCGTACTGCGTTTGCAGTCGCCTTTCCAAAGCATTATTTCAGACATACGTAAAAAAAGATCGTTTGATCTTTGAGCTTTGTACCCACACATTATGCCGTGCCGTGCCGTGCCGTGCCGTGCCGTGACATTTGTCACATTTTTGGGGCTTCAAAAAAATATTTTTTTGCGTCGCGGGGTGGGCTGGGATAGTGTTTTCTGGTGAAGGGTTAGGGTTAGGGCGATGGTGAAGGAAGTGCCGGAAATTATTGTCATCGCGGGCATTAATGGATCGGGGAAAACGACCTTTGCGCAGTCGGTTCTGCCCATGATGGGGATTCATCATTTTGTGAATGCCGACAATATCGCCAGGGGCCTGAATCCCCTGGATGTGTCCCATGTGGATATTCATGCCAGTCGTCTGATGCTGAGGACCTTGCATGATTTGATTGGGGAGAGGCGCAGTTTTGCCTTTGAAACAACGCTATCGGGAAAGGGGTATCTGAGATTGCTGGCCCAGTGCCGTGATTTTGGGTATCAAGTCCGGCTGATTTATTTGTGGTTACCCGATGTGGCGACCGCCTGTTCCCGAATCAAAAAACGGGTTTTGCAGGGGGGGCACGACATACCCCCAAAAACAGTCGCGCGGCGGTTTACCAAGAGTTTGCATTATTTGCTATCGGACTATGTCCATGTTGTTGATAGAATTGAGATTATCGATTATAATGATGTCAATTATCCCGAGCTTATTGCCGTTTATCACAATCAACAGTGGTGTATTAAGGAGCCTCTAAGATGGCAACAGATCCAAACGACGATTGGCAAGAACGCTTCGAAGCAGCCCTAAAAAAAGCAGGCCCGATCATCGCCGAAAACATCCTTAAGGACTCTCAGCGTTATGGAACGCCGTTGATTATTATGCATAAAACAGATGGAACGATTTTTTTGAATCCCTATACCTTTGAGCGCATCAAAGCGGAGGATTTCGAAAAACCCATTCCCTATCCCTTGCCAACACAAATTCCGGATGGGGTTTAAGTCAGGTGACAGGGATAAAAAAGAGAAGCGGCAGGGTTGGCCCTCTCTTTTTATCCCAAAATTCCTAAAACTGCGTGCCAAAGCTAAAGCGGAAGCGATCCTCTTGGTCGTAATCTTCTTTGGCAAAGGGAATGGCGTAATCCACACTGACGGGACCAAAGGGAGAACGCCAGGCCAAGCCCAACCCGCCCGATGCCCGAATGCTGTTGTCGTCCTGAACGTCGGGACCTTCATCGACAGGATCCGACAGGACACCTGCATCCACAAAGGTAAGACCGCTCAGGCCCAATTCTTCAGGCAATCCCAAAGGAAAACGTAATTCTGCCGACGTACGCGCATAAAATTGTCCACCCAAGGCATCCTCCTGCGGTGAACGATCCCGGGGGCCCACACCGGCCAATTCAAAACCACGCAGCCGCGCGCCGCCCAAAAAGAAACGATCGTTAATACGAACATCACCACCCGAATAATCAAAGACATAGCCGGTATCGCCCTCGGTGCTCAAAACCCAGTCTTTTTCGTAAATAGGCCAATATTTTGTTCCCCCAACTTCGTTACGCAAATAATCAACGTCGCCACCAACACCGGCAAAGTTGGCTTCGTAATAGGTCACATAGCCTTCGCTGGGCTCGATCCGATTATCCCGCTTATCATAGGTAAACCGTGTACCAACACCCGAGGTCAAAAACGTCCCTTCCTGATCTTTAATGAATCTCGAAGCATTTTCATCCACATTGCTGATTTTCACGTTGTTGGCGTAATAAAAAACACGCTGGGTAAAATCAGGACCCAAATCGAAACCCAAGGTGGCACGGCCCCCTAAGCGGTCTTCGTCATAGGAACTTTCGTCCTGAAAATCCCGAACCAATTTCTGAAAATCAAGGCCACCATACAGTTTTCGATCCAGGAAATAAGGATCGGAAATCCCCAAATCCACCTGTTGACGTTTGCCGGACAACGATGTTGAGGCCCGAACATCCTGGCCACGTCCCAAAAAGTTGCGCTCTCTCAAACGAATATCCGCCAACAGGGACTCCGTGGATGAAAACCCAGCCCCCAGAGAAAGCTCCCCCGTAGGTTGCTCCACAATTTCAATATTAATGATGCTTTGATCCGGCGTTGAACCCTCTTTAACATCAAATTTCACGGTTTTGAAAAACCCCAGATTCCGGATGTTTTTTTCGGATTCTCTAATTTTAACAGCATTATAGGGATCACCCTCGGCAATGGCGAGCTCCCGACGAACCACTTTATCCAGGGTTCTGACGTTTCCGACGATATTAATCTGCTCAATATAAACGCGGCGGCCCTCTTTGATGTTAAAGGTCACATCAACAATACCCTCATTGGTCTCTTTGTTGATATCTCGGGGGGTGTACAACGGCTCAATATCCACAAAGGCATAGCCGCGCTCCCCCAGGAAATCCACCAGGGCTGATTCTGTCGCATCAATTTTTTTCTGACTGAAATAATCCCCGGATTCAAAGGTCACATGGGGCTTCAGATCCTCTGGGGAGATGTCTTTAAAGGCGTTTTTAAAATCAATGTTGCCCACTTGATAGCGAACGCCCTCTTCAACAAAAAACGTCAACGAAAAACTTTTCATATCTTTGGACAGCTCGGCATCCACAGAGGTGACCCGAAAATCCATAAACCCATTGTTGCGGTAATGTTGGGTCAGCTGTTGTTCATCATATGTGACCAAATCGGGGTCATAAATATCGGTACTGGATAAAAACTGATACCACGCCGATTCCCGGGAGGTAATCACAGAACGGAGGGTGTCCTGGCTAAAAAAACGATTCCCTACGAAATTAATCCGGCGAATCATGGTTTTTTTGCCTTCGTTGAAGGTTAGAACGAGATCAACCCGATTCTGATCCTTTTTCACATAGTCTGCCTCGATCTTCGCGCCATAAAATCCCTTACGCTGATAAAGTTTGGTCAAACGATCCACGTCTTGCTTCACTTTATCGGCCGTCACAACATCCCGGGACTTTAGGGTGATTTCTTGTTTAATGATATCATCGGACAGCTCTTCGTTGCCCTCAAAAACAACTTCATTCAAAATGGGATTTTCGGCAACCACCACCCTGATGGCACCCTGATCATCCTTAATTTTCACATCAGAAAAAAGGCCGGTTTCGTAAAGCTCTTTCAGTGCCCTATCCAAATCAGCCTGGGTAAAGGATTGACCGGCCTGCAGGGGGACATAGGCCCGAATGGTGGATTCCTGAATGCGTTCGTTGCCTTTCACTTCGATGGATTTAACAGACCCGGCAAAAGCGGCAGACTGAAAAAATCCCATCAAAAAAAGAAAGCATAAAACAAAACGCACAGGCGACCCCCAAAAACCACATTCTCTTGTGGTTTTGTGTAACACTGGTAGGCACAAGGGTCTACCCGGAAAATGCCTTCCGTCAATATAAACTCAGGTCTGTTGCCGTTGCATCACACCTGGCCAAAAAACATTATCCCGCCTGCAGAATCCTCTGGATATCGTGCCATGTCACCGTCACCACCAGCATCAAAATCATGGCGACACCGGCAAACGATCCGATTTCTTGGGCTCTTTGGGGCAGCGGCTTTCCCAAAATAGCCTCAAAAAAGTAAAACACCAGATGTCCCCCATCCAGGGCAGGAACGGGCAATAAATTGATCAAACCCAAACTGATGGACAAATGGGCGGCGAAAATGACCAAAGCGATGATCCCCTGCTCCCCCACCTTTTCCGAAATACGGTAAATTTGAACGGGGCCTCCGAGTTCCTTAACCGACCTTACGCCGGTGATGGTTTGCCACAGCCCCGTCATCGTTCCGGTAATAATGGACCAGGTATCCCGAAACGCCGCAGGAATCGCCCGATGCAACGGCAAATCACGCAGGGCCGTTTCATTGGTGGAAATCCCCAGTAAAGCGATCTGGGTTTTCTGTCCAAAATTATCCTTAATCTCCTCCCTGCGGGGATGAATGGCCACGGTGCTTTGAATGCCTTGACGTTCAAACACAATCTGCATGGGATCGTCACGATCATAAAAACGCGTCATATTTTGAATGTCTGAAAAACTTTCCATGGCTTTTCCGTTGATGGAAAGAATGCGATCCCCCACCTGAAGATACCCCTTCGCCGCTGAATCCTCGGTAAAATCCCCCACCACAGGGGGGGCATAAACCTGGCCCAACGTGGCGTAAACAATCACAAACACCACAATGGCAAACAAAAAATTCGCCGCGGGCCCGGCGGCCACCACAGCGGCGCGCTGGTGAAGTTTTTTGTACGGAAAGGCGACCTTTTTTTCCTCCTCCGTCATGGTATCATCCATGCCGATGGGGGCGCTGGCAACATTTGTATCGCCAAACATCTTCACATAGCCCCCAAAAGGAATCAGGGATATTTTCCAATGGGTGCCGTTTTTATTGCGCCAGCCGTAAATTTCCGGGCCAAAACCGATGGAAAAAACCTCAACCCGCACCCCATTCATACGGGCGACAACATAGTGCCCCAGTTCATGCACATAAATCAGGGATGTGAGAACCAAAATAAAGGCAACCGCATCATATTGCAGCAAAAAGTCCATAAAGGATCATCCAAACAAAATTTTTCTAACAGAATGCCGTACTTCCGCATCCAATGCAAGGACATCCTGAAGCGTTGTGACCGAGCCGTCTTGGTACTCCTGCAACGCTCGTTCCACCACGGTGGAAATCCCCAAAAACCGGAGGCTCCCCTGCAAAAACGCCGCCACCGCGCATTCGTTCGCCGCATTAAACACGATGCAGGCCCCCTGCCCTTTTCGATAGGCCGCCCGCGCCAGGGTGATGGCCGGAAAACGGACATGATCAATGGGCTCAAAAGTCAAACTGAGATGATTTTCAAATGACAACGCCGGCAAAACATCCCGCTGTTCATCAAACAAAACATCCCGCAAGGGATACCGCATATCCGCCGGGGCCAGATGGGCCAATGTCCCCCCATTTTTACAACTCACCAATCCATGAATCAGAGATTCCGGATGAATCACCGCCGCTACACGGGATTCATCCATATCAAACAAGACGCAAGCCTCGATCAACTCCAACCCCTTATTCATCAACGTGGCGGAATCAATGGAAATTTTCTTGCCCATGGACCAGGTGGGATGGCGCAGGGCCTCTTCGGGCGTCACATCCCGCAAATCCTGGCGATTACGAAACGGCCCGCCAGAGGCCGTTAAAACAATGGTTTTCACCTGATCCGCCGGCACACCGCGGAGCAAACACGATAACGCGTGATGTTCCGAATCCACCGGCGCAATGCGGGTGCCCAAACGCGCCGCGGCCCCCATGATGAACGATCCGGCGCAAACAAGGGACTCTTTATTAGCAATCCCCACGACACGGGCATGATGACAGGCGGTATAGGTGGGCATCAGGCCCGCCGACCCCGAAATGGCGGCGATAACAACGTCCACAGGCTCTGTGCAAACCTGGAGCACAGCATCAGGCCCCGCCATGGCCTGAATTGGGGTTCCTGCCAAAGCGCGTTTTAAATCATCATAGCATGAAGGATCCGCCAAAACGGCATACTTTGCCCCAAAACGCAGGGCATCCCGGGCCAGGCCATCAACATTGCTGTCCGCAACCAGGGCGTAAACGTCAAAATCTTCCGGGTAATCCGCGATCAACCCCAGGGCCGTTTGCCCCACAGATCCCGTGGATCCCAAGATCGTTACACGCTTTTCCATGCCCTGTCCTCTTTAAAAAATTACAGAAAACAGCCAGGCCACCGGCGCCGCCAGAATAAACCCATCCACCCGGTCCATGACCCCGCCGTGACCCTTCAGCAAGGTCCCGGTGTCCTTAACCCCCAAGTGGCGTTTCAGTTTCGATTCCATCAAATCCCCCATTTGGGACAACACCGCCAGAATAAACAAGAACGTAAAGAAAAACAAAGGCGGAAGCCCCAAAACCATCAACCCCACCATTACCAAAAGGGGCGCCAGGAAAACAGCCCCCCAAAAGCCCTCCCACGTTTTCCCCGGACTGATGCTGGGGGCCAATTTACGGTGGCCAAACCGACGACCCAAGAGATACGCCAACGTATCCGTCAAGGCCACCAAAACAATCAGCACCAATCCCAGGTCATCCCCCAATCCCCAAAAACTGATAACGGGAATCACAAAAAACACCACCGGAACCGTGATGCGCAACCACGGGGCGCATCGTGGGTTTTTGGATAACGGCCACCACTCCGCCAAGGCCAAAACGCACACCAAGAGCGGCAGCAGAAAAAAAAGACCCAAACCATAGGCCAACGCCACAACACCGATTAACACCAAGGCCACCAACAGACGATCCTTCATTCGGCGACCTCCGCTAAAGCCTCAACACGGCCATACCGACGCTGGCGACGGGCGAAGGTGGCCAGGGCCTCCCGAAAATGATCCGCCGAAAAATCCGGCCAAAACACATCCATAAAAATCAATTCGCTATAGGCCGCCTGCCACAGCAGAAAATTACTCAACCGATATTCTCCCCCCGTCCGTAAGATAATATCCGGATCGGGAAGGTTTTTTGTATATAAATGCTGCGCAAAAAAATCATCGTTTGTTGCAGCATTTTCACCCGTGGCCAGCATCGCATTCAGCGCCTGAAGGATCTCTTGCCGTCCGCCATAACTGAGCGCCAGGGTCAGGGTTAGACGGCTCTCACTGGCTGTGGCCGCCAGGGACTCACGTAGCGATTGCTGCACTGCAGCAGAAAATTTATGGGTGGCGCCGATGACATTCAAACGAACGCCGTTTTGTTTCATCCAGTCTGTTTCGTTTTTCAGGGCCCCCACCAACAGAGCCATCAGGGCCTCGACTTCTTCCGGGGGGCGCTGCCAGTTTTCCTCTGAAAAGGAATAAAGCGTCAGGTAGGGTATGCCCTCCTCCCCCGCGCAGGTCACAGCCCGCCGAACAGCGTCCTGGCCGGCGCGATGCCCTTCACTGCGGGGTAAATCCTGGGCCTGGGCCCACCGGCCATTGCCATCCATAATGATGGCGACATGACGGGGCTTCACAGGGTAATTCCTGAAGATGCGGCCTCATCCTGGGGCGTGCGACCAAAACGATCCCGCACCCCTGTTTCTGCCCCCAGATGACAAAGATAGGTGGCGACCTCTTGCCGTCCCTCCGCCGCCGCCAGATGCAGCGGCGTGCGCCCGTCGTAATCAGAGGCCTGATGCGAGGCCCCCCGGGCAATCAACCGTTTAACCTCATCCAAATCCCCCTGACTGCTGGCCAAAATCAGGGATAATGCCAGATGCCGACTTTCCTGGTGACGCGGCAAACGGGGATCTTTTTTTCCCGATGTTTGACCCGCCCCATCAAAATTATGAAAATTATAGAGGGACACCAATTTTTCACAAAACGCCACGCCGCGCACGCTGTTGCCCAGCGCATCCAGCCGGGGCGACCAGACCGTGATCCCCATCACCCCCGGAATCACCAGCATAATCACGCCAGAAATCCCCGATTTTGCGGGCAAGCCCACGCTAAAGGCAAACTCGCCCGAAAAATTATACATCCCGCAGGACAGCATCAGGGAGAGGCCGTGCTTCACCGACGATGGGGAAAGCACCCGATCCCCCGTCATGGGACACACACCCGCGTTGGCAAACGTCGCTGCCAGCGTGGCCATGTTTTTTGTTGTCACCTCAATGGAACAACACTGAAAATACAGATCCAGGGTTTGGTGAATGTCGGTCCCCTTGGGAAAGGCCCCCACTTCCTTCATAAAATATGCCAGCGCGAAATTGCGATCTGCTGTCTCTTTTTCTGAGTGATAAACCGAGCTGTTAAACCCTGGTCGAACACCCCCGCACAGCCGCTGCCACACCGATAAAATCGCATCAAAACGATCCGCCAGCGGCTGATTGGGATGAATCAGGGACGCGCACACCATGGATCCGGCATTGATCATGGGGTTGTGGGGCAGGTTTTTACGATTCAGCGTAATGGCATTAAAATTCTGTCCGCTGGGTTCCCGGCCCACATGGGCGTGGACTTTGTCTTCGCCAACCTTTTCCAGGGCAATACAATACGTAATGGGCTTGCACGTGGATTGAACGCAAAATCCCACATCGGTATCCCCGATATCAAAGGTCTGCCCATCCACCGTACACACACTAATGCCCAGATATTTGGGATCCACCCGAGCCAACTGAGGGATATAACGGGCCACATCCCCCGTTTCCATGGGCAAAATATCCTGATAAATCTGGGTTAGGCTCTGGGTAAACGCCGAAAAATCCGGAATCACAAACCCGCCCTGGGCCGCCCGCTGCAGCAGATAAACGTGATGCGCTGCCAGAGATTGAAAGGTTTCAAAATCGATGGGTTCTTTCGCGGTATAGCCCTCCAGAGCCTCAATCAAATCCTGAATACGGGCATCTTTTTTGTGAATCCCGTTTTGGGATAAAATGGTCAAAATATCGCCCTTGGTGGTATAGGGCTCGCCCGTGGGGCTAAAGGCCAAAAACAACCGATACAAATCACTCAGCGGCACGGACTTTGGCGGCACGGATTTTGGTTGCGGGGCGGGGCTGCCTGGGGCCATGATTCTCTCTCTTTCACAAAGATCTCTTTGATTCATAGGGGAGGATCGGGCTGGGCGCAAGGTCCTAAAATGATTGGGGAGGGTCATCTTTCATACACAACCACCAGGTCAAACGCCACCGCATACATTAAACGGCATCAGGATCATCATTCAAATGCGCCCAACGATACTCGGTTTTTTCACCCGTTTCCACCATCGTAATTTCAATTAACCAATCGTTTCGCCCCAAGGGACGCAAAACAGGTCCTACTTGATATTTGGGGCCCAAAGGACCAAAACTTTTAATTTTCCCAACGGGAACAACAGGGAGCGATGCTGTCATTTGCATGATTGAATCTCCTTAATGACTCAAATCATGACTTTTTTTCCTGAAATTGTCAAGGGTGGACTCACGCAACTGGACTCACGCAACACCAAAAAACCCCTTGCCCTACCCCCCCATACCCCCTTAAATGAGGAGGATATTGTGTCGCATCGCCAGAGTTTCTTATGCCCAAAAGTCCCCTGAAAGCTGTCCCCCAAAGCGACGTAGCCCCTGCCCGCCCCGTGTCCAGCAACACCACGCTATCCATTCGCGGCGCGCGGGAGCACAACCTGAAAAACATTGACGTCGACATTCCCAAAAATCAATTGACGGTGATTACCGGCGTTTCGGGGTCGGGAAAATCCTCCCTGGCGTTTGATACGATTTATGCTGAGGGACAGCGGCGGTATGTGGAAAGCCTGTCGTCCTACGCCCGTCAATTTTTGCAGCTGATGGAAAAGCCCGATGTGGACCACATCGA
>JBILRW010000056.1:0-6618 GCA_044372405.1 Alphaproteobacteria bacterium
TCTTCCCTCATTGTTCCCCAAATATCCTAGCGGGGGCTTGGGGGGCGGCAATGAGCCCCCCAATACCAAACCCACACATCATTTTCCCCTTGACCCGAAAGACAGTATCTGGTCCGGGATGACGACGAGATTCGTATATTTTTGAAAGTGAATTGGTATAAGTGCCCCTCACCCCTTCCTCTGCCGCAGCGCGGCCAAAAGTCCCCCCAGGCCCATGATGCCCCAGGATAGCCAGAGGAGCGTCATTCCCGGACGAATGTGCTGGCGCACGGAAATACTCTGCCCATCTGGGGAAAAGGAGGCGATGATATACCCCCGATCCTGCCACAAATCACTGATAAGGGTCATTTCTGAGGTCATGGTTTGCCGCTGCTGATAATAGCGTTTGGCCAGCGTCAGGGTCGTTTGATGTCCCGATTCAATTTTATCCACATCGGCCAGCAGCCCCGTATACAGGGGAAATTTTTGTTCATAAACGCGCCGCAAGGTCAGCGTTTCGCCCTCAAAAACCGCAGGGGTGTTCAGTTTTAAATCCAAAACGGCATCGCGCTGGCCATAGCCATAGGCCAAAACAGCAATGGCAAACAGCGGCATGGCCAAATGCCCCAGGGTGCGGGCCAGCTTGACACGGCGGGCTTCGCCCAAAACCGACACTAACAAAACCGCCGGCAGCAGTCCCCACAAACGCGCCCATCCGGACAGGGGCAGCGCCGCATCCAAAAGAACCCACAGAATGAGAGTTGCAACAATGGCCTTCCACCGCCAAAACGCCTTTCCCGGTAGCAACACCAACGCCCCCATGGCCAGGGCCATGAGCGGCAGTACCGTTTGATTGTAAAACCCGGCCCCCACAGATACGGGATAGTTCAGGACATAGCCGGCAAAAAACGGATAAAACAACCCCAGCGCCACCAAGGCTGCCACGGCCAAAACCAAATAATTTTGCAGTCCCATCAAAAACGGGCGAGAGCCCAGGGCCACAGGGGGATCCTCGGTTTGCGGGACTCTTGCCCGCCGCCAGCCCTGATAAACAAATCCGGTATGAATCATCAGCATCAGCAGCAGGAATAGCCCCCGAAAGGAATCCTCAGCAAAACTATGCACGGAAATAAGGAGTCCCGATCGCACCAAAAACGTCCCCAGCCAGCACAACGACCAGGCCAGCACACTGTAAATCAGCGCGTAACGATAAAACGTGGCCCGGGTCTTGGCCTGGGGCGCGGCATGTAATAATGCGGTTAACACCAGCCAGGGCAACAACGACGCATTTTCCACCGGATCCCAAAACCACCAGCCGCCCCAGCCCAATTCGCGGTACGCCCACCAGGCCCCAAGGCCCATGCCAATGGCCAAAACACCCCAGGCCAGGGCAATCGTGAAGCGCCACAACCGCATCAGGGCGGGGCTGAGGGGAAAGGGCTGGGTGAGCAAACCATACGCCACCAAACTCACCATGGCCGTTAAGGCATACCCTGCAAACAAAATCGGCGGATGAATCAGCAAACCCTGATCATGCAGCAAAGGATTCAGGCCCAAAGCAGGCTCCCCCAGGGACGGGGCAAAGGGGGATCGGGTGAAGAGCAAATACGTCCCGATCAAAAACCCAATCAGCGCATGATAACGGCGGGCGGCGTTTTGAAAGTCTGGGGGATAATCTCTCCGCGCCAGTATGAAAAGCCCCGCCGCCGCCATCATGGCCCACCACAAAAGCAACGATCCCTGATGATTTGCCCAGGTTGAGGCCAGGCGAAACGGGAGGCTATCCCCCCACGCGCCACTTTCCGCCACCAGGGCCAGGGACAAATCTGACGTGGCAAATCCCCCCATCAACAGGGCAAAACACACGCACGGCATCACCGCCTGGGCCGCCCACAAACGGGGGTGCGGCGTTAACAACGTGGCAAAGGCCAAAAGAGAGGCCAGCCACAAACTGACTTCACCGAGGAGAGGGATCATAGGGCCACTCTATTAGCCGTCATTGCGAGCAAAGCGAAGCAATCCAGAAATGCCGCCCGCGAAAAGACTGGATTGCCACGCCTCCTGCGGAGGCTCGCAATGACGCTTTGTGTAAGTCTTATTTGATTGCCAATCAGGATCAATGCCCGCCTCCCTCAGCTTTGGGCTTGGGGGCGTCTTTCTTTTTGGGGTCTTCTTTCCTTTTTGCGTCTTTACCTTCAGGGGCATGGGCCGCGGGTTCGGGTTCAGGCTCCGGCGGTTTGGGGGCATCCAAAAACAAACGTCCTTGATAAGAAACCGGCACAAACGTCAATTGGGCATGGGTTTGGGGTAAGGCCTTTACCCACGCCGCCACCGTTTCAAAAATAATGGGATAGGGGGGTAGCAACCCCACAGCGGATCCCTGTTTCAGGGCCGTTTGGGCCAGATTTTTAAAAAACGCCTCTCGCTCCTCAATGGATTGCAAACGCAGGGTGACGTGGGTATAGGGCAGGTTTGCATTTTTGGACCGTTTTTCGTGGACCTCCGCCTGGGTTCCCTCCGCCGTATCCACATACATCAGACCCCGCGTGCCCAGTTGTCCCAAAACCAAATCCATCAGGGGGGCATCGTAACGGGCAATTTTCCCCATCATGGGAATCATCCCCATATAGCCCTGGGCCGTGGCCATTTGCTGGGTGAATTTTTCCTGATTTTTTTCAGGTAGGTTCGCCGTCAGCAGCGCCAGACTGCCCGGATCACTATAGGGATAATTGCGCGTTTCCAGCGCCAGAGACAGCAGCGTTTCAAACCCCGCCTGGCGGGCCGTTTGCATTTGCGAAAACACCTCCCCAGCGTAGGGATTAAAGGCCAGCGCCACCCCCGGAGGCAATGTCTTTTTTGCCTGATCCAGCAGTGCCTGATTCATCCCCATTTGTTCCACCACCAGGGAAACCGTGGCATAGGGGGGATCCTGGGGCCATAAATCGGAGCGCGCATAAACCTGCCAGGGGGTGCGATCTTCCCCCGTGCCCCGCTTGGGTAAAAAGCCAAAGGCGCTGCGTTCCACCAAATCCTGAGCAATGGTGGCCACAGGGGGCGGGGCGTCGGGGACAGGAATTTCTTTGGGTAAGGTTTCCGCAGAAGCAGTAGGCGGCGTGTCTTTTTCAGACGTCACGGGGTCTGCTTTTTTCAACAGCGCCAGAACATCGGAATCCTCTTTGGTGCCCTGGAACACAAACAAAACCAGGGCCACAAACACCAAAAAAACAACGTTGAGCAAAATAATGACCCAGGGGACCAGACGAGAAACAAGAAAAGAAAAAAAACGCCGGATCACAGTTTTTGTTCATCAGCAACTTTGCGTTCACGGGCCCGCGTCAAAATGGCGTCCTCCATCTGGGTGGCCATGGTGGCGTTGGGTTGTTGGTCAATCCATTCTTTTTTGTTCTGTTTTTGACGGAAAACCGTCACTTTGATCCCGTTGGCTTCCAAGGATTTTGAGGTAATAAAAGCATTGATCTTAAACCGCTCGCCCGGGTTTTCTGGCATGACATACCAATCGGTAATAATGACCCCGCCAAAGGGATCTGCCGAGGCAATGGGCATAAACGACACGGTGTCCAGCGTGGCCTTCCACAAATACGCATTTACGCCAATACCGTTGTCTTCCGAAGCCAACCGGTCCTCAGACCCCTGGCCAAACAGAACAAAGCCCTTTTCATTGTTGGTGATGGTGCCGACTTTTTCGCGGCGCTCGCCCGTCTCCCCTTTGGGATAGCTGGGATCGCTTTTGATGTCCGGGGTGCTGCAGGATACAAAAAACAACGAAAAACACAGCAACAGGGCACAACGCAAACGTCTCATAAACCAACACTTTCTTGATTATCTTTTTTTCTATAGCCAACGATGGAATCTCGTTAGGGGGACTATACCCCCCTTGCCTGCGCTTCGCAAGGGTGTGTTCTTTGTGTGTGTTCTTTGTGTGTGTTCTTTGGTGTCAGGGCTGTTCATTTCAAAAGAGAGACAACAGGAAGGGCGGCGGGGTGGGACGGTTTTCTTTTTAACTCAAGGGGCGAGCTGGAAAAAATACCGCAGCGGCGGCCTCGGTAGAGGGCGGCGCGAGGATGATTTTTTTCGGATCGACGCAGTGAACCCCTTGAGTTAAAAAGAAAAATGTGGGGGCGGGAGCCGCGCTCGGCCCACAAGGAAAAGGCGTCCCACCCAGCAGGGTTTCTCTCTCAACTCAAGGGTACGCTTCGCCTCGCACCAAAAAAGCCGCCCCTTCGGGGCTGGGCTACGCCCCTTTTTTGGCGTCTCGCCCTTGACCTGAGAGAGAAACCCTGCTGCACCCACCCCGCCTTTTCATCACTTTTTTCAAATGAACAGCACTGCTTTGGTATGCTCTGCGGGACGTATGAATTACTGAGGGGCCCCAGCGCCGCCAAGGGTGTCACCACCAAGGTTTTTTTCCTCCAGCAGTCGTTTTTGCACAATCACCATGCAGGTTTTGGCAATGGATTCCATGACGTCCTTGTTTTTTTCCAGGGCAGGACGGGCCCCGGTGGGGGACTGAAGTTCTTTATTAACCGCCTGATAATCGGTGTAACTGACGTTTTTCTGGGTTTCTTTCATGACGCAAGGACAATAGACCGGCCCAAACCATGCAGGATTTTTTGTGGCCTGGGCCAAACAAGTCTCGGTTTCCTTGGCCACAACATCATCAGGGATTCTGTCATCTGCGGCGTGGGCAAAGGATGCCCCCAGAAGGCTCAAACCCATAAACACAAAAGAAAAGCGAAGCGTGTTCATAAAAAAACCTACTCTTTGAGTTCTTTGAGTGCGGAGCAAAAAAACGATGGGATAACTCGGAAAAATTCCCCGAAAATCGCCCAAACATTAACGTTTAGAGAACTGGAAGCTACGGCGGGCCTTTGCTTTACCATATTTTTTACGTTCCACCACACGGGAATCGCGGGTTAAGAAGCCTTCCTGACGCAGAGCAGGCTTTAAGGTAGGATCATAGTTGATCAGGGCGCGACTGATGGCATGACGGACAGCGCCGGCTTGTCCAGAAAGACCGCCACCCTTAACGGTGCAAACAACATCCAATCGGCCGTCACGGCCGGTTGTTTGAAAGGGTTGGTTAATCAACATCCACAAAACACCACGGGCGAAATAGGCACCGGCTTCACGACCATTGACGGTGATTTTGCCCGTTCCGGATTTAATCCAAACACGCGCCACAGCATCCTTACGACGGCCCGTGGCATAGGCGCGGCCCAAGTCATCAATTTTTGGGGTTTCAGGGGCAGAAGAAGCAAGATCCGTCATAAAACACTTTTCGTTTTGTTAAAATTTTGGAGATTTGGATAAAACAACAACCCGGGGCTGCTGACCAGCATGGGGGTGTTCGCTACCGGCAAAAATGTGCAGGTTTTTGGAGAGCTGCTCGCGCGCCAGGGGACTTTCCTTGGGCATCATCCGCTCAACAGCTTTATACAGCAAGCGTTCAGGGTGCTTTCCGTTTAAAATGGTTCCCCAGGCGCGTTCCTTGATCCCGCCAGGATAGCCGGTGTGCCAGTAAAAACGGTTTTGCTCTAACTTTTTACCCGTCACCCGAATTTTTTCGGCGTTGATCACAATAATGCGATCCCCGTCATTGGTGTGGGGGGTAAAGGTCGGCTTGTGCTTTCCCCGAATAATTTTCGCCAGTTGAGACGCCAGACGGCCCAAAACCTGGTTTTCAGCATCCACAATCAGCCACTCGGCCTTAACATTCGCGGGCTTTTGAACAAAACATTTTTGCATGACAGGAACGACAATTTTTTAACAAAGAAAGAGACATCTACGCCATTTGCGCCCCAAATGCAACAGGAAAATAATGGATTCGGAGTGGTTTTTTGTTATTACCCCACCCCTTTGTTATCCCCCCACCAACCCCCGGGGATCAAAGCGCAACAGCAGGGTTTTCCACGTTTTGTACTGATCCTGGGGAAAGGCAAAGGGTTGGCACCGGGGGTCCAGCACAGCCCGCAGCGCATTTTCCTCCGCCACACGAACGGCGCGGTTGCTGCCCGATCGCGAATCAACAATTTTGGCCTGATCCACCGTTCCATCACGATTCATTTCCACCCGAACGGACACAATCAGGTTTTCCGCATCCTGAGACCCCGCCTGGACATTCCAGCATCCTGCCAGTTGATTTTGAAATTTGGACAACACATCTTCCCCCACGGCCTGCGCCAATTCCCCCGCATCCGCCGCATCGGGGGTATCATCCGCCGTGGGCCGCATCAGTTTTGACGGGGGCTCGTCCGTTTTCACCTGATTTAACGCCTGCTTCATGCTGTCGGCAAAGGAAAGCTCCTTGGTTTTTTTGGGTGCCTCTTTTTTCTTATCGTCCGTTTTTTTGGTGTCTTTTTTGTCGGTTTTGGGGGTGGGCTCTTTTTCCTTTTCCGGCGATACATCCCTCAGCAATCGCTCGGGCTTGGGGGCAACCTCGGGTTTCGGTTTGGGGTCCGGTTTGGGTATGGGTTTTGGTTCTGGCTTGGGCTCTGGTTTCGGGGGTTCTGGTTTGGGCTCAGGCTTGGGCTCAGGCTTGGGCTCAGGTTTCGGTTCTGGTTCCGGCTTCGGATCGGGTTTGGGTTCCGGCCTTATTTCGGGTTCGGGTTTGGGGGGTTG
>JBILRW010000025.1:0-20220 GCA_044372405.1 Alphaproteobacteria bacterium
CGGCACCTTGGGCGTGAGGACGTAATCTGGTCCACAGTCTTTCAAAGACTTAGCGCACTTACGGTCTCTCACGCCCGCTTCTAAAAAATAGCGACTCTTTTAAAAGCTGAAAAGAAGATATAAGCGAGCCTGCGAGCGCCGAGCCGGGATCCAGCATATATGCCAAAGCGCAAAGCGCTTTGTTCTTTGTTTTTTTTAACGAATATAAAAGCAAAAGGCTGTGCCTTTTGACAGTTGCGCTGGATCCCGGATCTGCGTTCGCTGTGCGAGCTTGTCCGGGATGACAATCAGCAATGAACAGCCACCAACACTCAAAAACCCCCCTTGGTCAAACCCAGCAAACGGTGTAACGTGTGTCCTGTTTTTTGAACCATGGCTTGACGGACATTATCATGAGCATTCTTCCCGATCACTGGATCCGTACCCAAGCCCAAAGTGTCGCCATGATTGAACCCTTTGTGGAAAAGCAAACGCGGGCGGGGGTGATTTCCTACGGGCTATCCTCCTACGGGTATGACGCCCGTGTGGCCGATGAGTTTAAAATTTTTACCAACGTGGATGCCGCCACCATTGATCCCAAGGATTTTTCCCATACCTCTTTCGTGGACCGCAAAAAAGACGTGTGTATTGTGCCGCCCAACAGTTTTGCCCTGGCCCACACGGTGGAGTATTTCCGGATCCCTAAGGATGTTCTGGTCATCTGCCTGGGCAAGTCCACCTATGCCCGTTGCGGGATCATCGTCAATGTCACGCCGCTGGAGCCTGGCTGGGAGGGGCATGTCACCATCGAGATTTCCAACACGACCCCCTTGCCCGCCAAAATTTATGCCAACGAGGGGATTTGTCAGTTTCTTTTCCTGAAAGGGCATTCCCCTTGCGAAGTCACTTATGCCGATCGCGCCGGAAAATACATGGGGCAAACGGGGGTTACGTTGCCTAAGTTATAAACAAACTAAAGGATTTACGCAAAACCTTGCGCCCCCCAGGGCCATTTAAAAGTGTTTTTTAGTAAGGGCAAAAGAGCCAACCCCCTGCCCAAAGCAAAAACCATCTTGTGTTTTGGGGCGGGTATGGCTAGTTTTTTTGTTGTTGGCTTTTCTGGATTGCTTCGCTGCGCTCGCAATGACGAACGTTACGCGTAAGTCCTAGGTTTTTTTTAAGTAGGGAAAGATGAAATGTTATGCGTCTGGGTTTAACCTTTGATGATGTTCTGTTGTTGCCGGCGCATTCGGATGTTTTGCCCAGTGATGTTGATATGACAACGCGCCTCACCCGTCGCCTGACCCTGAATATCCCCTTTTTATCCGCCGCCATGGATACGGTGACCGAGGCCCCCATGGCCATTGCCATGGCCCAAGCCGGCGGCATTGGCGTCATTCACCGCAATATGACCCTGGAAGACCAGGTTCAGAGCGTCAAAACCGTCAAAAAGTTTGAGGCCGGTATTGTTCAGGACCCTGTGACCATTACCCCTTTGGCGACGGTGGGGGAAGCCCTGTCCATGATGCAAACCTTCCGTATTTCAGGGATTCCCGTGGTGGAGCCGGAAAGCCAAAAACTGGTGGGAATTATCACCAACCGCGATGTGCGTTTTGTTTCCGATACCGGCGTTTCGGTGTCTTCGGTCATGACACGGCACAATTTGGTCACGGTACCCGATGGGGCGCCCCTTTATGATGCCCAGGTTTTATTGCACCAACATCGCATTGAAAAAGTGCTGGTGGTGGATGCGGCCTATCGCTGCGTCGGCCTGATTACGGTGAAAGATCTGGAAAAGGCCAAAACACACCCCAATGCCTGTAAGGATGAAAAGGGCCGCCTGCGTGTGGCGGCGGCGACGGGGACGGGGGATTTGGGGATTGAGCGGGGCCTGGCCCTGATTGCGGCGGGCGTGGATGCCTTGGTGGTGGATACGGCCCACGGTCATTCCCAAAAGGTACTGGATACGCTGAAAATTTTGATCGCCCAAAAGGGAAACGCCGACATTATTGCGGGCAATGTGGCCACGGGGGCGGCGACGCGGGCCCTGATTGATACGGGTGTGGATGCGGTGAAGGTGGGTATTGGCCCCGGATCCATCTGCACAACGCGCATTGTGGCGGGGGTGGGGGTGCCCCAATTAACCGCCATTATGGATTGTCGGGACGCGGCCAAAGGCGACGGCGTGCCCATTATTGCCGATGGGGGCATTCGCTATTCCGGCGACGTGGCCAAGGCCATTGGAGCCGGTGCCGATGCGGTGATGCTGGGGTCTGTTTTTGCCGGTACCGAAGAAAGCCCGGGGGAAATTTTTTTGTATCAAGGCCGCACGTACAAATCCTATCGCGGCATGGGGTCCGATGGGGCCATGGCGAAGGGATCTGCTGACCGTTATTTCCAAACCCAAAAAAACAAATTCGTGCCAGAGGGGATCGAGGGTCAGGTTCCCTATAAAGGCTCCCTACACAATATTTTGTACCAAATGACGGGGGGGCTGCGGGCGTCCATGGGCTATACAGGCTGCGCTACGGTTGCCGATTTACAGACCCAGGCGACCTTTGTGCAAATCACAGCGGCCGGTTACCGGGAATCCCATGTTCATGATGTGACCATTACAAAGGAATCCCCGAATTATAGTTAGGGCGTGTTACCATCAGGGCGATAACATAATCCTGCATTTTTAAAAAATCAAACAGAGCCTTTTCTTCACGAGACTTTTCCGTTTTGGCACCCTAAAAAACCTACGATAACTCCGCCGGCAAAACCCGCGCCAACGTTAGCGCCGATACAGATTTGGCGCCGCCGTCTTTGATCAGAACCTCCGCGCAGGTTTGGAGTGTGGCGCCGGTGGTCCAGACATCATCAATCAGCAAAATATGCTGCCCCTGGATTTTGTCTTTGTCTTTGGGGTGCAGGGTAAAGGCCCCTTTTAATACAGCCAGACGTTTTTGAAACGACCCGCCTTTCAGGGGTTTGGTGGCATGAATGCGTTTTAGGGCATGGTTAAAAACGGGAACGCCGCAGCGTTTGGAAAGGGCGTGGGCCAGCAGGCTGGACTGATTGTATTTCCGTATTAGGTGACGCCGCCAGTGCAGGGGAACGGGGACCAGCATGGTAAAGGGCCGATCAAAACTTTTAAACGCCCCCATCAAATGATCCGCAAAGGTTTCCACCATAAAGGTTTTATCGCTGTATTTCAGTTTCAAAATCATGGGGGCAGAGGCTTTAGTATAAACAAAGACGGACCGTCCCGCCATCAGCGGACCCAAACACGTTTTTGGGGTTTGACGATAGCACCCGGAAACGCCATAATCGCACGGGTAAGGCACCCCGCACATTTGACATTTGGGATCATGAATCCAATGAAGACGCCCCCAACATTTTGGGCAATACCCGCCGTGACGACGCACGATGGACCCGCAGGCCAGACATCGGGGGGGCAACACCACATCCACCACCGTCCCCAAAAAACGCCGTAATATGGACACGCTATCTCCCCCCTGCATCCTGGATCAGGACCATCGTGATCGCATACGGGCGCGTGCCTGTAAAGACAAAACCCATGATCGTTTTTTGCTGCATGCCATAGCCAGCGACATGACGATGCGTATTAATGACTTTAAAATTAAGCCAAAATCAATTGTTTTCATAGATGATTATACGCATATAGCAATGCATCACATAAATAATATTCCCCTGACTGTGCATACCCCCCAACAGCCAGCCGATGTTGTGATGGGGCTGCTGTGTCTGGATTATGCCGTGTCCGTGCCGGCTGTTTTTCAGGAAGCCCGGGCCTCTTTAAATCCCGGGGGGCTGATCATCATGACCACGTTGGGTCCGCGAAGCCTGAGCGCATTCAAAGAATCCCTTTATCATACCGATATGCTTCACCATCAGGGGGCCGGACTACGCTTTATGCCCAGCATTTCAGCCCCCGATTTGGCCACGCTGGCCACCCGCGCCGGATTTCATAACCCTGTTGTGGATGCGCATCTTTACACAGCCTCTTATCAAAACGTTTTCAGTTTGGTGCGGGATTTGCGGGCTATGGCTCTCGGCAATGCGCTTAATCAGCGTTGCCGGCGCCCCCTGACGCGTTCCCAACGCTACGATTTAGAAAAATCGTATCCCAGAAATAAAGAGGGTCGTTTTGTGGAAACGTTTGAAGTGTTGACGCTGGTGGCCCATGTTTAAAACCCAGCCGGATCAAGTTGCCAGGGGAAGGGCAGGGGGGGTGGTCATTCAATCCACCCGGGCCATCTCTCCTAAAGCCGGCCAGGAACTAAAGACCTGAAAAGACCTCAATCACAACAGAGCCACCAACAGCCTCTATTTTTTTACGGGCCGTTTCAGAAATACCCTGAACGTGCAATGTCACGTTCGTGGTGATATCACCTTGACTTAACAGACGCAGTCCATGTTGGGCCTTCGATGCAATGCCTGAACGAATCAAATCGGCCGTCGTGATGGGCTTTGAGGCATCCAAACGATTCTGCGTAATGGCCAACTGCAGGGATCCCACATTCAAAACAGAATACTGTTTTTTAAAAATGTTGGTGAATCCTTTTTTGGGCAAACGACGATACAGGGGCATCTGGCCCCCTTCAAACCCATTAATGGCAACACCGGTACGGGCTGTTTGTCCCTTACCACCGCGACCACAGGTTTTGCCTTTACCGCTACCAATGCCGCGACCCACACGCATCAAGGGGCGACGGGCGCCTTTGTTATCACGAACAATGTTTAGTTCCATGACGAACTCTCCTCAACACGAATCAAATGACGAACTTTGGTAATCATACCGCGAATGGATGGGGTGTCCTCAACCACGGACGTTGAGTTAATTTTTCTCAGGCCCAAACCAATCAAACAAGCCCTTTGATTGGGCAAAGCACCAAAAAGGCTACGCAGCTGGGTCAAACGCAAAACAGAGGCAGTTTGCCCAGAGGTTTTTTCTGACGGAGCCACTTTTTTAGCCACTGTTTTAGAAGGTGCAGCAGCTTTGGGTGCCGCAACAGCTTTTTCAGCTTTGGGCGTAGCTGCCTTACGCTTCGTGGTCGTCGTGTCCATAACCCTTCTCCTGATCTTGTTGATCTTGCTGATCTTTTGTGTCGCCGCGGCGGCGAATCAGATCAGCGATTTTTAAATCCCGCTTGGCAGCCACCAACTTGGGGGTCGCCGTTGCTGTTAATCCTGCCAACGTGGCGCGAATCATGTTATAGGGGTTAGAAGACCCCAGCGATTTGGCCACAACGTCGTGAACCCCAAGGGCCTCAAACACCGCCCGCGAAGGACCACCGGCAATGATTCCGGTTCCCGCCGGGGCACTGCGTAACGCGATTCTGCCCGAACCAAAACATCCCAAAACATCGTGGTGCAGCGTACGGCCTTCGCGCAAATTAACACGCACCATATTTTTTTTCGCACCTTCGATGGCTTTTTTCATGGCTTCGGGAACCTCCTTGGCCTTGCCGGATCCATAGCCCACACGGCCCTGACCGTCACCAACAACCACCAAGGCGGCAAAGGTAAATTTGCGTCCCCCCTTGACAACTTTGGCCACGCGATTGATAGCAACCAGTTTTTCGATATAATCCATAGATCTTTCCGTTTTGAGTACTTTCCGTTTTTCCTAAAATGACAAACCGCCTTCACGGGCGCCTTCCGCCAAGGACTTGACCCGACCATGGTAACGATATCCGCTACGGTCAAAGTAGACCTTGGTTATATTTTTGGCCAAAGCCCGCTTGGCAAGAAGCTCACCCACACCCTTGGCAGAGGCAACATTCAGGGACGCCTTAGCCGCGCCCGTAGAAAGATCTGAATCCCGGGAACTGGCAGAGGCCAAGACAGACCCCGAGGCCATATCAATAACCTGAGCATATAAAGACGTATTTGAGCGATGAATACTCAAGCGATAGGGCACCGTGGCCCGAGCCTTGAGGTGATTACGAACACGCGCTTGACGCTTTTCAAAAGAAGATAATTTTTTAGCCATAACGGAAACCTATTTCTTTTTTCCTTCTTTACGCAAAACGGTCTCACCCTCGTAGCGAACCCCTTTTCCTTTATAGGGCTCCGGCGCACGAAGAGAGCGAATTTTAGCGGCCACCTGGCCCACAACCTGTTTATCATAGCCATGCAACTGAATGGTGGTTGGCTTTTCACATTTGGCCGTCACACCCGCAGGCAAGGGGAAAAGCACAGGGTGGCTGAATCCCAACTGTAAATCAATGGCATTGCCCTTTAACGCGGCGCGATATCCAACACCAACTAACTCCAAGGTCTTGGTGAAGCCAACAGTGCTACCCACAACCATCCCCTGAATACGGGCACGAATGGTGCCCCACAGGGCGCGGCTTTCCTTGCTGTTGGACACGGGGGTGACGGTAATAGCGTTATCGTTAATGGCCAGCTCAACGGCCTGGGGTATAGGCAAAGAAAGAGACCCTAATTTTCCCTTAACCAAAAGCGTGCCCTGGGTCAAAGAAACAGAACAATCTTTAGGCACTATAACGGGATGCTTTCCTACGCGGGACATGACCTAAAACTCCACAATATTAGAATACAGTGCAAATCCACTCGCCGCCCAGACCCGCTTTGCGGGCCTCAGCATCCGAGAAAATGCCCAAAGATGTTGATACAATACCAATGCCCAAACCATTTTGCACGCGGGGCATACCAGAGGCGCCGCAATAAACACGACGGCTGGGCTTGGATTCACGACGAATTTCTTTAATCACAGGCTGGCCCTGATAATATTTCAGCTCGACCAAAATTTCTTGAATTTTAGGGCGGACATCCCGAATTTCATAGCCACGAATGTAACCCTCGCGCTTTAAAACCTCGAGAATGCTTTTCTTTAAGCGGGACGCTGGCACAGCAACCTGAGTTTTGCCCGCCGCGGCTCCATTACGAAGGGTGGTCAACATAGCCCCAATAGGATCGGTCATGGTCATAAAAGCTTACCAACTTGATTTTGTAACACCGGGCAGTTGACCTGCAGAGGCCAACTCCCGCAATTTAATACGAGATAATCCGAACTTACGATAGACGCTGCGAGAGCGACCCGTCAAAGCACAAAGATTCCGCACGCGCACTTTGGCAGAGTTGCGGGGCATCTCAGAAAGCTTGCGAACCGCGTTCATTCGATCTTCCATAGGAACAGAGCGGTCTTTGATTTTCGCCACAAGAACTGTACGGCGCTCCAAAGCACTTGCGCTTTTGCGGCGGCGTTTTTTGTCTCGTTCTTTCATGCAGACTTTAGCCATGAATGGGGTCTCTCACTTTAATTATAAAAGGGAAAACCAAAGGCTTTTAGCAAAGCCTTTGTATGATCCGCCTGGTTGCTACTGGAAACGATCACTATATCCATCCCGAAGACTTTGTCAATCTTATCATAGTCAATTTCTGGAAAGATAATGTGTTCTTTAATACCGACCGCATAATTGCCTTGGGCGTCAAAAGATTTCCCGGAAACCCCGCGAAAATCTCGGATACGGGGCATGGCAATGGTTACCAAACGATCCAAAAATTCGTACATGCGCTCGCGGCGCAACGTGACTTTACAGCCCATCAGCATTCCTTCACGCACTTTAAATGTTGCAATGGATTTTTTGGCGCGGGTAACAATGGGTTTTTGACCAGCCAGCAGGGCCAGGTCAGCCACCACTTTATCCAGCTTTTTGCTATCCTGAACGGCATCACCAAAACCAATGTTAATGACGATTTTTTCCAGTTTTGGCGTTTGCATAATATTAGTCAGGCCCAGCTCTTTCATCAGAGCTGGCCGAATCTCTTGCAAATACTGCTGCTTTAAACGGGGTTGAGACTCAGACATCGATGATTTCTCCTGACTTTTTCGCATAACGGACCTTCTGGCCGTCCACAACTTTATACCCCACACGGGTGGGAACATTCAGCTTGGGATCCACAATGGCGACATTGGAAACATCAATGGCTTTTTCAAAACGACGAATCCCGCCGGCATCCATCTGGGTTGGTTTTTGGTGTTTGGTGACAACATTAACACCATCCACAACCAATTTATTTTCAGAGGGCATAACCTTTAAGACTTTCCCACGTTTCCCCTTGTCCTTGCCCGAAAGAACAATGACAGTATCATCGCGTTTAATTTTGACTTTTTGTTTCATTACAAGACCTCCGGGGCCAACGATATAATTTTCATATAATTTCTTGCGCGAAGCTCCCGCGTAACAGGACCAAAAATACGGGTCCCGACAGGTTCACCTTGCTTGTTGATAATCACGACGGCGTTGTTATCAAAGCGAATCAAAGAGTCATCTGGACGACGAACGCCAAAACGGGTACGAACCACCAAGGCACGGTGGACGTCACCTTTTTTGACTTTGCCCCGGGGAATGGCATCTTTAACCGAAACCACAATAACATCGCCAATTTCGGCGGTTCTTTTTTTAGATCCCCCTAAAACTTTTACGCACATAACGGTTTTGGCACCAGAGTTGTCCGCAACATCCAGGCGGGTTTGCATTTGGATCATGAGGAAGCTCCTTGGTCTGCTGAACCTGCATCGTCAATCAGGATCCAGGTTTTTCTTTTGGAAAGAGGACGGGACTCAACGATAGACACCAGATCGCCCTGGCGAGAACGGTTGCCTTCATCGTGGGCCAAAAATTTTTTCGAGCGCTTAATATACTTTTTATAAACGGGGTGTTTGACCGAACGCTCAACCAAAACACTGATGGTTTTGTCTTTGGCATCCTTAACAACAACACCTTGCATCACACGGCGGGGCATAACAACAATCCTTTACGCGGGGTTATTAAGTAAGGTTTTGATCTGAGCAATCCGACGACGCACAAAACGAAAACGGGTGGTATCTTCAACACCCCCGCTTTTCTTTTTAAAGCGCATGGCCATCAGTTCCCGCTGGGAATGACGCAGAATGTCGTTTAATTCATCTTTAGTTTTGCCCCGCAAAAGGGAGGCTTTTCGATCCGCCAATTTCATAATTTTTACTCACAGGGCAAACGTTTAACAAATTTTGATTGAATGGGCAACTTAGCATGAGCCAAGGCAAAAGCCTCGCGCGCTTGCTCTTCCGACACCCCTTCGATCTCAAACAAAATACGACCGGGGGCGACGCGACAAGCCCAAAATTCAGGGGCTCCTTTTCCACTTCCCATACGCACTTCTGCCGGTTTGCGGGACACAGGCAAATCAGGAAATACACGAATCCAAAGTTTTCCCGCCCGGCGCAAGTAACGGGTAATGGCCCGACGCGCAGCCTCAATCTGGCGGGCCGTGATTCGGTCCGCTGTTTGGGCTTTCAGACCAAACTGGCCAAAGTTTAACCGATCACCGGCTTTTGTTTCGCCCTTGATACGGCCTTTATGGGCCTTGCGGTATTTCGTTTTTTTAGGGCTAAGCATGCCTGACTCCGTTACCTATATCTACATCTATGCGACAGCGCGCAATTCTTCGCGCTCGCCATCTTTGAGAATTTCACCTTTGTAAATCCAGACCTTAATACCAATAACGCCGTAGGTTGTCAAAGCCTCTGCCTCACCATAATCAATGTCGGCGCGCAAGGTGTGCAAAGGAACACGACCCTCGCGGTACCATTCCATCCGTGCAATTTCGGCGCCGCCCAAACGACCGCTACAGTTAATTCGAATGCCTTCTGCGCCAAAACGTAAGGCCGACTGAACCACACGACGCATGGCCCGACGAAAGGCCACCCGTTTTTCCAACTGAGACGCCACGTTCTGCGCCACCAACCTGGCTTCAATTTCAGGCTTACGAACCTCAACAATGTTGATTTGAACATCGCGCCCAACAAATTTGGCCAGGTCCTTCCGCAGTAATTCAATATCCGTCCCTTTTTTACCAATAATCAAACCCGGACGACCTGAGTGCAGGTTGATGATGGGCTTATTGGCAGGACGTTCAATGACAATTTTGCTAATATAAGCCGTCTTTAAGCGTTTTTCCAAATAACGGCGAATTTCCAAATCCTGAAGAAGCGTTTCCTGGTAAGATTTTCCAGCAAACCAGCGAGAATCCCAGTCTTTATTAATCTTCAAACGGAACCCAATGGGATTGACTTTCTGACCCATAACCTAAATCTCCTCTTCTGCCAGAATAACGGTGATACGACTGACAGGCTTTACAATACGCGCGCCACGGCCACGGGCCCGGGCCCGAAAACGCTTCATAACCAAGCTTTTGCCGACGAAGGCTTCTTTAACGTACAAACGATCCACATCCAAACCATGGTTGTGCTCAGCATTAGCAATGGCAGAGTTCAGGGTTTTTAATACCACATCAGCCACGCGTTTCTGAGAAAAATTCAAAATATGAATAGCATCTTGAACATGTTTTTGGCGAATGCTACCCGCAACAATGTTAAGTTTTTGGGGGCTGCTGCGCACAACAGTGTTCATGGCTTGGACAAGACGGCTCATAAGATAACCTATTTCTTTTTCGCTTTTTTATCAGCACCATGACCCAAAAAGGTCCGGGTGGGCGCAAATTCACCGAGCTTGTGACCGATCATTTCTTCGTTCACTGTCACGGGGACAAACTTCTTGCCATTATACACACCAAAGGTCAAGCCCACAAAATTGGGCAGGATGGTCGAGCGGCGGGACCAGGTCTTTATAATATCGCGACGGCCCGAAGAGGCAACTTTGGCGGCTTTATCAATCAGGTACCCATCAACAAAGGGACCCTTCCAAACAGAGCGTGGCATATCGAATGTCCTTTATTTCTGATAACGTCGTTTAACAATATATTTGGACGTCGCTTTGTTGCGGCGGGTCCGTTTTCCTTTGGTGGGCTGACCCCACGGGCTGACCGGATGACGGCCTCCGGAAGTTTTACCTTCTCCTCCACCATGCGGGTGATCCACAGGGTTCATGGCCACACCACGAACATGGGGACGACGGCCTTTCCAGCGATTTCGACCCGCTTTTCCCAGATTTTCGTTCTGGTGGTCCGGATTGGAAACCATACCAATGGTGGCATAACAGGTGGTGAGCACCAAACGCACTTCGCCCGAAGAGAGGCGAAGTTGGGCATACCCCTGATCCCGAGCTACCAGCTGAACGGAGGATCCAGCACTGCGGGCCAACTGCCCCCCTTTACCGGGCTTCATTTCAACATTGTGAACCACGGCTCCGAGGGGAATGTTAGACAAAGGCAGCGCATTGCCAATTTGAATGTCGGCTTTTTCACTGGCAATGACTTTATCACCGGCCTTTAATTTTTGGGGGGCCAAAATATAGGCCTTTTCGCCATCCTCATAAATGACCAGGGCGATATAGGCGGTGCGGTTGGGATCGTACTCCAAACGCTCCACGGTGGCCACAACATCGCGTTTGGACCGTTTAAAATCCACCTGACGATACAGACGCTTATGACGGGGACCAATGTTACGGTTCGTCGCACGACCCAGGTTGTTGCGACCCCCCGTAGCGGACAAGCCAGAAACCAGGCTTTTTTCTGGGCGACCTTTCCACAAATCCGGAGACGTCGAAAGAATCAATCCCCGGGTTCCCGGGGTAATCGGTTTATAGGCTTTTAAGGCCATGACTAGACTCCATCAAAAAAATTAAGGGTTTCACCGGCCTTTAACGTAATAATGGCCTTTTTCGTCCCAGAACGGTGCCCAATAGTTCCCTTAAAACGCTTGGTCTTGGCGGGCAAATTGATGATGTTGACCTTTTCAACCACCACAGAAAAAACCTCTTTCATAGCCAGCTTCACATCATTTTTTGTGGCTTTGGGCAAAATTTCAAAAACAACCTTGTTGCCAATCTCCCCTTGATGGGTTGATTTTTCCGTCACGATGGGGCGACGGAGGATATCAAACGAGCTGATTTTGGCTTTTTTTGTTAAAAGGAGACCTTGTTTCATAACGCAAACCTTTGCTCAATGGCTTCTTTGGCCGCAACCGTGATGACCACGTGACGAGCCTGCAACAAACTATAAACATTGAGGCCCTCTAAGGCCAACAAACGAACATCTTTCAGGTTACGCAGGGCACGGACGAAGGGGGCATCCATGTCGGCCTGATTGACAATAAAAAGGGGCTTCACCAAACCCAACTTTTTTGCCCAGGCAGAGGCATCCTTGGCTTTTTCAAAAGCGGGATACTGATCAACAACAATCAAGGAACGGTCGTTACACTTGGAAGAAAGCGCGTGCTTTAATCCCAAAACGCGAATTTTTTTGTTCAAAGAATAGCCATGATCCCGCACAACAGGCCCAAAAATCGTGGCCCCGCCGCGAAACTGAGGAGAGCGCAAGGAACCCTGACGGGCATTCCCTGTGCCTTTTTGCTTATAGGGCTTTCGGGTTGTCCCCTGAATATCGGAAATCCCCTTGGTTTTGTGACAACCGGAGCGACGCTTGTCCAGCTGCCACTGAACAACCCGGGCAATGATATCGGGGCGAAGAGGGGACAGGGCAAAAATATCGTCCCTTAAGACCAGATCAGTGGCCTGAAGATCGGATCCTGTGAGGAGGGCGTACTGCATAAAACGACTCTTAACTTTCTAACGTATCATCAGAGGCAACATCGGAAGGGGCAACATCCGGAATCACGTCATTGTGTTCAGGGTGCGCAGATTCAGGCGTTTGTTCCAAAGGCTGCGCAAAAGACGCAGGGAAAGGCAGGTTTTCAAACGGTGCTTTAACAGCATCCTGAATCAAAACAAAACTGTTTTTGGCGCCGGGAATGCTTCCCTTCACAAAAACCAAACCACGGGTCACGTCCGTTTCAATGATCTCTAAATTTTGCTGGGTGACACGCACGTCCCCCATGTGACCGGCCATTTTTTTGCCCTTAAAGACCTTGCCCGGATCCTGACGTTGACCGGTGGATCCATGGGAACGGTGACTGATGGACACCCCGTGGGACGCCCGAAGACCCCCGAAATTGTGACGCTTCATGGCACCGGCGAATCCCTTACCAATGGAGGTTCCAACAACATCCACCTTTTGGCCCACAACAAAGTGGTCGGCCTGAAAAACGGAGCCAACGTCAACAAACGCTTCAGCTTCAACGCGAAATTCGCGCACAATGGCTTTGGGAGAGATATTCGTGTTGGCATACTGAACACGCTGGGCTTTGTTGACGCGAGATGCGCGACGATGGCCCGCACCCAACACGATGGCCGTGTAACCATCGCGATCCTGGGTCCGCTGACCAATAACCTGACAGCACTCTAAACTCAGAACGGTCACGGGAGAGGCCACACCATCGCTGGAAAAACGACGGGTCATCCCCATTTTCTTTGCAATTAAACCGGTACGCTTTATCATTGTTTCTCTCCTTAAGCCGCAGCCCCGACGGGGGTCAGCTTAATTTGTACATCTACACCCGAAGGCAATTCCAATTTCATCAGGGCATCCACCGTCTGAGGGGTAGGGCTGAGAATATCAATGAGCCGCTTGTGCGTACGCATTTCAAATTGTTCACGAGACTTTTTATTGACGTGCGGAGACCGCAAAACCGTAAAGCGCTCAATCCGCGTCGGCAAAGGAACAGGACCGTGCAGCTTAGAGCCCGTACGTTTCACCGTATCCACGATCTGCTCAGCGGATTTATCCAAAATCCGGTGATCAAACGCCCGAAGGTGCACTCGAATGGTTTGTGCGTCCATAATTGATTCTCGTATCCACAACGTTCACAGAAAAAAAGAGGCCGCATTATGCAGCCTCTTTTGGGGCATGTAAAGACCTTTATTTAATAATCTTACTGACAACACCGGCGCCCACGGTACGGCCACCCTCACGGATAGCAAAGCGCAAACCTTCGTCCATGGCGATGGGATTGATCAGCTCGATTTCCATTTCCACGTTATCACCAGGAATGACCATTTCTTTGCCTTCAGGCAGTTTAATTGCACCCGTAACGTCCGTGGTTCGGAAGTAAAACTGAGGGCGGTAGTTTGAGAAAAACGGCGTGTGACGGCCACCCTCCTCTTTGCTTAAGATATAACACTCACACTTAAAGGTCGTGTGGGGGGTAATGCTGCCGGGCTTGGCCAAAACCTGACCCCGCTCAACATCTTCACGCTTGGTTCCACGGAGCAGAACACCCACGTTGTCCCCGGCTTGACCTTGGTCAAGCAGTTTACGGAACATTTCTACACCGGTGACAGTTGTTTTTTGGGTCTTGTTAATCCCAACGATTTCAACTTCCTCACCCACCTTGACAATACCGGATTCGATACGGCCGGTGACAACGGTACCACGGCCAGAGATTGAGAACACATCCTCAATGGGCATCAGGAAGGTCTTCTCGATGGGACGGGACGGCGTGGGAATGGCTTTATCAACAGCCGCCAGCAGATCACGGACTTTGTTTTCGCCGATTTCGGGGTTGCGGCCCTCTAGCGCGGCCAAAGCAGACCCAGCGACGATGGGGATATTATCGCCATCAAATCCGTATTTGCTGAGCAATTCACGGATTTCCATTTCAACCAGTTCCAATAATTCAGGGTCATCCACCTGGTCAACTTTGTTCAGGAAAACAACCAGGGCAGGAACACCCACCTGACGGGCGAGCAAGATGTGCTCCCGCGTTTGGGGCATCGGTCCATCGGCCGCATTCACCACCAGAATCGCACCATCCATCTGGGCGGCACCAGTGATCATGTTTTTCACGTAATCGGCGTGTCCAGGACAGTCCACGTGGGCGTAGTGACGGTCAGCGGTTTCATATTCAACGTGGGCGGTGTTAATGGTAATCCCACGGGCTTTTTCTTCGGGGGCAGCGTCGATCTGAGAGTAATCTCTGAACTCACCAAAATATTTGGTAATGGCCGCAGTCAAGGTTGTTTTTCCATGGTCAACGTGACCGATGGTGCCGATGTTAACGTGGGGTTTGTTCCGTTCAAATTTTGCCTTTGCCATGGTGTTCCTACCTTTTTCGTTAGTTTTTCATTAAGAATGTTTTGTTGCGATCTCTTCAGCGATCGCATGGGGGACGGGCTCATAATGATGAAAGACCATGGTGAATTGAGCACGGCCTTGGCTCATTGAGCGAAGGGTATTAACATATCCAAACATGTTTGACAAGGGGACCATTGCATTGACCACACGGGCGTTCCCCCGTTGGTCCATACCAGAAACCTGACCCCGACGAGAGTTCAAATCCCCAATAATATCACCCAGGTAATCTTCAGGCGTGACAACCTCAACATTCATGATGGGCTCAAGGATCTGGCTTCCGGCCTTTCTCATGCCTTCACGAAAGGCAGCGCGGGCTGCAATCTCAAATGCTAACGTTGATGAATCCACATCGTGATAAGCACCCTCGGTCAACGTGACCTTAAAGTCCACCACGGGGAAACCGGCGAGGGCTCCCGTGTCTTTGGCCGACAACAGACCCTTTTCCACACCGGGGATGTATTCTTTGGGAATGGATCCACCAATAACCTTATTCAGGAATTCATAGCCACCGCTGCGCTCTAGCGGCTCAAACGTCATGATAACACGCGCGAACTGACCAGCACCCCCGGATTGTTTTTTGTGGGTGTAGTCAATTTCGACTTTTTTGGAAATGGTTTCACGGTAGGCCACCTGCGGCGCGCCCACATTGGCCTCCACCTTGAACTCGCGCTTCATGCGGTCCACGATGATTTCCAGGTGCAATTCACCCATACCCTTAATGACCGTCTGACCGGATTCGTGATCTACAGAGACACGGAATGAAGGGTCCTCCGCCGCCAAGCGACCCAAAGCCACAGACATTTTTTCCTGATCGGCTTTGGTTTTGGGTTCAACGGCAACCTCGATAACGGGATCAGGGAACTCCATGCGTTCAAGAATAATAGGAGCCTTCTGATCACACAGGGTATCCCCCGTGGTCGTGTCCTTCATGCCTACCAGGGCTACGATGTCGCCGGTGTAGGCTTCTTTGATTTCCTCACGGGAATTTGCATGCATCAGCAACATACGGCCAATGCGCTCTCTTTTACCCTTTGTCGTGTTTTCCACATAGGATCCGGATTCTACCTTGCCCGAATAAACCCGAACAAAGGTCAAGGACCCCACAAAAGGATCGGTCATAATTTTAAAGGCCAAGCCAGAGAATGGCTCTTCGTCCGAGGCTTTCCGCACATCAGCATCATCGGAATCGGGCTTAAGACCATTGGTATCCCCAATATCCAGAGGGGAGGGGAGATAGTATGTCACCGCATCCAGCAGCGGCTGAACCCCTTTGTTTTTAAAGGCCGATCCACACACAACAGGAACAAAGGCACTTTTGATGGTGCCGCGACGAATGCAGGCCCTTAACACCTCAACGCTGGGCTCTTCGCCGGCCAGGTATTTTTCCAGGGCATCGTCGTCTTGCTCAACGGCAAGCTCGATCATTTTTTCACGATATTCGGCGGCTTTTTCTTTATAGGCAGCTGAAATAGGACGCTCTTCAAACTTGGCGCCCAGGCTTTCCTCCAGCCAGTGAATCTCAACATTTTTAATCAGATCCACAACGCCGACAAAATCGGATTCCACGCCAATGGGCAACTGAAGAACCAACGGCACGGCCCCCAAACGATCCACCATCATGTCCACACAGCGGAAAAAGTCAGCGCCGATGCGGTCCATCTTATTAACGAAACACATACGGGGGACATTATATTTGTCGGCCTGGCGCCAGACGGTTTCAGACTGGGGCTCAACCCCCGCCACACTGTCAAACACCGCTACAGCACCATCCAGAACGCGGAGAGACCGCTCAACCTCAATGGTAAAATCCACGTGACCTGGCGTATCAATAATGTTAATCCGGTGGCCCGCCCAGTAACAGGTTGTTGCGGCAGAGGTAATGGTAATACCACGCTCTTGCTCTTGTTCCATCCAGTCCATGGTGGCATTGCCTTCGTGAACCTCACCAATGTTGTGCTGGCGGCCCGTGTAAAACAAAATACGCTCTGTCGTTGTGGTTTTGCCCGCATCAATGTGGGCCATGATACCAATGTTGCGATAATGATCCAGAGGAGTTTGACGAGACATAATAACCTAAAAGCGCAAAAATCAATAAACGAAAGTTGTTCTTATGTAACGCCTGCACGGGGGATTGCAAGTCTTTTTTTGGTGGCTTTTTTTGGTGGCTTTCGTGGTGTATTCTTAACTGTTTTTCTTAACTGACCTCATCTTCAACGCGGGTGTTGCGACGAAATTCATATGCGACCTCTTCTATACGCTCAAAAATCTTTTTCAAACGCTGTTCTTTGTCCTCTAGGAAGGCCTTTTTCTCTTCATAATCTGCATTAAAGACCTTGCGTTCTTCGTGAAAACGCTCTTCCATGTCTTGGACATCCTTTTGTCTCATGCGAAGCACTTTTTCCCGGGCGGCCAGGGTCGATTCCCGATCTTCCAGAACCTGCTCCCAACTGCTTAACTCACTAAAATCTTTATTTTTAGGGGCTTTTTCTGCACTATCGTTTTTTACAGTATGTTTTTCATGGGTTGTCATCGTTGATTCCTTAGAGTTTTGAGAAACATGGGGGGGGGCTAATAAAGAAGTCTCCGGCTTTTTTTCAAGAGGCGCCGGTGCAGGTAGAATCTGAAGGTCTTCACTCTCTTCTTTGAGAATCACAACAGCCTCTGTTCGTTCGGCGAGGGCATGAACGGCGGTTTCCATGTCCTGATCATCTTCTTCATCAAAAATTTCTGATTCTGCGGCCTTCAGAATTTCTTGGGGGCTTTCCTCATGATCATCCCGATGAAACTGATAATAACGAACGCTTATTTCTTCATGATCTTCAGCGTGTTTTTTGGGGTGATAGGTGTGTTTTTTCATAGGAACCTCGTTTGAAGCGGATGATGGGGGAGATAAAGACTCATCCTGGGATGATGTTAAGGGCAGGGGAAAAACGCGACGCCAGTCTGTATCTTCAATTTCAACAGCGTTGGGGTCATCTTTGGGAACATTACGGCAGGGCAAGTTCAATTTGGCGCAGGCGGCCATGACCTTAAAAACCTGATCATCATGGGGATAGGTCCAAAGAGCCCGCTGCTCGTCATAATGAAACAAGCGCGTGAGAAGACCTTGGTCCTTAGATAAAGCAGAAGAAGCAGAATGATTCATTTTCTATATACATTTAACATATTTTTAACTGTATACCACGAATTCAAGAGAAAGACAATCTTTTTCTGACATCTTTTTCTGGCATCTTTTTCTGACATCTTTTTCTGGCATCTTTTTCTGGCATCTTTTTCTGGCATCTTTTTCTGGCATCTTTTTCTGGCATCTTTTTCTGGCATCTTTTTCTGGCATCTTTTTCTGGCATCTTTTTCTGGCATTAAAAACCAAGAGCATGTAAAACACACTGCCTGATAATGCCTAAGTCCTCGGGGGAAACGGAAACTTTGATGTATTTTCGCTTCCCCCAGGTATCTCTTCCTGAATGCGGAAGAGATAGCCGTGCATAACTTACGGTAGAGATCATATCGGACTTAACCCAGCAGGTTTTTGCACTGAAAGGTTTGGGTAAAGGACGATCAAAAACTAAGGAATGGTGATATTTTTCTATCACCAAAGGCTCTTGTGGTGCTTAAAGGAACCACCGTACATAAAGAATGGATAGATTTTCTTGGCTTGGGAGAAATCACAACAACAGGACGCACCTTAACCATTTCTGGTTCAACAAACCCTGATGAAAAATCACAGATTAAAATTTGCCCCATAGATGGGGGATATTGTATTGTCACTGTTTTTTTTCCTTCCCCCTCTTTTCTTTTTGCACCAACGGCGCCACCAGCCCCTGATACCGTTCAAACAAAAACGCCACGCGTTCGCGCTCGGTGGTGAAGGGGGCGCGGCGATAGGCGGCGTCCACGGCGCGGTCCAGGGCCTGATGGGCCCGCAGCAACACCGGCGGCATGGTCAGGGGATCATACAAATCCGCCAGCGTGCTGCTGGGAAATTGGGCGCGGGCGGTTAAAATGGCCTGCGCCTTTTCCGCAATGTCGGTTTCTTGGGCGGGCGTGGGGGTGGGCCAGGGGAAATTGTTGTACACCACGGTGTTGGAATACCGATAATCGCTTTTTAGACGCCCAGCGACTTGGCGCATCCACGCGTTGTGCATCAGGGACGTGAGCACGCCGAAGTGGTAGGGGGTGGCACCCAAAATGATAAGCGTGGAATCACTTGCAATAATATCAGATTTTAAAAACCCCACTGGAAGATACGTTCTTTTTTCGGAAGACACTCTTGGCACAAGGATATAATGCGCATTTTCTTGATGACTAACAAAGGCAAATAATGATGGAGTTTCAGCTAGATTTTGTGTAACAAGGCGGCGACTTGAAAGCCTAAATTCTTTGACTTTTTTAATTTTTTGCAAAAGCACAGGGCAAGACTTTATTTCATCGGGGGCCACATCTTTTAACCAAAAACAATATCGTTGGCCGCCATTGATAAATTCTTCCGCCCCCATGTATCGACGAACAAGATGCCGAGATTCCGGGTATGTGTTTAAAAAATCTTCATACTCTTGTTGATTCAACAGCAATCCACCCCCATCAATGGGCTGATTGCCGAATTTCATTTCGGGCACATTACACAAGGGTTGACCTCTTTTTTCAACCAGTACCGTTGCCGCATCCACCAAATACGGATTGATATTCTGGGCGGGCACCGCCACAGGGTCCGATGTGATGGTTTCATAATCAAACAGCGTTTTGTGATCCGTATCGTGCGCTGCAAAACCAATAATCACCACATACACCGCCGCCAAGGTCATGCCCCGCGCCCGCTTTTCATCCAGCGTCCATTTGAACGTGCGGTGGGCAAAATGGATATGAATGCCGTACTTTTGCAACAGGGGTTGCCAGAGGACCGAGACTTGTTCCCCCTGCGTAATGGAGTTTGTGGAAACAAAAGCGACTTTAATATCCGTGCCCTGAATGTACTGGGAGGCCTTGAAAAACCACGCCGTGACATAATCCAGAACCCCCGCGCCCTTTATACCCCCAAAAACGGCGGCCATTTCATCGCGTTGTTTCTCACTGAGATATTTTGATCCCACAAACGGCGGATTGCCCAAAATATACGACAGATGTTCCGGCGCAATCACCGTTTTCCAATCGGTGGTCAGCGCATTGCCGTGATGGATATACCCCTCGCAAATGAAGAGTACCGTTTTAGGTTGAGGCAAGGGGGGAGTTCATGACGCGGAAGTTATCCGTGAGTCGGTCGGTCCATTCTTTGGCCTTTTCAGGAAAGGTTTTGTC
>JBILRW010000026.1:0-20215 GCA_044372405.1 Alphaproteobacteria bacterium
CATAACAAAATATCCGTGGTCCTTTGGAATCAACACCAAAATAGAACAATGTGGACGTTTCGTCTGTGATATTTGTCACATTTCGGGGGGGGGCCACAAAAAAAGTAACTCCCCAGCCCCTTTACGAGCATTTATAATGTGTCGTAGTGTTTGGGTATGGAAGAATGTTTCAGATAAGGTGAAACCCTCTTATAAAATTCCATCCAGTGTTACAGAAACAACCGAAGGCTGTACAGCAGTCACTCATGGTGCTGTCGATCCAGGGTTTTTGGGAAATTTATGGCAAACAGACTTGTCTCTCTAAAAATCCCCCCAAGCCCCCCACATTTTGCTATGATGATGGCTGTGATAAAAACCCAAAGCATCCAGTAGCCCAGCCTTTTATGAATCTCCTCCTCTCCCTCGAAGACCTCTCTCTCAACATGGGGGGCAAGCCCCTGTTTCAGGACATTACCCTCTATATTGCCGAGGGGGAGAAAATCTGTCTGGTGGGGCGGAATGGGGCCGGGAAAACCACGTTGATGCGGCTGTTGATGGGGGAGATCGAGGCCGATATCGGCAAGCGCACGCTGTATCCCGGCATGCGCATTGGGTATTTGGCCCAGCAGGTGGTTTTTGATCCGGCGGACACCGTGGGGTCTTTTGTGCGATCGGGATTGTCGGGGGATGAGCATAAAGATTACCTGGCCGACATGGTCATGACGCCGCTGGATTTGCGGCCGCAGGCGCTGCTGGGGTCCCTGTCTGGTGGGCAACTCCGGCGGGCGGCGCTGGCGCGGAGTTTGGTGGATGAGCCGGATTTATTGATGCTGGATGAGCCCACCAACCACCTGGATCTGGAGGGGATTTCTTGGCTGGAGGATTATATCGCCGGCTATCCCGGGGCGATTTTGTGTGTTTCCCACGACCGCGCGTTTTTAAAGGCCATTTCCCGAAAAACCCTGTGGATCGACCGGGGCCAGGTGCGGACGCTGAATCGGGGCTATACCCACTTTGATGACTGGATGCAGGGGATTTTGGATCAGGAAGCCCGCACGCTACAAAATATGGAAAAAAAGCTGGAACAGGAAGTCGCCTGGACCCAGGGCGGTGTCACCGGACGGCGCAAGCGCAATCAAAAACGCATGGAAAACCTGCATGCGCTGCGGGCCAAGCTGAAGGCGGATAAGGCCTCCTTTCGTCAAACCATGCGCACGGTGGCGCTGGATCCCTTGCCGGCTGGGGAGGTTTCCAAACTGATGATTGAGTGTAAAGGGGTGAGTCATACCTTTACCCACGACGGCCATGATCAGGTCATGATGAAGGATTTTCATTTCCGCCTGATGCGGGGGGATCGTATCGGTTTGCTGGGCAAAAACGGATCGGGAAAATCGACGTTTCTTAAAATTCTGCTGGGCGAAATGACCCCCGATAGCGGCCACATTCGGCGCGCCAAAACGCTGGAGCCCGCCTATTTCGATCAATCCCGCAGCGAGATGGACCCCACCAAAACCCTGTGGGAAACGCTGTGTCCCGATGGGGGCGATTATGTCTCCGTCGGCGGATCCCTGCGGCATGTGTGTGGGTATTTAAAGGATTTTCTGTTTGATCCCAAAAACGCCCGCGACCGGGTGAGTACCCTGTCCGGCGGACAGCAAAACCGGTTGATGCTGGCCAAAATTCTCGCCAACCCGGGCAATCTGCTGATTTTGGATGAACCCACCAACGACTTGGACATGGACACCCTGGACCGGCTGCAGGATATTCTGGCCAGTTATGCCGGTACCCTGCTGCTGGTCAGCCACGATCGGGATTTTTTGGATAATACCGTCACGAAAGTTTTGGCCTTTGAGGGTGAGGGCGTCATCGACGGGTATATCGGGGGCTACACGGACTATTTGGAACAAAAGGCCCAAAAAGCCAGCCCAAAACCCAACGCCAAAGCGCCCCCAAAGCCCACGGCGGCCCCCGTTGTCACGTTTGAAAAAAAGGCCCCTCCCCTCCCCTTTGCCCTGAAAAAGGAACTGGATCAGCTGCCCAAAACCATGACAAAACTGGAAAAAACCATCGAAAAACTGCACGAAGATTTGGCCGTCCCGGACCTGTATACCACCGACCCTGCGCGGTTTGATGATCTGGCCAAACAATTGAAGCAGGCGGAGGAGGATCTCTCGGCGGCGGAGATGCGGTGGTTGGTGTTGGAGGAGAGGAGGGGGTGACAGGTGACGGGACGCTCACAAATGCTTTTCCGGCAACATCTTGGTGTGCAAAATGCGAACGATCAGCACGTCAGTAGGGCGTTCGCGATAATAGATCATGTGGCTTTCATAGCGATACCGCCGATACACCTGTCCTGTGGGTTCATGGATGAAAGAGCGCCCCAGCTCGGGATGGGCAGCAACCGTATCCAGGGATTTTGCCAGTCCTGAAATATATCTGTCGGTTTGTCCATCACCAAAATCCGCCAGGCTTCGCAGCACGATCTGCTGAATATCAGCATCTGCGCGCTTGGATTTGGTGTACTTAAGAGCCATCGATACGGCCCGCCTTGGCTTCGGCGATGACCTCCTCTAAAGAGAGAGTGCTCTCGCCGCTGGTTTCGCCTTCTTCCAGGGCCTGCATCAGCCATTGGTGTTTGGCTTCTTCTTGCTCTAACAGCCTCAGCGCAGCCCGGACTGCCTCACTGGCAGAGCCATAGCGTTTTTTGGCCGTCAACTGAGAGAGAAACTCCGTAAAATGCTCCCCTAAATTGATGCTGGTGGTTGCACTCCTTGTGGTTACCGTCATGGGGGGACCTCTTTTTTGAATGTTTTATTATTACTATATTTTGGTAATTTTGTCAAGCTGCCCCTCTTTTTTAAACTCATCAGGATTTAGGCACATCGTCATTGCGAGCCTCCGATAGGAGGCGTGGCAATCCACTCTTTCCGCTTACGGCATTTCTGGATTGCTTCGCTGCGCTCGCAATGACGTTCTGCGTAAGTCCCACTCATACATATTAACAAACAAAGGATATTTATCATGCCCCTATACCCCTTTCCCACCGATACAGGCCCCATCGCCGCCGATCAATTGCCCAGCACGACGGAGAGTTTGAGCTGGCACAACGTGCAGCGCAAGCGCCTGAAAAAGTTTGCGGCGCAATATATTGGGGAGGACGATGCCGCCGTGGTGACCTTGCGTTCCCAGGGGGAGCCGGATACCAGCCTGAAAGTCGTCAAAGACTCCCGCGCCGGATTTAATGAATTGCGGGTGCGGCTGCCGATGTTGTCGCAATATTATACCTATTCCACCCAGCACGGGGGGATTCCCGATGCGCCGTATCTGAATAAGATCAAAAGCATCATTTTGTCCTGGTGCGCCAAAAATATGCCCACGGGCAAGCCCATTGACGAAACGAATTTTGAAAATCTGATCCGGGTGGCCAAACGGCACTGGGCGTCTTTTTCCGCCAGCGAGCAAGCCACCATCACGGCGTGGGTGCAGCGTCTCCGGGTGGCCAAGGAAGCCTGGACCTTTATCCCCGCCGCCGGTGAGGGGAGTTTGCTTTATGGCAATCACTACACCCACCATTATAAAATTCTGTATCAAGTCTATGATTTTCTGGGCGATACGGCGAAGTTGGCAACCCTTAGAACCACGCTGCAGGCCTTTGTGAATCAAAATTTTCCCTTTGGGAATGCGGCGGTGACGGTGCCGCCGTCTCATCCCGTGGTGGGGGCGTCGGTGGCGGAGAAACGCTTTGATATTGATGGGAATTTTGTCGCCACGTTTCCCGTGGGATCCACGGTTTATGTGGCGGGGAATACGCGGGGGCATAATGGGTATTTTCGCGTAACATCAATCACCTATTTGTCCTCATCCAACAAAACGCGATTGTTTTTTGGGGAACCCCTGAGTGGCTTGGACGGTGGGGGCGGGAATTTATACAGGCCCCACAATCCCGCCCTGTATGATATGCCGCGGCCTGCGGTGGATGCGGGGGAAACCATCGATTACATCCGCCGCAATGCCATGCACTATCATCAGTACGATTTGGAACCCTGGATTGAGCTGGTGACCTTATCCAACTGGCGGGAGTTCGATACCAAGCTGATCCCGGGCCTGGCGTTTCTGAGAAATAGCGTCACCAGCCCCAATTTGGTGCGAAAGCCGTATGAGTTCACCTATTCCAGCGATTCCTTTGATGGCCTGCGGTGGCAGACATCCCGTTCGGAATATCTGCAACCGAGCAGCCTCTACGTGCCCGATAAAATGGCCCGTCTGATTTTTTCCTATGACCATTATTTCCGGAAAAATGGGGAATCCGCCACGCAAACCATCGACACCCGCCTGTATCACTACGCCATGCGCTCGCGCTTTTTGCCCAGCACCTGGCCGTATTATTTCCGGTTTGTGTTTGGGGGGGTGTATGGGTGAGGCGGGTGACGGGTGACGGGTTGCAGGTGACAGAATAAGCCATTTCAATAATGAACAACGAAAGGAATTTTTTTATGACTGTTTATTCACAGCTTCACAAATCATTGATGTGGGCCACGCATGTTTTCCATACGCTGGATGAGGCGTGTTTTCGGGATTATTTGCGTAAGGGTATAGGGCACAGCCCCAAAACCGAATTGCGGGAGGAAGCCCGTCAACTGGCGCAAAACATCGAGGCACTCATGCGGGAACTCCGGTTTAATCCTTACCATGATCCGGAAAACGGACAGTTTACCTTCGCCCCCAGAAATGCCGGCGCTGAAAATTGGCCCGAGCGGGGGGAGAGTTCATTGGATGTGGATGCGGCGGTGAAGTATCTGAATCGTGAAGCGGAGCCTGATTCTCTGGGAAAATGTGCCCTTTATGTGCGGCGTGCTTTACAATATGGCGGCGGTTTAAAGAATTTGGAAACGCCTATATCAGGCTTTGCCAAAGAGTATGGTCCTTATTTGGAAAGAGTAGGGTTTCATAAATTATCTCCTCGTCCCCAACCCGATTATGATGCCCAAAAGGGGGATGTTGTAGTCATTCAAAACCATCCTGATGGGCACGAGGCTGGTCACATTGCTATTTTTAACGGAAGTCATTGGGTATCGGACTTTGAGCAACCTCAAAAAGGCAATCTTTGGCCTGGGCCAGGCTACCGAAGGGAAAAACCCGATTATGAGGTTTATCGGCCTTAAACTCTTTATGGATCCCTATTCATAATATCCTTCACCTCCCCGATACGCCATGCTCCTTGATAGGTCTGCAATAAAACCCTAAAGGGAAAAGGCTTATCGTAGGGTGGGGGATAATCTTTGTTGCGAGGGAAAGAAACGATCAAGGTTGCTGTCTGATCTTGAAGTGTCACGATTTGGGAAAAGGCGGTGTTGCGCCAGTTGTCTTCAAAATCGCCCAAAGGAAAAATGGGATCAGGCTCCTCGAGTCCATCAAAATTTTTATAGTGATACCACAATAGGGGGGTAACGCTCTTTTTTATGGTTTCCTCTTTTTCCTTAAGGACTTCTGCCCTTTCTTTTGTATGAGGCTCTATTTCAAAATATCTTACATAATTATCCACCCACCACCGAAAAAAGTGCGTCACAAACATAGACAGACGCTCCGGGTCACGATCGGTGGCGGGGACCAATTCCGGTGGGGACAGGGGCGCATCCCCCTGCCCCGCCCAGGCGGGCAGGGAGAAGGAGAACACCAACAAAAAAATCATTTTTCTGAACATTTTTGGACTTTAACCCATCTTAAAAACGAAAGGAAATTTTTTATGAATCGTAACGCTTACCTCCACAAATCATTGATGTTGAACACGGATGTTTTCCATACGCTGGATGATGCATGCTTTCGGGATTATCTGCGTAAGGGCATCCGGCACAGTCCACAGATCGAATTGCGGGAGGAAGCCCGGCAACTGGCGCAAAACATCGAGGCACTCATGCGGGAACTCCGGTTTAATCCTTACCATGATCCGGAAAACGGACAGTTTACCTTCGCCCCCAGAAATGCCGGCGCTGAAAATTGGCCCGAGCGGGGGGAGAGTTCGTTGGATGTGGATGCGGCGGTGGCCCATGCAAATCGTGAAGCGGAAGATAACTCTATAAGAAAATGTGCCAAATATGTACGTCAGGCTTTAGAAGCCGGAGGTGTTTACATACCCAATAATCCGGAACTCGCCAAAGATTATGGTCCACATTTGGAAAAAGCGGGCTTTCATAAGCTATCCCCTCGGCCCAGGCCCGATTATGATGCCCAAAAGGGGGATGTGGTGGTGATTCAAAGCCATCCTGAAGTAAGCAGGGCTGGGCACATTGCCATTTTTAACGGCAAACACTGGGTATCTGATTTTGTGCAAGAGCACGACAAAACCATTTGGCCCGGTCCCGGCTATCGGAAATTTAAGCCCGATTATGAGGTTTATCGGCCTTAAATAAAGCTAATCTCTCTCTTTAACGTCTCTAACCTCCCCGATACGCCATGTTCCCCCTTGGACCTGTAACAAAACCCTAAGTTGGGAGGGCGTATCGGCGGGGGAATCAGAAACCTGGTAACGGGGAAACGAAACAATCAAGGTTGCTGTGTGATCCTGAAGTGTCACGATTTGGGAAAAGGCGGTGTTGCGCCAGTTGTCTTGAAAATCACTCCAAGGAAAAATGGGATCGTCTACATCCACATCCCCTTCTGAATTTTTATAAATTTCCCATAATACGGGGGTGAGGGTTTTTTTTAGAGTTTCTTCTCTTTCCTTAGATACTTCTTTTCCTTCTTTTGTGTGACTGTTGGTTTCGTAGTACCTTATCCCATTATATACCCACCACCGAAAAAAGTGCGTCACGAACATAGACAGACGCTCCGCATCATGATCGCTGGCGGGGACCAGTTCTGGGGGCGAGAGGGGCGCATCCCCCTGCCCTGCCCAGGCGGGTAGGGACAATGAGAACATCAACAAAAAAATCATTTTTCTGAACATTTTCATACTTTAACGCATTTTAACAGTGAAAGGAACTTTTTTATGCCAACCATCGACACATTTCAAACTACGTTATCCCTGGGCAATCCGGATGTTCTGGCGGAGGCCCCCACCCTGGTGGCCTATTTACAGCGGGTGGATGTTTTTAGTAACAGCACGCGAGAGGCCGCCACTACCCTGCAATCCGATGCTTGGGCGCGGTGGGCCCCCACGGGGGGGACGTTAAGTTTACGCATCGATGCCGAGGGGCGCACCGTTCACGGTCAAAAAACCCTGCTGCGGGCTGCCATGACCGGTAAGCTGTATCCTGCGGTCTTGAAATTTCAGGACAATACAACCCTTTCGGGGAATTTTTGGATTGCGCAGTTTCAGGATAGCCTTAACGCCGACGGGGCTCCCTCCCCTTTTCGTTTGCGCCTGATCAGTGAGGGGCCAGTGGTGTCGTGAGTGGTGAGTAGAGAGTGGTCCAAATAACATATGGTTAGGATTAAATAAACGCTCCCGCTATGATTTCATCCGGCGGGTTATCCATAGTTTTACGGCGTAGGGTAATATGTCTAATAGCTTTAAGATCAAGGTAAATCTCTTAGGGAAATGAATTTCAAAGCGTTTGGTCAGAAGGCCCTGGGCAATGGCGTTCGCCGCGCGCTCAGGGGTTATGATCATGGGCATAGTGAAATTGTTTTTATCGGTCAAGGGCGTGCGCACAAATCCGGGGCTGATGAGTTTAATATCGATGTTTCGAGGGCATTCGCCCCGCAGGCTTTCGGCCAAATTAATAATGGCTGCTTTCGTCGCGCTATAGGGTTGCCCATCGGGCAAGCCAACATATCCGGCCACACTGCCGCATAGGGCCATTTGTCCGGCGTTTTGCTTCTTTAATAAAGGTAATATCGCATGGATAACATTAAAGGCACCCAACAGATTAACCTCGATGGTCTGTTTTGTCAGAGTCAGATCAAGATGATCCAGCTGCATCGGCGTATAGGCAGCCGACATAAAAATCACGCGGTCAAGGCGACCCTGGGCCGCGACAATGGCCTCAGCTGTTTGCTCTATCATGGCCCCATCGGTCACATCCAGGGGAAACACACTGTGGTGGTCCCCCAGCTGTGATTTTAGGATTTCCAATTCATCACGACGACGCGCCGAAAGGGCAAGGATTGTGCCGCGCCCCGCCAGTTCTATGGCAAGAGCGCGGCCGATCCCACTGCTGGCACCGATAATCCAAACGATTTGGCCCTGGTAGGATTCGTTTTTCATGGCTTTTGTTTTTGCATAAACAGCGTGAGCTCTGCGACGGTAATACCATATTTTTTCAGGTATGACCGGTTAATCATAACGCCATCGTTCATTTGCCACATCCAATCATCAAACTTCAGGCGATAGGTGGTGTCACCCACCGGCAAATCCATGGTGTATCGCCATTGAACGGCGGTTCCGTTGACTTTACCTGTGGCCTTATCCAAAATATCGGCGGCCGTGCCGACGTAGGTACCGTCAGGCAATTTTTTGATGGTCCAGATGCGTTCTTGTTTTTCACCACCATAATAGGAAAAGTGTTCGGTGAGTGTACCGACATCACCCTCCCATTTTCCCACCATGACGACGTCAAAACGGCTGATAACGCGTCCACGCCGATCCTGAACCACGCCCCAACCTTTGATAGGGCCATCAAAAAATTCTTTGATATCCGCCTTGGGTGTCGTGTCCTTATAGTAATCGATTGAGTGGGAGCAGCTACTAAACATAAGGGTCATTCCCATCATTAACGTGAGTTTCCAGAAGTTTTTCATGATAGTGTCCTTTGGTTTGAATAAAAAAATGATAAAGCACGTAAACCCCTGTGAGTTTAATAAGGCAGGGAACAACGGCATAGGCAAAACTTAAGCTGAGCAAGGCCGAAGGGTTGTTCTCAGTATTGGGTATAAATCCAGCAATGTCCAGAAGCGGGAAAACGATGGCGGAGCCTATGGCAAGTCCGGCCTTCGTGAGCAGGACAAGTATGGAAAATTGTGTCGCTGCACTGGCATCGGATGTGCTTTCGTGGATATGATCGCCCAGGATAGACGGCGGTAACGCAAGATCACCCCCCAGCGCTATGCCAGAGGTGATGCAAATGACGGCATACTGCCAGACATCACCCTGGCCAAGAAAAAAGGCCCATACAAAACTAACAACCGCAAGCACCATGGACAGGAGCCATGCGCGGTGTTTACCGTACTTTAGGCTGAGGCGTTTCCAGAGCGGCATGGCAAGGGCGCCAGAAAGAAAATACAGAAACAGAAATAATCCTGTATAATCAAACGCATTCAATCGGTCGCGAATGAAAAAAATCACGAGGATCGCCGGTATGCTAGAGGCCAGAACACTGAGTCCATAAACCAAAAAAAGATGGTGTGTTTGTTTGGGCAGGGTCAGCAGGGTTTGCCACAGGGAAGCCTGATGGGCTGGCTTTCGGTCAAACAAAGAACGATGATCCCGAAACCACCCCCTAAAACCCAGCAGCGCCAGGATAACCAGTCCCCCCAAAACAACGCTGAACCATAAAAACACCTGATCGACAGGCAAAAATTTCCCCAGAATCCCTGGTAAACTGACGGCGAGCAATAAGCCAAGCAAACCAAAGGCTTCCCGTGTGGTGGAAATGCGGGTTTGGTCATTTTTATTGTTTGTCCACAGAGCCCCAAGGGTGTTTAGGTTAATGCTAAGGATGCTATAGACCGTCACCGCCAGGGCCATCCAGACGCTAAACCACAATACAGGATGGGTGCCCATGGGATGAAAAAGGGCGTAAATACTGATGATGAGCCCCAGGGCGCACACCGCCATCACCGGAAAGACTTTGCCCGCAAAGCGGTCACTCAAACGGCCAATAAAGGGATCTTGAACAGCATCAAAAGCGCGCAAAATCAGCAGGATGATCCCGAGTGCCGCCAGGGATACATTCTGATGGGTTGCATAAAAATCAGGGACCAGCACATAAAGAGGAAACCCTGCAAACGCAATGGGTACCGCAAAAAATCCATAGTGCGTCAGTTGCCTTCGGGTGATGGCAACGGTGTTCATAATAGCCCCAGTAATTTTTTACGAAGGGCGGGCTCTGAGGTTTTTTCACTGAGCCATATGTTGAAAAAATGCCCCCCAAAATCAGGGTCTTTAATACTGCCGATGAACTGACCATCGAAATAAAAATCCGTGGATTTTTGGGGGTTCAGCACGGCTGTTAGCTCTGTACCTTCTTTGACGTTGGGAAACAGATCTTGCATTTGCGTCTGCCACTGGGTCAGCATTTCTTCGTCGGAAAACCCCTGTTTTCGGATTTCCTCTGCCGAGCGATCCGCAATATCTTTACCCTCAATCTCAAGTAAATACTGGATGCTGAGCGCGTAAGGCGCATCCGCATTCCATTGTCCCTTGGGGGCATAAAGCGTTGCATCATACACCGACCAAAACACGACGGAAAGCCTTCCCGTGCCCACAATTTGCGCGTCTGGTACGTATTTTTCGGCCACATCATTGGCCATCACAGGGGAGGCCAATAATAAAAACAAGGCAAAAAGGGACCAGGACTTACGCATACCCCTCGTCATTGCGAGCGTAGCGAAGCAATCCAGAAATGTCGTCAGCCTAAAGACTGGATTGCCACGCCTCCTGGGGAGGCTCGCAATGACGTTGTGGGTAAGTTCTGGAGACAAAACGTTACGCATGAACCAATTCCACCTGCATCACATCCGTGCGCCCGACTTTAAAGCTGGCGATGCAACAGGTCAAATAAAATCGCCAGAGGCGGGTAAATTTATTGTCGAACCCAAGTGTTTTTATGTCATGGACCTTATGTTCAAAAACCTCTAACCAATGCTGGAGCGTCCGTGCATAATCCTGGCCGAAGGCGTGGGTATCGGTGATGTTCAGGCCAGCCTTTTGGCTTTCCTCGGTAAAACGAGACGGGGATGGCAGCATCCCCCCGGGAAAGATGTAGGTGCGCAGCATATCGCCGCCGCGCCGATACGCATCAAAATACTCATCCCGTATGGTGATGGTTTGAATGACGGCTTTTCCCCTATCGGCCAGCAGTGATTTTATTTTATTAAAATAAACAGGCCAGTAGCGCTCTCCCACCGCTTCAAACATTTCTATGGAAACGATGTTGTTATATTTGCCTTGTTGAATGCGGTAATCTTCCAGGGCAATCTGCGCGTTCGCACCCAAGCGTTTTGTTGCATAGTCATGCTGGGCCGGGGAAAGGGTGAGTCCCTTTAGCCCATAATCTTTTTTACCCACGGCCCGTTCAGCAAAACCGCCCCAGCCACAGCCGATTTCCAGCAAAGAGCCGGAATCCCCCAATCGGTCCAGAATGCGGTCATATTTATTGTGTTGCCCTTGCACCAACGCTTCCGTGGGTGAGGTAAAGAGGGCCGAGGAATAGGTCATGCTTTCATCAAGCCATAACTGATAAAAGTTATTGCCAAGATCATAATGGGCATGGATATTTTTTTTGCTGCCGCCCAGCGTATTGCGGGTGAATAGATAGGAAACCCTGGCTGAAATTCGCCCGATGATGCTGCCATAAATATATTTGTTTAAGGCCTTTTCATTTTGCAGGCCAACCACAAACAAATTTGCCAAATCATCACTGTCCCAAAAACCATCGCGGTAGGCCTCGGCAAAACCGGTATCTCCCTTGGTTGCAAAGGCGGGAATGGCCCGCCAATCATGCAAGATCAGCGTTGAATGGGTGCCGGATTGAGCACCACGAAATTGATGTAACTTACCATCGGGTGTGGTGACATCCATGGATCCGAATTCAATGTGTTCCAGGGACTTTAAGAATTGATAGGTTATGGTTTTTTCCAGCACAGGGGTCTCATGAGGTAATTATTTTTAACAGGACTTACGCAGGACCTTCGTCATTGCGAGCGCAGCGAAGCAATCCAGAAATGCCGCCGCCGGAAAGACTGGATTGCCACGCCTCCTACGGAGGCTCGCAATGACGTTGTGTGTAAGTCCTGTTTAATTCAATCTAGCCAAACTCACATGTTACCGTTTGGTCAGGTTGCGTGTTGCACTGATTTTATCCGGTAATTGAAGGGGTTTCAAGATATAACGTATCTTTTTTGTAAAAAGCGTGATGGCCTGCCAGTGAATCAGGGATATGACTTTCAGTGTCACCAGCGGATGGGACCAAAAGGCACGCCTGAGTGATTCCCCATTCATCGGTGCTAATGTTCCCGTTAATGCGGTGAGGAGGTGTTTATTGTGCTGATCATCATAGTAATCAATCCAGATACCGAGGCGGTTTTCCTCAAGTGAAAAACGGAATTGATAGTGCCCGTTTCTTGGCAAAAAAGGGGATACGTGAAACACCTTATCTGCCTGCATCCATTCATCGGGGGAAAGCGGCCCATGGTCGGGGCGGGCGCAGAGATAACTGTGTTGCTCCCCAAAGGTATTATGCACCTCACAAATCACGGCCCGTAAGCGTTTGTCTTGATCCAGGCACATAAAAAAACTGACGGGATTAAACGCATAACCCAAAACACGGGGCATGGTGATGAGGGTGATGTGCGTGGTGATTTCTTGCAGGCCATAATCTGCCAAAACACCGCGCGCCCATACACCCACGTCGCCGCCGTCGCGGTTGCCATAATCTTTGTTTTGAAAACTCAGCCACCGACTTGGCAGCGTTGCGGCCGGAAGGGGCAAAGCCACGTAATACACACCGTAAGTGAACTGATTGACCTTGGGAAACAGGCGTTTGTGCATGACTTTGGCCGTATAAACCTGGGGGGTTAGATCCATGGCGGTTCAATCCCCATTTGCCTGACCATGGCCACCGCGCTGCCCAAACCATCTTCATGAAACCCATAGCGTTGATAGGCCCCGCAGAACCAGAGCCTGTCTTTGCCTTGCAGGGTTGGTATCTCGGCTTGGGCGCGAATGGCGGCCTCATCAAACAGGGGGTGTTCAAAGGTTGTTTCATCGTGAATCAGATCGTTTCGGGGTTCACGGCTGGGGTTTAGCGTCACAATCATCGGCATTTGGGTTGTCAGGGGCTGAAGTCGATTCATCCAATAGCTCAGCGATACCCCAGGATTATTGTCGGAATGAGTTTGGGAAAGATACACCCAACTTGCCCAGGCCCCTGGATGGTGGGGCATAAAACTTGTGTCACTATGCAGCACCATGCGGTTGGGTTGATAGCGGAACTGGCGTAAGAGCGTGCGTTCATCGGTTGTTGGGTTTTCGATCATGGCCAAGGCCTGATCCGCATGGCACGCAAACACCACCTGATCGAAGGTTTCTGTGTGCCCGTGTGTATCCAGAACACGGATACCTTTCCCCGCGCCGTCCCCCGTTCGCGTCACCGTCTGCACGCCACAATTCAGTCGAATATGATGCGTAAAGGGCTCAGTGAGGCGTTTGATGTATTCGCGGCTGCCGTTTGTGACGGTGTACCACTGCGGCTGATCATTTAGGCTGAGTAGTCCATGATTCGTAAAAAATCGAATGAAGCTATGGGCGGGAAAGTCCAGCATTTGCGCCAGCGGTGTGCTCCATATGCAGGCCCCCATGGGCATCAGAAAATAATCGCGATACCAACGCCCCATACCCAATTCGTCCAGGCACTGGGCCAGGGTTATGGCGGGATCTTTACCCAAATAACGCTTCGCGTGCTTATTAAAGCGCATAACATCCAGAATCATTCTCCAGAAGGCAGGCCGCAATAGATTGCGTTTTTGCGCAAAGATATTGCGCGGACTTTGCGTCCCATATTCCAGCCAACCACCCGCAATGCTGGCACCAAAGGACATATCGCTTTTGGTGATGGGGACGTTTAAATGGGCGAATAATTTCGTCAGCAGCGGATAATTTCGGTGGTTAAAGACAATAAACCCCGTATCAACGGGAATGCTACCCTCTGTGGTTTTGACCTCCACCGTGCGGCTGTGGCCCCCGAGGGTGGGGTTTTTTTCATAAACTGTAATTTCATGATGCGGATGCAGCAGGGATGCCGCCCCCATGCCGGATATGCCCGTTCCAATAATGGCAATTTTTTCTTTGGGGTTCTGAAGCATGCGATACCGTAACACTTCTTGCTTCTTTCAAGCAATGGGTATCTCTAAAAATCCCAGGGTGCCGTCATCGAGCATCAAGTAGGCTTCACTCCGGCCATCGGCTTTCAGGCGCACGGCGGTGGTGAAAATCGTAACCCCCGCAGGCTTGCTATACGCCTGCTTGATCTGCTGCACGCCGTTGTCCACGGTTAAGGACGCGGAAGTTATTCATGAGTTTGTGAGTCTATTCTCATAATGTAACGCATCCAATAAAAATTGGCTACACTTTTTTTAGGGACACACTTTTTTTAGGGACACACTTTTTTTAGGGACACACTTTTTTTAGGGACCAATCCTAAAAACAGATTTTTACTACAAAAAATCAATCTTATCGGTATAATGACTGAGGTGGGATAAAAAGGTTGCTCCATGACGCCTGAATACCGCAAAAAATTAGGCATTGCTTTCATCAGTGCTGTTATGGGGGTTTTTCTCGTGGCTTATGGGTTGGGGGTGTTTTCTTCTGATGCGTCTCAGGATGAGGCCCCTCCGGAAAATGTTTCTTCTCGGTCTCTCATGGCGTATAGCCAGCAGCCTTCTGATGATGACAGGCGGAATGTGTATGGCATGGAACCCATTAAGGCCAAACACGGTGCGCTCTCGTGGGATATATTTGCAGCGGTGGGGGAAAACGTTGCTGAAGTTCCCGCACCGGCGCAAGGGGGGTTTTCCAATACCTATACATGGCTCATAACCCCAACATTTACCCCTGAGATCAAAAAGTACGATGGGCAAACGGTCAAAATCATGGGGTATATGTTTCCCCTGGATGAGGGTGAAGGTCAGCGGCACTTTCTCATGGGGCCGTATCCCCCTTCCTGCCCGTTTGACTATCATTCCCCGAACAATCAGGTGATTGACGTTAAGGCGGATCAACCGATTCCTTTTACATGGGAACCGATTTTGGTTGAAGGCAGATTCGTTCTGAACAGAACAACAGATCAAGGAACATTCTATCGCCTTGAAAACACGCGTTTTCTCAAAGAGTATCCTGAAGCGGCCACACAGTGACAGGCGCGGCGGTTGCACGCCGTGCCTGTCTGTAAAACCGCTTATTGATTCTGATTCATCCCTTTCACCATCTCTGTCACATTATATTGAAACATCGCCTGATAGGTTGGGGCGTTGCCAGCATCACCAGAAAGTGCATCGGCATAGAGCGCAGGCCCCACCACGGCACCGGCTTCTGTTGCGAGTTGTTGAATCACATTCGGGTTGCTCATGGTTTCAAAAAACAGGGCGCGGGTTTTGCCGGATTTGATTTGCTGTACCAGCTGTTTCATTTCTTTGGCGCTGGGCTCATCATCGGTGCTGAAGCCGGTGGGGGCGAGGAACATCACCTGATACGCATCGGCAAAATAGCCAAAGGCATCGTGGGTGGTAATCACGCGGCGTTTTGCTTCAGGCACGGTGGCGATTTCTTTTTTCACCCAAGCATCCAGGGCCGCGAGTTCCGCATCCAGTTTTGCGGATCTGTCTGTATAGTCTTTACTGTTCGCTGGATCGGCTTTTTGCAAGGCAGCCGCGATGTTTTTCACATACACGCGCCCATTGGTCAGGCTCTGCCAAGCATGGGGGTCGGTACTGCCATGGTGATGATGGTGATGGCCGTTGTGGCCTTCTTCCTCTTCTTCCGCCATGCTTAGGGTTTTGGCAATACCTTGGCTGGCGGTGACCACAGGGGCTTTGGTGCCAGAGGATTCAATCAGGCGGCTCATCCACCCTTCAAACCCCAGGCCATTGATGATAATCACGTCCGCCTCTTTTAAGGCTTTGGCATCGTTGGGGGTGGGTTGGAAAACGTGCGCATCGCCATCTGCGCCCACCAAGGTTGTGACGGTCACATCATCACCGCCCACTTGCCGCGCAAGGTCACCAAGAACGGTAAAGCTGGCCACCACCTTCAGCGGCGCCGCATCAGCCGAGGCTGCCCCCAGCGTTAGTCCTACGCTGAGCAGAAAGGCGTTGCGTATTTTTTTCATGCAAGTCTCCATTATTGATTCAGGTGTTTAAAGGGAAAATACCGTGCCCGCACACTGCCAAACCGCCCAAACAGCAGAGACAACAGATACATCACCCCCGCCGATAAGATAATGGCGGGGCCAGAGGGCACATTGATGTAATAGGAAATCAGCAAGCCGCCGATGCTGGCAGTCACGCCAATACCAGCGGCGATCATGGTCATGGGGGCAAATCCTTGCGCCCAGAAACGGGCCGCCACAGCAGGCAGCATCATTAGCCCCACCGCCATTAGGGTACCTAGCGCCTGAAAACTGGCCACCAGATTCACCACCACCAGAACGAGGAACAACAGGTGAAACATTCCCGCGCCTTTGCAGACGGAACGGAGAAACACGGGGTCAAAGGCTTCGGCTAACAGCCCGCGATAAAACAGAGCAAAAGTTATCAGGGTGAACGACGATACACCCGCCATGAGGCGCAACGAAGCATCATCCACCGCCAGCACACTGCCAAACAGCAGGTGCATCAGGTCAACTGTGTTGCCCTTTAGCGAAATCAGCAGCACCCCAAGGGATAGCGCCATGAGATAGAAGGCGGCAAGGTTCGCATCTTCCTTCACAATGGTGCTGCGGGTGGCCAGCCCCACCAACACGGCAATCATAACGCCCGCCACAAACCCGCCCAAACTCATCAGCGGCAGGGAAGCCCCGCCGAGCAAAAATCCCACGGCTACCCCAGGTAGAACGGCATGGGCCATGGCATCGCCCATCAGGCTCATTTGCCGCAGCATCAGCAAGACGCCCAAGGGGGCACTGCTCAGGCTCAGCAGAATACAGCCCAGCAGGGCCTTGCTCATAAAGCCATACTCAATAAAGGGGCTGATAACGGCGTTATATAGACTCATGCGGCGCACACCACGCCATGATCATGCCATTCCCGCGCCAGATGATCGGCCTTAAGAAAATTCTCCTCCGTCATCACGGCAGCGGTACTGCCCCACGCAATACATTCCCGCGCCAAGAGTAGGGCTTCAGGGAAGGTGGCGCGGGCTTGCGGCAAATCATGCACTACGGCGACCACGGTTTTGCCGCCTTTGTGCCAGTCTAGTAAAACATGCAGCAAATCGGCGGTGGTACGGCTGTCAATCGCGGCAAAGGGTTCGTCCAGCAGCAAAATATCGGCATTCTGCACCATCAGGCGCGCAAATAACACGCGCTGAAACTGCCCAGAGGAGAGCGCGGAAACGGGGCGGCTGGCAAACGATTCCATCCCCACTTTTTCCAAGGCATGAAACGCTTCATGGCGCTGGTGCTTATTGATGCCTCCCATAATGCCAGATTGCTGGCAAAATCCCAACAGCACCGTATCAAAGACGGACATGGGAAAGCTGCGGTCAATCTCTGCCACCTGGGGAAGGTAGGCGATGCGGCAGGGCCCCGTTTTTTTGATGCTGCCGGAAAGGGGCTTGATCATGCCCATTATCGCCTTTAACAACGTGCTTTTGCCGCCGCCATTGGGGCCAATGATCGCTGTTAAGCTGTTACTTTTAAGGGTGCCGCACAAATGGTGTACGGCGGGGTGCCTGTCGTAACCTGCCGTTAAGTTTTCAAAAACGATACTCATGATAGAACATTAAGCACTAATAACCACACCGCCGCTAACAACACACCGACAAAAAACAAGCGTGCGCCCGCAGACTGTGATAGAAACGTTGACTTAGGGGTAAAATGACTCATGGTTTTGATTGCCTTCGGGAATAAAACAGTGTTATAGTATAACATCATGAAAGTGTTGGCCAGAAAAATCGTGCGCCCCTTAAAATGTTTTCTTTTTCTCGCTTGTTCGGGACTGTTTTTTTTCCGGACAACACCTGCGCACGCGCATCCCCATGCATGGATTGATGTGCAGTCGGAAATTCTCTTCGACACAGCAGGAAACATAACGGGCTTGCGCGAGACATGGCTGTTTGATGAATTTTATACGGAATTTGCGTTGCAGGATTTCGGGATGGGTAAGGGGAGCAAGATTCACCCCGACAAACTGCTGGAACTGGGGAAAGACAATCTGAATAACCTTAAAGATCACAGCTATTTCACGCATATGGATGCGGACAAAACCCGCTTGACGTTTTCAGGCTACAAGGACGTAACCTCTGAACTCAAGGGCAATCGCATCAGTCTGTCTTTTACCCTTCTGCTCAAAAATCCAGTCAATCCTTATCAGCAAAAGGTCAGTTATCGTATTTATGACCCCAGTTATTATATTGAAATGAAACACATCAAAGATGGCGTGGTAATGTCCGGCCCATCATCGTGTCATGTAACCCTAGAGCGCCCCAAACCCGATATTGCCTTTATCAGCATGGCGGCGGCGCTGGATAAAAATGCCAAGGCCCCTGATGATTTAGGACGATTTTTTGCGGAACGGGTTAGTGTGCAGTGTGTGCAATAACAAGAACAGTAAGAGCGCCCCATGAAAAAGAACCCCCATCATCATGATCATACTGGCTGTAGCCATCATCATCACGCTGATGCAGTGCCTACGCCGCTGTCGCAGGGCACCAGAAAGGCACGCTTCGTCCTGTTGGCGATGCTTTTGGGGGTTGGCGCAAGCCTTATCATCTTCCTACCTGCCCTGAAAGAGCACCTTGCAACCATGTTGTTTTGGGTGCAGGCACAGCAAAAAGTGTTTCATGAAACCTTGGGTACAGAGTTGCGGGCGGTGGCGGAAACCCATTCGCTGGCGGCAACGATCTCTATTGTCAGCGTGGGTTTTTTATATGGTATTTTTCATGCCGTCGGGCCAGGGCATGGCAAGATGATTGTCACGGGGTATCTGCTGGCCGGCAGGCACACCCTGCGGCGGGGGATACTTGTTTCGGCGTTATCATCGCTGCTGCAAGCGATCACCGCCATTGTGCTGGTGTTGGGGCTGTATCAGATTTTAGGACTGGCACGGCAGCAAACAGAAAACGCGGCGGCGTGGCTGGAAGTGGCAGGCTACGGCTTTATGACGCTGGTGGGGCTGGCGTTACTCATTCGCGGCGCACGCGAAGCATGGCACTTTAAAGGCGAGCAGCACCATCATCATGAAGGTTGCAACCACAGCATGAACCCTGCAGCGGTGGCCGCTGCCAACGACAGATGGTCGCTTACCTTGATGATTTTTTCCATCGGTATTCGCCCCTGCACGGGGGCGATTGTGTTGCTGGTGTTTGCCTGTATTGTGGGGGCGGTATGGGCAGGCGTCTTAGCCACCCTTGCCATGGGCGTGGGTACGTTTATCACCACCGCCACGCTGGCTGTTTTGGCCGTTCAGTCCAAAAAAGGGTTGTTGAAGGTGTTTGGTGCCTCTGAAAACCTGCTGCGTGGTATTCATGCCTTGCTGGGCGTGCTGGCAGGCGGGCTTATTCTCATCATTGCCGGATTGTTTCTGGTGGCAAGCTGGCCGCAAAACAGCGCAGCCACGCTGCCGCAACACCCGCTGATGCAAAGGAATCTGCCATGATTCCCAATCCCGTAACACACTATTGCAGCGCGCAAACGCTGGAGATGACGCCGATCCGGCAAGTATTACTGGAGCATTTGTGGGAACACCATGCCCCCGCCAAGGCATATGATATGATTGAAGTCTTGCGGCAAAAAGGCATTGGCTCCCCCAAGCCGCCCACGGTGTACCGCGCCATTGATTTTCTGGAACAACAGGGACTGGTGCATAAAATCCATGCGCTGAATGCCTATGTTCCCTGTCACCACCCTGGCAGGCACAAGGCTTGCCAGTTCCTCATCTGTGATGCGTGCGGTGATGCGAAGGAGTTTTGTGATACGGAACTGTCTGCCCTGATTCCTGCCAAGGCGAAAGAGCTTGGTTTTCAGCCAAGAGCGTCTGTGGTGGAGGTGTTTGGGATGTGCAAAAAGTGTGGGGAAATCAGGGCGATTTAATTGTCCACTCAATTAATGTTTTTCGTCATCCCGGACCAAGCGTAGCGAGTGCCCCTACGGGATCCAGCACAACTGCCAAAACGCAACGCGTTTTGTTCCTTGTTTTTAAAAGTATATCGGCAAAAGGCTGCGCCTTTTGACAGTGGCGCTGGATACCGGATCTGCGCTCGCTACGCTCACTTTGTCCGGTATGACGTTTGAAATGAGCAGCCCTGATTGAGCTATTGACACGGTAGTGCACGAAAAGTCAGATCAAGCATCGCCAGGCAAGG
>JBILRW010000027.1:0-19774 GCA_044372405.1 Alphaproteobacteria bacterium
CGCCACGCCCCCCCCCAATACCAAACCCACACATCATTTTCCCCTTGACCCGAAAGACAGTATCTGGTCCGGGATGACGACGAGATTCGTATATTTTTGAAAGTGAATTGGTATTACACGGTAACCGAATGCCCCACCGAGCTGTCTTTTGGCCTCGATGGCGATCTGTGGGTGCTGGTTTTATTCGCCCTGTTGCGGGCATGGCTTACCGAGCGTTTGCTGCATGGCGTTTCAATGGGCTTTCCCCCTAGAGCTGGGATTTTTCAAGATGCAAGCCGATACCCCCCCGTCCAACAATAGAAAAAAAATTCGGTATCATCGTCATAGGGTTACTCAGCCCCCAGGGGTATCCCTCACCACAACCCCCGCCTCCCTCAAAAACCGTTTGGCCTGGGGGATACCTTGGGTTTTGTCATGAAAGATAGACGCCGCCAGCACGGCCGAGGCGTGGCCCTGTAAAATGCCCGCCGCCAGGTGCGCCAGGCTGCCCACCCCGCCCGAGGCAATGACCGGAATCCCCACGGCATCCGCCACAGCGCGGGTCAGGTCCAGGTCATAGCCGGATAAGGTCCCATCGCGATCCATGCTGGTTAGCAAAATTTCCCCCGCCCCCAACTGTTCCACCTGCCGGGCCCAAGCCACCACTTCCAGGTCCGTGGGCGTGCGGCCTCCGTGGGTGAAGACCTCATAGCCCCCTTGCCCTGGGCGTTTCCGGGCATCGATGGCCACCACGATGCACTGGTTGCCGAAACGACGGGCAGCCTCTGAAATTAGTTCCGGATGCTGCACCGCGGATGTGTTCATGGACACCTTGTCCGCGCCGGCATTGAGAAGCGCCCGAACATCCGCCACCGTCCGCACACCGCCGCCCACGGTCAGCGGGATAAAACACGTTTCCGCCGTCCGCGCCACGATCTCCAGCAAGGTGCCACGATTTTCAACCGATGCGGTGATGTCCAAAAAACACAGCTCGTCCGCGCCCTGGTCATTATAGTATTGCGCCAATTCCACCGGATCGCCGGCATCACGCAGGCCGACGAAATTCACGCCTTTGACCACGCGGCCATCCTTCACATCCAAACAGGGGATCACGCGGCTGGCCAGCATTTAGGGCTGGCCCACGATTTTCAGACAACGGGCCACATCCACATGCCCCTCATAAATCGCCCGACCACAAATCACACCGTTGATGTTGGGGTTCTTTAAATCCACCAGAGCCTGTAAATCGGCCTCGTTAGACAACCCGCCGGACGCAATAATGGGAATATCCACCGCATCGGCCAGCTCCGCCGTGGCCTGGCGATTCACCCCCTGTCCCATGCCATCGCGGCGAATGTCTGTAAAAATAATGGCGGCCAGGGGTAGGCTTTCAAAACTGCGCGCCACATCCAGGGTTAAGGCCGTGGACTGTTTTTTCCACCCATGGGTCGCCACGCGGCCATCGCGGCTGTCCAGGGCCACCACAATTTTTCCCGGCCAACGCTGTACCACTTGATCCAGCACATCGGGATCCGTCAGGGCCATGGTCCCCACCACGACGCGGGCGGCGCCGGCGGCAAACCATTCCTCAACATCGCGCAAGGTCCGAATGCCACCGCCCACCTGCACCGACAATTTTGTGCGGCGCACAATTTCCCGCATCAGGCGCGCCTGGTGGGGAATGCCCTCCACCGCGCCCTCTAAATCCACCACGTGCAGCCATCGGGCCCCTTGGTCCTCAAAAAAAGCCGCCTGATCGGGGGGGTAACGATGATACACATCCGCGTCCGACAGATCGCCCTGGCGAACGCGCACACAATGACCGTCTTTGATATCAATGGCTGGATAAAAAATCATACGTCCCATTGTATGAATTTTTGCAAAAGACGCAATCCCACCGGGCCACTTTTTTCAGGGTGGAATTGAACGCCCAGGATATTCCCCTGCCCCACCGCCGCCACCAGGGGCCCGCCGTGATCCACCGTGGCCAAGGTCACCGCCGGATTTTTTGGGGTAACGTGATAGCTATGCACAAAATACACAGAGGAACCGTCAAAAGACGCATCCAGCACAGGGTGCGGGGCCGCCAAGGTTAACGTATTCCACCCCATATGGGGGATTTTCAGATCAGTAGCTTTGGGAATCGCCCCAACCTCCCCCGGAATCCAGCCCAGGCCGTGGTGAAGGCCATGTTCATACCCCACACTGGCCAGCAGCTGCATGCCTACGCAAATGCCCAAAAACGGGACTTTTTTTTTCAAAACGGCCTCGGACAGGGCATTCAAAAGCCCCGGCCTCTCCACCAGCCCCTGGAAACACGCCCCAAAGGCCCCCACGCCGGGCAAAATAAGATGACTGGCCGCCAGAATGTCTCCCGGATTCGACGTCACCACCACCGTATCGCTGGGGCCCGCCGCCGCCAGCACGGCTTTGTGCACGGAGTGAAGATTGCCGGATTCGTAATCAATGATGGCGCAGGGCATGGTGAGTGGTGAGTGGTGAGTGGTGAGGGGAATGTGACGTAAAATGGGGGGATTGCCAAGGGGTTTTGTTTCAGGGTTTTGTCTCAGAGGTTCGTGGCATATCTTCATTTTTTCCCCCTGCCAGTGAGAAACATAGTGCCCTTTGCGATAAATATATTATTTGAATCAATATACCCATCGCATCTGGAAAGTATCACTGGCTGCGCGTTCGCCGTTTGTGTACCTTTCGTACACGGCACTCGGCTGCGGCGACGCTCGCCTACCGATACTCTCTATCTGCGATGGGTATATGTTAGGTACTAATCATTTTTTCTAGCAAAAACTGATATTTTACCCAACTCATACCAATTCACTTTCAAAAAAAGGCCAATAGACTCCGTCATGCTCGGCGCTCGCAGGATCTGGTCCGGGATGACGACGAGATTTCACCTATTTTTGAAAGTGAATTGGTATCAGCCTTATTTACACAACCAAGGAGAATCATCATGTCAAAATATTTAACCGAAGCCACCCCCACAGAAACACGGAAAATCGGCCGTTTGTCCGATGAAATGGATGGCATCCGTGCCCAAATTCGGGAGGAGGTGCAAAGCCTGTTTGAAAACCAGCTGAAATCCCTGTTGCGGCAAGAGGTCAGGGATCAGGTGGCGTCGTCTTTTTCGTCACTTCAAGGGCTGTCGGCGCAAAATTCAGCCTCGATTATGGAGTTTGAGGATGATTCAGATTCAAGGTTTGGCCTGAGTCAAAGCCAAATGAGTTCCCTGATTCTAGATGGGTTAAGGTCAGGGGTTTAGGGGTCAGGTAATAGGTAACAGGTAACGGGTGACAGGTATCAGGAAGGGGTGTGTTTTTGCGTGATAGAGATGTTATTTGCGTTCAGCGGCCACGATGTGTCTTTTTTCACCAAGGCCAGGCCAAGGGCCCCCTGCCCTGCCCCCTGGGATGAGGCCATGAGGCCCTGGCTGCGGCCCTGATGATCGGAAAGATCAGAAAACGCCGGCGGTAGGGTGTTTTCGGTTTCAGGATGCGTCAGGCAAACGATCACCAATTCGTTTTTGATTAAGGCCCTGTAATGCATGCGGGCGGTGACTTCCTGGCCCATGTAGCATCCCTTGTCCCAGGCAATGCCGTGGCAACGATCCAGGCCATAGTCCAGGGGCAGGGCCTCGCCCACCGGCATGTCCAGGGAACCGTCGGGGATTTTTTCCCGGAAACGGGCCTGGTGGTACCAGGTCAGGTTGTTGGTGGTGGCAGAGGATTCCCCGGGTCCATATCCCACCCACCCAAGGGCGGGATGACGGGGATCGGGAAAGGGGGTGGACTCAGAAAAATGTTCCCCACGATAGAGAACCAGGGGGTCTGCACTCAGGGTCACCTTGGCCCGCAGGCGATAACGATTCAGCAGGGTTAGGGCATCATCCCGGCGGTTTTTTTCGACAAACAAAAGAACCGCTTCGGGGGTGTAAAACATCAGGGCATCGTGCAGGACGCGGCCCTGGGGGGTTAAGATGGCCCCATAGGTGGGGGCGTCCTGGGGCTTAACATTTTGGGTGATGAGTCCCTGGAGGAAGGTCAGGCGATCCTCCCCCGAAACGCAAAGGGGGGCGCGAAAGGAATCGGGGGTCATGCGTTCAGGGACTTAGCCCCGCCCGGTGCGGTGCGCTGCCAAGGGCGGTACATGAACAGGGCAATTAATGCCACAACGGCGATGTAAAAGAGAACCTCCATTCCCGAGGGGCGCGGGGTGTAGCCGATCAAAACCCCCAGGGTTTCACCCAAAAGACCTTTGCCTGAAATGAAGTTCGAGGTATCCCACATCTGGGGAATGAGATCCGGCAACAAACCGGCGGCAATCAGATAAGACGCCCCCTGCGCCGCCATACCGGCGGTCAGGAGAATCAGCAGCCAGCTGGTCACGGCCAACAAATGCCGCCGCGCCGTTTTCAACAATCCCAAATACAACATCGACCCCACCACAATGCCCGCGACAGCCCCCAAAGCCGCCCCGGCCAGAATGGATGACCAGGTAAACTGACCCGAGGCCACCATGCCATAGGTGAAAAGGACAATCTCCGCGCCCTCCCTGAGCGACGCCAGGGCAACGACGGTCACCAGAACCCACTGGGATTTTTCACCGGCCACAATTTCAGAGCCGACTTTGCGGATGTGATGGGACAAGTGTTTGGCATGATGTTTCATCCAAATGACGGTCCAGCTGAGGAAGCCCACGGCCACAAACAACACGCCCGCATTGAAAATATCCTGGCCGGTGCCATGGACTGAGGCCGCCAGGGTGTCGGTGAAAAAGGCAATCACCCCCGCCCCCAAAAACCCGAGACCGAGGCCCGTTAAAATCAGGCGCGCCCGTCCGGGAAGGCCCTGCGTGGCGGCCATAACCAGGCTGATGACCAGGGCAATTTCCAAAAATTCACGAAAAACAATGGTGGCGGTGGGGAGCATAGGGGATCCTTTAAGAATTCAGGTTATTGAGCAACGATCTGGCCTTTGGCTTTATCCTCATTAAACTCCCCCACAAAGGGATAGGTTCCGGGCTTTAGCGCACCCATGCTGATGCGAACGACGCCGCCGCCGGGGATGATTTTTTCGCGGTTCAGGTCCTGGCTTTCAAATTCCTCGGGGGTTTTGTCGTGGTTTTTAATGACCAGAATCCAGGGCGTATTGGCGGGAACGGTCAGCGTTTCTGGGGTAAAGGTGTGATCTTTGATGTCCAGGTTATAGACGGGGCTTTCGGCACGGGCCAGCGGCGCCAGGGCCAAGACAGCCAAAACCGTTAACAGTGAAAAACGAGAGACAAAACGCATCATGAGAGGTTCCTTAATGATTCAAGTCACCCAAGCATAACGCACATGAGAATCATTCGCAATGGGGAAATTTCTCCCTACACCGGCTTCACAGCCAACCGATACCCCATGCCGCCCAGGATAACGCCCAGGGTATCCAGCCTGGGGTTGCCCTTGGCGGAGAGGGCTTTTTGCAGTCCTTGGCGGGTCATGCCCGCAGTTTCGGCCAGCTGTGAAAGGCCCTTTACCCGGGCGATGACGCGAAGCTGGGCCAACAAAGACCCTGTATCGTGGTGTTCGTTGTATTCTTCGAAAATTTCTTCAATGAAAAGGGAAATTTCTTCGGGATGGTCGCGGAAATAGTTTTCCGTCACTTCGTCTAAGGTGCGGTATTGTTTCATCATTTATCCTCCTGATACAACTTCCAATACGCTTTCGCGGTTTCAATATCGTTTGGCTGTGTGTTTTTGTCACCAGCACAAAGAAGAACCACAATATGCCCTTGATCCTCCCCAAAATAGAGACGATATCCAGGGCCAAAAAACAGCCGCAGTTCATGAACACCACCGCCCAAAGATTTCACATCGCCATAATGCCCTTGCTCTAAGCGAAACAAACGGGCAATAACGCGGCGACGATCTCTGCTGTCGCGGAGACTCTTTAGCCATACCGAAAATGGCTCTCGCCCGGCTTCATCGGCGTAAAAAGTTATCGTTTTGGGTGTAACGGGTTTATTCATAATCTTTGCATTGATTGTAACACAGCCAACTATAATTGGCAATCATTTTTTATTCTTTTGTTTCAGACCATCAACCCCCCCTCCCTACAACACCTCCGGCAGTTGATGGGCAAAGGCCGTGATGTTGCCGGCCCCCATGCAAACGATCATATCCCCGGCGTGGGCGATGGTTTTTAGGGTTTCTACGGCAGCCCCGGGATCCGCCACATCAAAAACCGCCGGATGGCCCAGGCTGCGGAGGTGCGCGGCCAAGTGGGTGTGGGTGATGTCAGGCAGGGGTTCTTCCCCCGCGCTGTAAACGGGGAGCAGAACCAACGCATCGGTTTTCAGCAGCACCGTGGCAAAAGCATCCCACAGACTGCCCAAACGGGAATAGCGGTGGGGCTGGACAACGGCGATGACGCGGCCGGCTTTGGGGACGAGGGCGGCGGCGGAAAGAACGGCATCTATCTCGGTGGGGTGGTGGGCGTAATCATCGATGATGGTGATGCCTTTGACCTCGGCGACCTTCGTAAAGCGTCGTTTGACGCCCTGATAGGCGGCAAATCCCCGACGCACAGCATCCTCAGAAATACCGATTTGATGGGCCACGGCCAGGGCGGCCAGGGCATTTTGAACATTATGTTGACCGATGAGGGGGATAGAGAGTTTCTCGATCCGTCCCGTGGGTGTGGTGACATCAAAAACGGTACCGTTGCTTTCGGTGGTGATATTGAATCCCCGCACCATGGCGTGTTGATGCAGGCCATAGGTAATAACGCGACGATCCGTCACATGGGGCACCATGGCCTGTAACACCGGATGATCCAGGCACAAAACGGCGGCGCCGTAAAAGGGGACTTGGTGGATGAATTGGTCAAAGGCCTGGTGAAGGGCGGCCTCCGTCCCATAATAATCCAAATGTTCGGGGTCGATGTTGGTGACAACGGCAATTTCGGCATTCAGGCGCAAAAACGTTCCATCGGATTCATCGGCCTCCGCCACCAGCCAAGAGCCCGAACCCAAACGGGCATTGGTGCCATAGGCATTGACAATCCCCCCGTTAATCATGGTGGGATCCAGCCCCGCCGCATCCAGCAGACACGCCACCAGAGTCGTTGTCGTCGTTTTGCCGTGGGTGCCGGCAATGGCAATGGTGGATCGGAAACGGGCCAGCTCCGCCAGCATATCGGCGCGTTTAATGACGGGAATGCGGGCCGCCCGGGCCGCTACCCATTCGGGATTGGTTTCTTTCACGGCGGAGGAAACGATAACCGCCCCCGCCCCCGCAACATTGGCCGGATCATGGGCGGTCATGACCTTAACCCCCATTTTCCGCAGTCGCGCCACGTTGGCGTTATCCGACATATCCGATCCCTGAACGGTATAGCCCAGATGGTGGAGAACCTCGGCCAAACCACTCATCCCAATCCCCCCAATGCCAATAAAATGCAGCGGGCCCACGGTCAACGGAATGGCAGAAAATCGGTTGGGGATCATAGAAAAGCCCTGGTTGTGGTTAAGGATTGCCACCAAGGTTTACCATGGGCTCAGGGGGGTGTCATCTTTTTTAGGGGGGGCCTCTTACCGCCCTACGGGATTTTGAGGGACAAGAGTTGAACGGCGCTGGTAGCTCAAAAGCTATTGAAAAATAATATATTTTGTCATTCCGCGCGCAGTCGCGGAATCCACCTGGATGCTGCGACTACGCGCAGCATGACGAGAAAAGGGGCATTTGTAGTAGGGACTGTCAATTTTTTAGGGTGGCAAGGAGGGCCCTTAGATCAAACATCCTTGACACCCCCTCCCCTTTGTTATAACATAAATAATAACTTTAATCCGGAGGATCATTATGGAACTGAAAATCACACAGATCGGGAATTCTTTGGGGGTGATTTTGCCCAAGGGATTGCTTGAGGAGATGAAGCTCGCCAAGGGGGATCGCCTGACGGTGGATCGTCGGGGCGATGGGTGGCGCGTGGCCCCCTTTGATGCGGGGTATGATGTGCAAATGGAGGTGGCGAATTTGATTATGAAAAGACGTCGTAAGTTATTAAAATTACTAGCAAAGGCTTAGGGTTATGTGGATTTGGTTAGATAAAGATGTTGTTTGCGCCGCGCACGATGCTCAAATTTTAGAGCACGGAGGTCTGTATGGGATACGGGATGAAAACCTGCTGGAATCGGCCATGGCCCGTCCTCAGAACTTGGCGGTTTATGAAAATCCGGGGGTGGCCCGTTTGGCGGCAGCCTATGCCGTGGGCATTTCGCGCAATCATCCTTTCCTGGATGCCAACAAAAGAACAGCGATTATCGCCGTGGAATTGTTTTTAGAGCTGAACGGCTATCATTTTGTGCGCACGGATGAAGAGTGCTTTGACATCATGCCCCGTATCGCCACGGGGGAAGTGACCGAATCCGACATGGCCGCCTGGATTGCCGGCGGGATTGTGCAGGCGGAGGATGATGAGGGGGAGGAATAGCCTCCCCTTCCCCACCCAAAGTGGGCTGGGCTATTGGGTATGGGCAGCGGTGGTTTCAAACAACAATAGTGGATACGGAAGATTTTCTCGCTGTTGCTGCGCTTCCTGCGCACAATTTGTGATAATATGGTTGGGGTAGTAAAGGCCGGAAAGTTGTTGCAGTGTGGCTATTTGTTCGAGGTCATCAACGGTGAACACGATGAGTAAAGCATGATTTCCGATTGTGTCACGTATTGTGCACAACTTTTCAAAGTTAGCTTTGGTGAGCTTCCCAGAAAGGCAAAGATGTATACCATCATACCTATTTTTGCCTATAGTTCCATCTGAATTACGATACCATTTTTCTTGCCATTTCTTCGGAAGATCACAATACATTTTTGTAAAGTAAATACCTTCACGATGATTTGATAATTGTTTGCGGGCAGCCCGTACGGATAATTTTTGATAACTGGTGATAATGTAGGGCGGGGTAGCCTGATGATTTTTCTCAAGGTGTTCCGCGACACTATTTCCAACAGCTTTGCCCAATTTTTTTTCGAGATCCTTTACCCACTTCTTGGATTTCTGGTTTAAAGAGTCCTCCCATAGGCTACGAACCCCCGCCATTCCTGTTTTCATTTCAATAACCAGACGGATTTTTTTTGCCGCAGCTGCCTCGAGCATTTCGGTCAATGTGCAGACTTCAGGATGGTACTTTTTAATATCTGCAAGGGAAACATTTATGATAGGCGTCAGAGCACCGTTGATGGTGATATCGTGGTCATGCCAACATACAACATGACCATCATGGGTAAGCCGCACGTCTATTTCCATCAACGAACAGCCCGCCTGAGCAACCTCATCGAGTATGGGAATTGTATTTTCCTTTTCGTGGCCTTTTCCAGCGACATTGCCACGATGGGCAATAAAATATGTTGAGGGAGCGCGTTGATCAGAAACAAAAGACATGACCAAAAACGACCCAATACGCTAAACAGGACACAACACAAAGAGGGTGCCAGAGATTGCCTACGCCACCTGACGTTCGGATTCCCTGACCAGGGGTTTTTTCTTAATCCACGGCATCATGGCGCGCAGGCGCTGGCCCACGGTTTCGATGGGGTGTTCTTGTTCGATGCGGCGGGTGGCCTTAAAGGATAATGCCCCCGTTTGGTTTTCAGCAATCCAGTCCCGGGCGAATTGGCCGGTTTGGATTTCGGTGAGGAGCTTTTTCATTTCCTTTTTGGTTTTGTCGGTGACAATACGCGGGCCCGCTTTGTAATCGCCGTATTCGGCGGTGTTGGAGATGGAGTACCGCATGTTGCTCAGGCCCCCCTCGTAAATCAAGTCCACGATCAATTTGACCTCGTGCAGGCATTCGAAATAGGCGAGTTCTTCGGGGTAGCCGGCCTCAACCAGGGTTTCATAGCCGGCCTTAATCAGGGCAGAGACGCCGCCGCACAAGACAGCCTGCTCACCAAACAAATCCGTTTCGCATTCATTGCGGAAGGTGGTTTCGATCATCCCGGATTTTCCGCCGCCGACACCCTTGGCGTAGGCTTTGGCGATGTCCAGCGCCTTGCCAGAGGCATCTTGGGAAACAGCAATCAGACAGGGAACGCCGCCGCCTTTGAGATATTCGCCGCGCACGGTGTGACCGGGGCCCTTGGGTGCCACCATAATCACGTCAAGATCCGCGCGGGGAACGATGGTGCCAAAATGGACGCTAAAGCCATGGGCAAAAGCCAGCGTGGATCCCTTTTTCAGGTTTTCGGCCAGGTCCTGGGTGTACAAGTCACCGTGTTTTTCATCGGGGACCAGGATCATGGTGATGTCGGCGGCTTTGGCGGCCTCGGCGGGGGTGAGAACCTTAAACCCATCCGCCTGGGCGCGGGCGGCACTGCCGGATCCGTTTTGCAATCCGATAATGACGTTTTTCACGCCACTGTCGCGCAAATTCAGCGCGTGGGCGTGCCCCTGGCTACCATAGCCGATAATGGCAATGGTTTTGCCAGTGATAAGGTCCAAATTCGCGTCTTGATCGTAAAAAACCTGCATAAACGGCCATTCCCTAAATAAAGCATTGATGATCGAAGGCGCAATCCTACCCCAAGAACGGGTGAAAATCTATAGGGTTTTTTGTCCCTTAAGATATTCCTGAACCTCCTTCACAGACTTCAGTTTTTCCCCTAACGGCCCCAGATCAACACCCGCGTTCTGACAGGAGAGAGCGACTTCCTGAAAGGCCCCTACGGAAGAAAGAAATTTAAAGAGTTGATCTTTTTTTGTACTGCTTGTGGTAAAACGTAATTGCTGTCAGACACTGTAATATCCCCATCAAAAATGAATCAAACAATCACAGAGATACCATACCCCCCCCCAACCGTATGTGACACATGTCACTTTTGGGATTATTTTTTGGGGGCGGATGAAATCGCTGGGGGTGGGGCAAAAAAATCACAAAAAGCATCTTTACTTTTTTCAGGTTTCGCGCAAAGGTGTTTCTTGTTAATTTTTTTCAATGCGTTGTGAAATTTATGGCTGCGACCCAAAAACCCGAAGACTTTTATCAGAATACCCTAACCCGTGCTGAATTGGCGGATGCCCTTCACAATCGTATTGGATTATCACGGGCAGAATCGGCCCAGTTTATTGAAAAAATCATTGATGGTCTGTTGTCTGGCCTGGAGGGCGGCAATGATGTTAAAGTGTCTTCTTTTGGTACCTTTCGTTTGTTGAATAAGGCCGAACGTATCGGACGGAATCCCAAATCAGGGATTGAGGCCAAAATTTCTGCCCGTCGTGTGGTATCGTTTCATCCGTCCAATAAACTGCGTCAACGGATGAATGCGCCTGCTTCTTAAGCGTTTTGCCATTGAAAAACAATAAAAAAAACGGTTTATGGAAGTTAGAGGGTAAGATGTACCACGCCATTACCGAGGTCGCCGAGATGCTGGGTTTGCCTTCCCATGTCTTACGATTTTGGGAAACAAAGATGCACCAGATCCAGCCCATGAAAAGGTCGGGGGGCCGGCGATTTTATCGTGAGGAAGATATTTTGATTCTGCGGTATATTCAGCATTTGCTTCACCACCAGGGTTATACCATTCGGGGCGCCCAAAAATTTTTAAAAACCATGACGAAGGCTCAAATTCTTGCCCGCGCCCGGGATTTGTTTTCGGGGGAGACCTCCGACGTTGTTGTGCCTGTTGTTTCAGAGACCCCTGAAAAAAAGGAAATGACGGAAAAGGCCATTGCTTTATTGACACTGGCCAAGGAAAAGCTGGAAACACTGCAAAAGCAAATGTCGGATGCTGGTCATGCTGTGGTTTCGGATTCGTAGAGGGTACCTCTAAAAACCTCAACCTTTCGTCTTTGCGAGCCTCCGCAGGAGGCGTGGCAATCCATGGTCGCTGCCAACATTTCTGGATTGCTTCGCTGCGCTCGCAATGACGGGCCAATACAGGTGCTCCCCGCTCATCCTATATTAACCCTTTTTTTTTATGGTAAGAGTGCGGTTCCTGAATACAAAATAATAGCAGTTTACGATGAATGCCCCTCAAACCCGTACTTTTTTTTCGGATCAAAGCGCCAAAAAAATAGGGCATGTTGTTGCCATTAGTGGCACCCATGTCAAGGCGACGATTTTTGCCAATGGGGATATGCCGTTGACGGTAGGTTCTTTTGTCATTTTACAGTCAGGGATGAAGGCCCAGCTGGGTATTTTGATCAAAATTGACATGATGGACAATCGGGATTTTTTGGCGACCATTTTGTTGAAAGGCGAAATTATTAACAACCCGAACGGCAAAATGAATTTCAAACGGGGGATATCCTCCCCCATTATGATTCGGGCAGACATTATCCCCGCGACGGAAGAAGATCTGTTGTCGCTCTTTAGTGATGTTGACGAACCCTATGTTCGCTTGGGCCAGATTAGCAAAACTAAAAATGTTCCGGCCAATATTCTGATCAATCGCCTTTTAGGGGGAAATTTTGGGATTTTTGGCAACCGTGGCAGTGGTAAATCCACAATGGTGAGCTTATTGATGCATAAACTGATGGAGGCCATGCCCCAGGCCCATTGTATTTTGTTTGATCCCCATGGGGAATACGAGGCAGCCTTTAATGGAAACGCTAATATTATTGATATTATCGACCAGCAAAACTTTTTTTTACCCTATTGGCTTTTGAATGCGGAAGAAACCAGTCGTATTTTTTTGGATCCTCAATCGCCAACACTGAGCGTTGAAGAAGAGGTTTTAAACGACATTGTCGTTGGAGCCCGCCACCGATTTTTTGGTCAAACAGACCATGGTACATCTCGGATTACGGTGGATTCCCCTGTTCCCTATCGCATGAGTGATTTGATCCAAATTTTGGATGAGCGTTTAGGATCGCTGAATGAATCCATCAAGGTTTCGGTTTTGCGTCGGATGCGTCAGAGGATTTTGGCGGTCCGTAGCGATGCCCGTTATAAATTTTTATTTCCCCGAATGGGACACAGCCAAGATCTGCGGGATATTTTGACGAACCTTTTACGCATTCCCGTGGCGGGTAAACCCATCACGCTAATCAATACATCGGGTATGGTTTTGGAGGTTTCTCAGGTGGTGGTGTCAACCATCAGTCGGTTGGTGTTTGATTTTTTACAGTGGTCACGGGATTTGAATATGCCCGTTCTGCTGGTGATGGATGAGGCCCACCGTTATTTAGGGGAGAGTAAAAATCGTTTTTCCCAAAAAACCCAGTCCCTATGGGAACAAATGGCCATGGAGGGGCGTAAATTTGGAATCAGTTTGGGCATTATTACCCAAATTCCCTCCAGTTTACCCCCCGCACTGATTTCCCAGTTGGGCACCGTGATGATTAAAAAAATAAACAGTGAGGCGGAAATTTCCTTTTTGGCCCGTTATGCGGGTGATCTGTCCCTGGAAGTTAGTCAGGTGCTTAATGGGTTTTCCCCAGACGAGGTTTACATTGCAGGCGATGGGGTGCGTAACGCTATGACCATTAGCTGTGATGCACTAAGCGACAATAAAAAACCCAGAAGCAAAGGCGTGGAATTTTCAGACAGTTGGTCCAGAGATAGCGTTTCCTTTGCCGAGGTCGATGCCGGATTAAACCGCTGGTGTGATTACAAGCCGGAGTGAGACTAAATCGCCATCAACGCATGAAACGGCAGGCCAAGTCGTTCACGGCCGCCCAGATAGGATAATTCCATAATGCCAGCCGCCATGGGAACGGTGGCGCCGCATTGGTGCAGCAGTTTAACGCTGGCCGACAGCGTCCCCCCCGTGGCCAAAATATCATCCACGGCCACAACGGTATCCCCCGTTTCGATACGACCCGATTGAATTTCCAGGGTATCGGTGCCGTATTCCAAATCATAGGTATAGGAGATTGTGCGCCCGGGCAGACGACCCCGCTTGCGAATCAGGATAAAGCCGCAGCCCAGTTTATAGGCCAAGGGCGCAGCCAGCAAAAACCCCCGGGATTCAATGCCCGCCAATAATTTGGGGCGATGGGGCGCAATGGCCTCGGCCAGGGTATCAATGGTATAGGCCCAGGCGGCGGGATTCGCCAAAATCCCCGAAATGTCGTAAAAGGTAACGCCCCGTTTGGGGAAATTGGGGACCTCCGCGACGTGATCACGAATGTTAACCATGGGGGCCCCCTGTATTAGAAATGCGCAGCAATTAAGGTTTTTTCTTTTCCAAATCAATGCGGTATGTGAAGTCTTCCCCGTTGGTTAAGACCAGGCGTTTAAAGCCCAAGTGGTAGAGAAGATCCAGGGTGTTGTAATCGCCAGCTTCCCTTTGCCCCTGCAGCAAGGGCAGCAGACGGGCACTGGCCCCAAAACGGTGTAGACCGGCGCGGGCCTGATAGATGTTTTCCAGGTATTTTCTCTGGGCGGCCACGGCAACCAGGGTGACATCATCCTCTCCGGCAGAAATTACAAAGTAACGGGGGGCGTAGCCGTCTTTGCCCGTGGACACGTTAATCAAATCCACATACAGGCGGCGCTGACGGGCGCTGGCCTGTGGGTTAACATCGAATTGGGACGCATAAACATGGGTCACGGTGGGCCGGGGATAGGCCGCGACGCTGTTAAAATCGGTTGTGGCGGCGGCCCCTGTCTGGGGGGAACCCGTCTGTGTGGTTTCACACGCAGCCAACGAAACAGACAACACCCCCACAACAGCCAGGGTTTTCAATAAGGAATAGGCGTTTTTCATAAAAAATTCCAGGGTTTGATGGGTTTTAAATCCAGGGGATGCCTTGGTTTTAGCATACTCCCGCGGGCGGGGGAAGGGGGTAGTTGGGGGTGAAAATTTTTCATTGTCTTTTTGATGAAAATTATGTTAAATTGGCTTATGTTCCCTGGAATAGGTCCTTTTTTTAATGGCTGATGCTGATCAAACTTATTATGATATTCTGGGTCTCTCCAAAACGGCCACCAAGGAGGAGATTAAGAGGGCCTACCGGAAGTTGGCGCGAAAATACCATCCTGATCTGAATCCAGGGGATAAAGGCGCCGAGGAAAAATTCAAAGATGTCAACGAGGCGCATGAAGTCCTGTCTGATGATCAAAAAAGGGCAGATTATGATTCAAATGGCGCAGTAGCAGGATCCGCTACGAGAGCATCTCCCGATAAGCCCTCTTGGTATAATTCAGGAGAATCGATCCAGGTTACAAGAGCCAGAACAAATTATATTGGAGCTAAAAAAGACGCTTTCGAAACCCTGGGACTGAGTATTGATACGGATGAATACAACGCATCACACAGTAACGACTTCCAAACAATCCTAGATAGTAATAATAAAGGTTTAGAAACAGCAAGGAATTTTACCACATTATACAAACGGCTTGATGCTGAGAAAGATAACGGAGTTAAGGATGCCTTCGATTTATACCTTATCAGCGTGGGAAAATCTCTGGATCCAAAATCATCAGGATATTATGATTCCGCTTCTGATGCTTTGAAGGAATTTTGCAATGTTTTCAAATCATACGCCCAGTATCAGATCAAGGCCAAGGCCGATAAGAAACCTTCACTAAGTGTTAAAGAATGGTTTCAATCTTGCCAACAGACAAAACAGGACATTTTTGATATCCAAAAGGAAATGCAAAGTCAAAATGCCGGGTGGAAAGCGACTTGGCGGGATTCTTGGTCCTATAACCCGCTAAAGTTACAACAAGAAAAAGCCAAATGGGAAATGTATCGGGAGGGGATTGCATTCCTCAACGACGTTGAGACGGCCATCGCGGCTGACCCGGCCTTTAAATCTTTTTTAGAGCAGAATCCTGACCTTTCTTACCAGCTTAATGAGATTAATCCCCAAAAAACGAGAAGCAATAACGATACCATTGACAACAAGACTCAAAAAACTTACTTCGAAAATTTTTACTTAAAAATCAAAGAGATCTACGAACCCGCCCTGGCGAATTACACGACTTTTGTACAGGGAGAGAAGAGTAAAAAGAGTGAATTTATTCAACAGATTAACGCATATAACGAAGCCCTTAAGATCATTGGTTTGGATCCCAGTAGCTCCTATCATGAAAATTATTTTGTGCGTGATCCCGAAAATTTTTATCACATTTTTGCCCACAGGGGGAAAGAGGGGATGGACCATGCTTTGGCCTATGGCCAAAACCTGCAGACGCTTTCGGAAAAGGTGGCAACGTTACACCAGGCCCTCAAAGATAATGGGATACCGGGTGACACGATACAGAAAGACATTAAAAACCTTTTAGAGAGTGATACCAGACACACCCGTTCTCAGTTGGATGACGACTATATTACCGGAAAGACTCAAACGTTTGGTGACTACCAAAAGCAAACCTCGCGCAGTATTCAAAAAGCAGATGATGAGTTGGCGCTCCACAACCTGCGGCTAACGTTGGTAACGCTGACTGCCGATGTGAAAAGCGCCCTTCATCCAGACCATCTCAACCGTATACAATCCATGGGGAAGAGTTATGAGGATTATTACAGAAAGAGGGACTATAACACTGCCAAGGACCTTCAGTATGCAATCAACAGTTTGGATGTAGAAAAAGACATCAGCAATGCCGCGAAAGAAGCCGCCCAAGAGATTTCTGATAATCGAAAGATTATCGCAGCGATTTTCCAGGAATGGGAAGATCAAGATCTTACTCTGAACGGCCTTGCTTCATCGGCGGAGGAGATCGAGGAAAGATTTTATGGATACGATAACTCTAAAACAGTCTCAGATATACCTAAAACTGTAGAGAGGGAGAAAAAATACTACCAAACAGAACGTGAAAAATACCAAAGTTATGAAACACATGCCAAAGCGGGCTGGACACTGATTCAAGAGTTATACCACGCCAACGGGGGTGATGCCACCTCAACTGCTGAGCTAACAAACGAACTGAAATTTGCAATTTTTAAAAGAGTCAGAGAGAACCTGGAAAATAGTAAGGACGACCCCAAGATTCTGGCTGTTTTACAGAATGCCAAGGATCAGAATGATTCCTTGAAAGCCATCATTGAAGACATCATGAAGACAAAGCAGCAAACCCACCTTCTGAAGGGGGAGACAGAGGCATCCTGGAAAGCCTCTCAAAACAAAATGCGCACCGAGGTTATGTATTCTGTGATCAGTGGTCTTTTTAACTCTTATAAAGATCCCATTGCTGAGGCTGAGAAAAACCTCAATAATCTGCTGACGACTGAGACTGCGGCCCGTGATCAGGCTGAGAAGGACTATGACAAGAATCTAAACCGTTTGGGTCGTCAGGCTGCTAGGATTGGTAAAAAAAAGGAAACGGATGTCCGTAAACTTTATCCTGGTATTTTTGGAAGTGAGCTCAAAAGCCCTGAAACCGTTCAATTACCCGAACATGAGGCTGTTGCCCCTGACGTTGAACCTGAAAACAAGCCTCCTTTAGAGGCAGTGGAACCCGTCGTAAACGGACGAGACGAATCTGAGATTGTGGAAAAAGAGCCCGTTGTAGAACCATTGCCCGTCAAACCATGGGACGATCGAGTCTCTGAGCATCTCGACAAGCATTGGAAAAAATATGCGATTGGGGTTTCTGCCCTTATGATAGGCACAACTGTTGCCGCTCTGGGTGTTGCGGCCCATGAATCAGGCCTTTTGGAAAAGGCTGGCGAGACCCTTAATCATTTCATCGATACCGTGACCAGTGGCGTCCCTGTGGATCCTGCAAAAGTCCAAGCGGTTCAAAACATGCTGGGGAACGATAGTGAGTATCTGGAGGCTGTAAGAAAAGGGGGAATGGCTCTTAAGGATCAGGTTTACGCCCCAAAAGCAGAGGCCCTTTACAAGGCGCTGGCCGATGCAAATCCCGAATGGGGTGGATCGGTTGATGCTGTTAAAGACGCCATAAAAAACCACTGCGATGGCGATTGGAGCAAAGCCTCCGACTTTTTAACGAGTAAAGCGGGAGATCTTGCTAAAGCAGCAGCCGAACAAAACCAAACCACAGCTCATATGTCCGTGACTTCGTTTGACACGGCAACAAACGCTTTTTTGGCCATTTCCTCGGCCATAACCACGGGTAAGGCGTGGCAGGCCGTTAAAGATGCCGCTGCAGATGCCGTTGAAGATGCTAAAACCCGCGATGCGTATGTTCAAAAAGCCACCAAAATTGGCGCCAAAGCCATGACAAAAATAGCTATCAAAACCGCTGCGATGGCGACCCCCGTGGGTATTCCCATTTTGGTTGCACAGGGCGTCAGTTCCGTGGCTGCCATGGCCGAAAGCCATGTCCAAAAATGGGCGGCTGGTGTCCGTGAAAATCACGGGGAAAAGGCCATTCAGACCCAGATGGCGGATGTTACAAAAAATGCTGTCACCTCAGCCGCATGGGCAAGCAAAACGGTCAATAAAGCTGTTGATCAAGGGGTTGAGAAATTCGTAAATGTCGTTCAATTCCCTCATTCTTCCTGGAAAAACAACAGCTCAAAAGAAGGAACAACCGTTCTTCAGACCATGTCGCAGACAGCCGGGAATGTCGCCCAAGCTGCGCAGAATCATGTTCAGGCGTTTTTCAAAGGCCTCTCTTTTTCTCGGTGACCTTTGCAGGTTTTCCCCTAAACCCTCTTCACAAAACACGTCTTCAGAACCAAACCCCTGACCTTTTCCACGTTGCCCTCGATTTCTTCGGGATCGTCGGCCATGATCAGCGGTTCCTACATATGCCCATTTAATCGCAACTGCTCAAAGGCATCTTCGCCCTCTTGGTCGGTGGCGCGGCCGGCGCGTTCGGATGTTTTGCTGGCCTCCAGCTCTGCGATGATTTTATCGATGGTATCGGCCTGGCTGTCGATGGGAAAGGTGCAGGGCACGCAGCCCAGCGAGCGATAGCGTTTGCCGTCCTTGGCAAAATACAGGTTCACGATGGGGATTTCCTCCCGTTTTGTATAATACCAGATGTCGATTTCGGTCCAGTGCAGCAGGGGGTGGATGCGCACGTGGGTGCCCGGCGGCAGGTCCGTTTTGTACTGGTCCCAAAATTCGGGCGGCTGGTCCTTAACATTCCATTCGGCGTTTTGGCCCCGGGGGGAGAAAACGCGTTCTTTGGCCCGGGTGGGGTCTTCGTCGCGGCGAATGCCGGCAAAAACGGCCTCAAAATTATGTTTGGCCAGGGTTTGCTTTAACCCCTCGGTCCGCAGCGCGCCGCAGCAGGTCAGGCGGCCCCGGGTGTGGTTCATGCCATCGGCAATGGCTTCGTCATTGCAGCCAATGACCAGATCCAGATTCCACTTTTTCACCAGCTCATCCCGAAACCGCAGCAGTTCCGGCATGTCATAGGTCGTGTCGATATACACCAGCGGAAAGGGCACGTGGCCGACGAAGGCCTTGCGCACCAGATGCAGCATGACGTTGCTGTCCTTACCGATGGACCAGAGCATCGCCAGGTTTTTAAAATGGCGAAAGGCTTCACGGATAATAAAGACGCTCTGGGCCTCGAGCTGGTCCAAGTGATTCATAAAAAAACGGGCCTTTCATCGAAAATAAGGTGAATCTTAACAAAACCCGTTGTCTTTCACAAGATTTTCATTTTGGTTTTCATTTTGGTTTTCCCTCTCCCGCTTGCGGGGGAGGGTTAGGGTGGGGGCGTCGCCGCAAACGAGACGTTTTTTGGTTTCGGCCCCTCTCCCCCGCCCTCTCCCCAGGGGGGAGAGGGTTTTTGTCCCCAGGGCTGTTCATTTCAAACGTCATCCCGGACAAGCTCGCACAGCGAACGCAGATCCGGTATCCAGCGCAACTGTCAAAAGGCACAGCCTTTTGCCTTTATATTCTTTAAAAAACAAAGAATAAAACGCTTCG